>SXXK01000524.1 GCA_005791255.1 Planctomyces sp.
CAGCGGATCAAATTTGTGATCGTGACAGCGAGCGCAGGCGAGTGTGATTCCGAGGACAGCGCTGCTGGTGCCGGCGATGATTTCGTCGAGTGCGTCCTGGCGGGCCAGTCGTTTGGAGGCGTCATCGGCTCCAATTTGTCCCGGGAGCAGGACGGCTGATGCGACAAGGAAACCGGTGGCTGCATCTTCACCAAGCAGGTCCCCGGCAATCTGCTCGCGGACGAAAGTGTTCCATGGTTTATCAGAATTGAGTGAGCGAATGACATAGTCGCGATAGGGCCAGGCGTTATCGCGGGGAGTGTTGACTTCAAATCCGTGAGTATCTGCATAGCGAATCACGTCCAGCCAGTGCTGGGCCCAGCGTTCGCCATAGTGCGGGCTGCTGAGCAGTGTTTCGATAAGGTTGTTCCATGCGTTTGGCGATTCATCAGCCACGAAATCAGCAACCTGCTGCGGAGTAGGCAGCAGGCCGGTGATGACGAGGTAAGCCCTGCGAATCAGGATGCGACGATCGGCTCTGGGGTTCAGGCTGAGGCCGAGGGGGGACAGTTTGTCAAGAAGGAACCGGTCGATATCGGTGAGATGCTGGCGAGAATCGGCAGGTGGTGGAGAGACAGATGCGGGGAGTGGCTGGAAGGACCAGTGTTTTCGGCGGGGATCAATCAGTGCCTGGCGGTCATATTCTGTTTCCGGCCAGTCAGCACCGGCATTAATCCAGTTCTGCAGAAGTTGAATTTCGGTGGTGGTCAAACGGGGGCCCGTGGGTGGCATCTGCAGGTCGGCATCTGCAGATGTGATGCGCTGGATGAGGTGGCTTTCGAGGCTTTTTCCGGGGACAATGACCGGGCCACTGTCGCCACCGCGAAAGAAGTGACTGCGGGCGTCCAGTCTGAGGCCGCCTTTCTGCTGGCGCGGGCCATGACATTGACCGCAGTGGTTCAGCAGCAGGGGCCTGATGTTGTGTTCAAAATCTGCCGTGCCGGCAGAGTCCTGCGACAACAGTCGGTTGTTTGCCGACAGCAGGCACAGCCCATGCAGCAGCAGGGAAACCGCGAAATTCCGCCGCATGGCGAGGCTTTCCGAGGAGACTGGCGACGAGTTCGGGCAGGGTTTGAGTCAAACGCTGACTCGGGCGTATTGCAATCAGTGTATCGAGGATTTGGCGGGAAAAACAAACAGAGAAGCGGAGTGAACGAGCAGGTCTCAGGCGGTTTTGTGGTTTCCGGTGGGAGTGTCGTGAACTTTTCCGGCTGTGACGGTTGTGCAGGCAGTGCGGAATTTCCTGATCCTGCGACGGTTGCTGGTCGATCCGAACGTGATACGGGTGGTTTGGTGCCTGAGGAGAGGTGAAGGCTGGGGGGCTGAGCAAATGGTGCTGGTGCGCAATTCCGGATCCCTTGACCGTCGTCGTCGTCGATTGACTCTGGAATCCGCTGGTGCGGACGATGTTTCTGCGATTTCCGGGGGACTGTTTTGTTTTTCCGGGGGGCAGGAGCTGGATCCGTTTGAGTCGCTGACGAAGGATCGGCTGATTCGGCGTCTGCTTTCCGATCGACTGTGGAAGCACTGGCTGATAGTGGGTGTGCTGGTGTTGATTCCGTTGATCGTGATGGGTCTGGCTCTGAGCGGGGCTTTTGCTGACGTGGTGGCGGGACCGGCTGGTCGCAGTGTGGTGGGGGCAGCGGCAGGACTACAGCTTTTTGCGTCAGGGCAGTTGTGTCTTCTGATTGCGGCAGTGCGAGCGGCCAGTCACGTGGACTTTCATGGACGATATCGCTGCTGGCGGTGGCTGAGTGTGTGGTTTTTCGGGGCAGCATTCTTTGTGTTGAGTGACACAGCGGACCTGACTTCGGGTGGTCTGGCGGAGCTGTTTTCGCGTTTGATCGGG
Organism: Planctomyces sp.; assembly: GCA_005791255.1. Taxonomy (GTDB): domain Bacteria; phylum Planctomycetota; class Planctomycetia; order Planctomycetales; family Planctomycetaceae; genus SXXK01. The sequence continues at coordinate 1,889 of SXXK01000524.1, forward strand.
CCGCTGCAGGCTGCGAGGCCGGCCCTGATTGTGGTGCCCTGTGCCGGCATTCTGGCGTGGGTGCTGAGGGCGGTTCTGCCGGACATGGGGCGTTGTCGTCCGGCGCAGGTGCTGTTGCTGTCAGGAGTTGTGCTGAGTGCGGTCTGTGTGGTGCTGCAGATTCGTCTGGGGGCTGTGGCCGGGGGCGTATTATCGGGTGCAGGCCTGCTGTCTGCGGGCCTGCTGTTATCAGCCATGCTGCTGCAAAGTCGCAGTGTGATTCATGTGAATCCGAATCCACCAATCAGCGGCGTGCTGCCGGGTGGTCTGGCCGGGATGCGGGTTGTGGCTGTTCCGGCGTCCGAGCCAGCAGCTTTGATTTCGGAACTGCCGCAGGAAGCAGCGTCTGCGGAGCCGGTTGAGTCAGCTCAGGATGTGTCGGTTGAGCCACCCGCGCAGTCAGGAAGTCGCGGGCGGCGACGCAAGTCCGCCTGATGACATCAGGTTTGTGCCGGCAGCGAGCGGACAGACAGGCGGGGTCAGGGAGTCCCCGGCGGCTGACCGGCTGTGGGCTCTGAGGCTGTAAACGGAGCAGAGGCGATGAGCTGATCGGTGTAATTTTCGAAATCCAGAGCCCACGAGGGTACGGCAGCTTCGAGTTTGTTCAGGAGTTTGCCGGGTGTGCGTGTGGTGGCGAGGGTTTGCAGATAGTCGAGCAGCACCTGCCGACTTTCGGGTGTGGAATGCAGCAGGAAGTGTACCCAGGCCCACGACTCGGCATAGTCTCGCTGTGACAGAGTGCGAAAGTCGGTGATCTGTTCCAGTCGGTAGAGTCCTGGGTTCCAGCCGTCGGCCCGGGCTTCGGTGAGTTCCAGCAGGTGTGGTGGGCTGAGTTGATTGTCTGCGGAACTGCTGATTTCGAAGTACTCAGCCAGTCCTTCGTCGAGCCAGAGCGGTACAGACTGCAGTGAGGCGTGCAGGAGTCCGTGAGAAAACTCATGTCGCAGGTCTTCTGCGGCATGCTGTCCTCGAAAGGAATAGACGGCCAGTTCGCGTGTTGTTCCGACAAAGTAGGCGCGACGCGGCGGCAGGTCGCGCCATGTGGACTGCATGTACCAGCGGTAGGATGCTTCATCGCTGAACAGGTAGACGTGTACGAGGTCGCGCTGAGCCGGAAGCTGCAGCAGGCTGACGAGTTGGTTGCGGACGTCCTGGAGTGCCTGGATGAGGGGGTCGCCGGGCAGGAGCGGATCATCAGAGTGCACGATGAAGTGGTCGGTTGCCCAGGTATGAGACTGTGGTCGTTCGCTGGAAAAGGTTTGTGAGCGAGTTGTGCGGCAACCGAGGGAGAGCAGAGAGACTGCGAACAGCAGCCCGAGGCAGAGTGTGGCGTAAGCTGCTAGCGGGTGTTGTTGCTGGCATTGGTGGTGCGGCGCATCCATGACTTTTCGCGACTCCTTTCTGCGTGTTGAGCTGAGCTGTTGTGAGGGGAAACGGTGGAACCGGCTGGAGCAATGTCAGCGTCTCTGCCTGGTACGGTAGGGGATTGCGCAGCCACGTGCCGGGACACTGGTGACGGCAGGCAGTTTTCCGGCGAGTGCGGCGTTTACGGCCTCCTCGAGATGGCGGGCCGTGACCTGCTTCGCATCGGTGCGATCATCCATCGCTCCCATGTAGACGACTTTCCGATCTTTGTTGAGTACGAAGAATTCCGGTGTGTAAACGGCGCCGTAGCTGTCGGCGACCTGCTGGGATTCATCGATCAGGTAGAGGAAGGGGAACTGTTTCTGCCGGGCTCGCTCGGACATTTTCTCCAGCGATTCGGAGGGTTTGCGATTGGCGTTGATGGCGACGAGCACGACTCCCGCGGGTGTGTCCGCGAATTTCCGGGCGAATTCGATCAGGCGATCCTCGTAGTCAACTGAGTAGGGGCAGGAGTTGCAGGTGAAGCAGAGGACGACGACGGCGCGGCTGGAAAAGTCGTCGAGTGAGTGTTCGTGGCCGTCGGTTCCGGGCAGATTTTTCCAGTCCGGAGCTGTGTCTCCGATCTTCAGTTTCTGGTTGTCGACGTGGCCGGCAGCCGGATTGCTGAGGGGCAGAGTGGTTATCAGGGCGAGCAGGAGTTGGAGCAGCATGGGAATCTCGGAGCGGTGGGACGCCGGGGTGAGTCGGTTCCGGTCTGGAAAATCGGACTTGAGTCGATTTGAGGGAAACTGTAATTCGGGGTGAGGTTTTCTGAAAGCGCTGTCTGCACTTTCGGCGGAACCTGCCAGCGGTGGAGAACAACTGGCGGAGCCTGACAGAAAACGCAGGATTTTCAGTTTTTTGCGGGTGAATTCTGTGTGTTGGAGTGTCTGGCGAGAGGTGTCAGCGGGAGTGATGGAGTTTGATATGCTGAACGCATTTTCAGAATTCGGCGTCCTGTGTGGTCTGGCGACATTCGGCAGAAACTGCCGAATCGGCGATGTTGGTGGCAAAATCTGCCGCAGTGCCGGGGCGTGGCTGTTGAGTTGTGCAGGGGCTGCGGAATTTTTTTTCCCGGCCGGCTGTGAGCGGATGGCAGTGTTGTTGTGTTTGCTGTGGTGGTCCGGGAGTTCCATCGCGGAGGCTCAGAGCGGAGGCTTTCCGTATGAAGCGCGAGTGGCGGCTGAGGAGACGTTTGCCCGTTCGGGCGGCGGTGACGCCTACTATCCGACTCAGCGACTGACGCGCGGAACGGTGGTGCGGGTGTACCGGCATGACCCGGGTGGCTGGTATGTGATTGAGCCACCGGAGGGCAGTTTCAGCTGGATTCCGGAGCGATTTGTGAAGCGGCTGAGCGAGCAGGAGGGAGAGGTTCTGGAGGAGAACGTGGTGGCCAGTGTGGGCAGCGAGTTTGGCGACGAAACGTCGGTATTTCAGCGGCGCATGAAGAAGGGTGAGAAGGTTTCAATTCTGGGACAGCAGAATATTGATACGGCGACGGGTACGCAGGCGATGCTGAAAATTCGCCCGCCGCAGCGTGAGCGTCGCTGGGTGCCTGGGGCGGCTCTGGTGCCGGTGGATCCTGAGCGGCAGCGGCAGGCGGACAATGATCCGTACAGGCTGCCGGCAAATGGTCGTCGAGCGACGGCGATGGCAACACCTGCTGCTGCCAGTCTGCCGGCGGGTCTGGTGGAGGTGCCGCTGGTGGAGCCGAGTGAAGCGTTGCAGAAGGTGCAGCAGGACAAGGGCGAGAAGCAGCAGCTGGCGGATCTTGATCGGCGTTTTCGCGAGATGGTGCTGCAGGATGCCGCGACGTGGGATCTGGATGGGCTGGAGGCGTCTTACAGGGAATTGCAGGGTCGACTGACAAATCCGCAGATTTCGGGTGCGGTGGAGCTGCGGTATGGCGCTATTCAGCGTTATCGGCAGCGTTTGGCGGAGTTGCAGCAGGTGCGTCAGTTGCAGAGTCAGACGGAGCAGCGTGATGCGGCGCTGGCAACTCGTCATGGTTTTGCCTCGATGATGCCTCCGGCGGTGCCTGCGGTGCAGGTCAGGCCGCCGCAGCTGCCTTCGATTCCGGAGTTGCCGGCGGGGCCGCGAATCATTTCGCCGCCGGCGAGTGGTTTACTGGTGGAAAACGCTGCCGGTCAGTCGGCGGGACCTGCAGGAGATGAGTTCATTGCGCCCACTGCGGACGCCACCATGCCCCCGACGGACAGTCGGTCGGCGATGCTGGTTTCTCAGTCGCGATCGTTTGAGGAGCAGGGCGACGTTGCGGAAGAGTCTGCAGGAACGCAGTTTGGGACTGCTGTTTCCGGTGAAGTTGCCGCAGCCGGAGCCGCGGCGACTGTGATCCGTCCGGGCAGTCCGCAGAACAAGTACGTGGGTGCGGGAGTGATCCAGCGGGCTTCGGGGCCTGCGACGGGCTGGGTTCTGGCGTCACCGGCGGGCAGGCTGCTGGCGGATCTGAAGCCGGCAGGTGGTGTGCAACTGGAGCGATTTGCGGGTCGCGAGGTGGGTGTTCTGGGAATGCGCTGGTCGCAGAAGGATCAGCGTGATGTGATTGAGGTGCGGGGGCTGGAGCCGGTGCAGTTGAAACGCTGAGCGGGCGATTCAGGCCTGCAGCGGATCAGTCAAGGCTGAAGGCAGCGACATTGTCTTTGTCTTCAACCTTGAACGTCTGACTGCCATCACCCCATTTGCGTGGGATGCGGGAAGGTTTTTTTCTGCCGATTCCTCCTGCATCGTTGTTTTCCTCCTCCGGAGGTGTGACTTCATCGATGGTGACTGTGTGGTCACCGAGCATGGCACCGGATTCGCTGTTGTCGCTGAAACGGAGTGTGAATTTTCCTGCGGCGTCGGTCGTGCCGAAGGAACTCATTCCGACTTCCAGCTGTTCTGTGGTCCCACTGCCGGATGGCTGGAAGCGGACGATCACGTCGGCAACTGGCTGTCCTTTGAGTGTGACGGTTCCGGTTACGGGTGCGGATTTTCGAGATTCGCCGCACCCGATGGCGGTGAGGAGCAGCAGCAGTGGGACCAGTCGGAGGGGCAGCATCTGACGTTCCGTTAGCTGGTTTGAGTGAGGGGGCGGGGAGTTACAACCTTCAGAATTCGCCAATAATCTCGGTGCCACCGATTGTGGACGTCCCGGTGTAGACCCGCATGTCGATGTTGGGCGAGATGCTGCGGCAGGAACCGTCGGCGAGCAGAAAAGTGAGGGTGCCTCCGGCGTGGAATGAGCCCCAGGCACGCTTGCAGGGGTTGGAGTCACCCTGAGCCTGGCATCGGTCATAGTCGGCGATCAGTGTGCGGCTTTCCGGTGTGGCGCAGGACAGGACGAAAGACGTGTACGTGTAGCCCCAGAAGGATGTGCGACGAGGTCGGGATTTGGTGGTGTATTCACCGACGGCGAGTGTATTGGAGGTGCCATCGGTGATGTCGCGAAAATTGACCGGGCCGAACTTCCCGACGCCATTGCCACCGCGTCCGCACCAGTAGAACATCCCGCGCAGGCGGTCGAGTGCGTTTGGGTGCAGGATATCAGAGCTGTCCCACTGGCGACGGTAGGCGTACGAGTCGCCGGCGGACCAGCCGACGCCGCCCATACCGCGGTAGGAACTGGCAGCCCACGTCTGGTTGTTGTGGGGGCCTGAGTCCGGTACGAGCAGGGCTCCGGCATTGATGTCAGAGGGGCAGTTGTAAACAGGCAGTTTGGATTTCAGGACGGCGACATTGGCAGGAGTTTCGTTGGGCAGATTGAAGTTGTACTGCTGCTGCAGATTGGTTTGTTCGAGGTAGGGCAGGATGGAGATGGCCCAGTTGATGAGACTGGGTGTTGAGCAGCAGTCACCCATCGTCACATTTCCGGGGGGAAAGCAGTTGTTGACATCGTGATAGTTATGGAGTGCGATGCCGATTTGCTTCAGGTTATTGCGGCACTGAGTGCGACGGGCGGCTTCGCGGGCCTGTTGTACGGCCGGCAGCAGCAGTGCAACGAGGATGGCGATGATGGCAATGACGACGAGCAGTTCGATCAGAGTAAAACCGCGGCGGCGGGGAAGGCGCGTGGTGGGCTGCGCTGGCTGGGCAACGGCCATGGAAACCTCAGGTTGTCTTGCAGGGAGCGAAAAACAGAAAAACGCGAAATCTGGTGCCGGTGCCATGCGGTGTTAGCGGTGGACAGGCGGGCAGTTTTTGTTTTCCCGGTGGTAATTTTTGAGCAGTCCTGCTGTTTAAATTGCCATGCAGGAGAATCACGGGTGATCTTTTGTATTGATCATCGACCTGCGGCAGGTTGTTTTCAATCCACAAATGAGAATTATTTTTCAAATTTGGGGAAGCTGCCGGGTGGCGTGTTTTTGGGGGCACGGCGCGGCTTTGCTGCGGATTGTGCCGCGATTCCTGTGACCTGCGACTGGATTCAGTCTGCGATTTGCTGGGCAATACCGGCGAAAACGGTATCGAGCAGTCTGGTTTGGCTGAGATTCAGCAGGCTGGATTGTGTTGAGGCCATGGTCAGTCTGGTGCTGACGGGGCGAAACAGAAGACTGAGATTCAGGTAGACGCTGCCTGGAACTTTGGCGATCGGGGTGCCTTTGACGGGGCCTTTGGTTCCGCCGCTGAGTCTGTCCCACTGGAAGATCTGACCGTTGGGGAGGATGTAGAACCATTCGGCCCTGCGGGAACGGAACCAGCGTTCGTTAAGGCCTCCGAAGTTATAGTGATCTGAAGCATCAGCGGTGAAGCCATAGTTTTCGGCCAGTGTTCGGAGGCCGGTCTGTGCGTTTGTGCCGACTTCGGAGGTGGTGCGAGAGCTGGCGGGAACGACCTGTCGTACGGAGTAATTTCCGGGCAGGAGAGTACTGAAGCGGTACCAGCCGTTTTCGGCTTCGGGCTGGATTATTCCGTCGGTGTTGCGATCGAGGCTGGCGGAGTTTGTGCGAGCGACGACGAAGCCGGCATCGTTGAGCAGTTCGACGGTGATATCGTTTTGCCAGTTTTCGAAAGCGAATGCGATTGCGGCGACATCGCCGGGGGTTTTTGCGGCCTTTGAGACTCGTGAAAGGAGCGTGGAACCGGTGGTGGCGGACCACTGCCAGACTTCGTTACCGGCGTTGATAAAAAACGTGCGGCGGACGGTGGTGCCGGCAGCGGGACCGGAGGTTTCAAGTACGGGGACTTCGTACCAGACGGCGGTGCGGAGTGCTGGCGGGGCAGCTTCGGGAACGGCGATAACCACGGCCTGCGGAAGGAGAGTTGTGCCGCGGCTGCCGTTGGGGTCGATTTCGAGCCAGGTGCGTCCTTCGATGACGGCGGGTCTGTAATTGCCGAAGTCGATGCGGCTGACAGTTGTGCCGCCTGTCAGGGGAATGACTGGATTCTGAGCAGCGGCGAGCAGTGAGACGTCGCGGTAGTAGAAGTTGTTCAGTGTGCCGGCGAGTGTTCCGGAGAGCGGTGCGGTGGCGGTTATGGTTTTGCCGTTCCACTGAAACAGATCGCCGACGGGAGTGATATAGCACC
>SXXK01000525.1 GCA_005791255.1 Planctomyces sp.
ATTCAGCAGGCCGGCCTGAGCACACTGCTGCAGTATTCCGGCGAACTCCTCCGCAGAACTGTCAAAGCCCCCCATCCCATCAGGCATCCCCGCGTTGGGATAACAACTGATGAACGTGGGAGCCATGGCAGACAGAGTTTCGAGATAGGGTTTCATCTGCTTAGGACCAAGCGCGCAGTTGAAACCCACACTCAGGGCCGGGAAATGCTCGATGGAGGTGAAGAAGGCTTCAACAGACTGCCCCAGCAATGTGACTCCGCCAGTAAATACCGTGCCGGAAATCATCACCGGAAGTCGCTGCCCACGCTCCTCAAAAACCTGCTCGATCGCGAACAGACAGGCTTTCATATTCAGAGTATCAAAGCTGGTTTCCGGCAGCAGCAGATCGCAGCCACCATCCATCAGCCCCCGCACCTGCTCGGCGTACGAATGGGCCAGCTGGTCGAATGTGACCGGGCGGGTTCCCGGGCGGTCCGCATTCATCGACAACTGCACTTTCGTCGGGCCAATGCTGCCGGCCACATACCGTGGCTTCAGAGGATTTTTGAGGGTTTCACGGTCGGCCGCAGCGCGGGCCAGCTCGGCACCAGCTCGGTTGATCTCGCGAGTCAGGTGCGAAAGCTGAAATTCTTCAAGAGACACAATGTTGGCGTTGAAGGTGTCCGTTTCAATGATGTCCGCACCAGCGTCCAGATACTGCTGATGAATACTGCTGATCAGTTGCGGCTGAGTCAGCACCAGCAGATCGGTGGCGTTCTTCACGTCAATCGGATGATCCTTCAGCCGCTGTCCGCGGTAGAAGGCTTCGTCCGGATTCGTGGACATGATCAGAGCACCCATGGATCCGTCAATCACCAGAATCCGTTCGGTCAGCAGCTCGCGAATGTCAGGGCGAGTAATCGTCATGAAAGTGAAATCTGTTCAGAATACGGGGAGTTAAGGCACGGTCCGAGCAGCCGGACTGTCAGGCGCAGAATCCGCAATTCTACTGCGCTGGAAGCGCATTTCCATTCTGTGATGCCGACATTGCAGCTTCAGAGCCAAACGTACCGGAGGTGAAAACGAAAAGGAGCCTCGGAGGATCACCGCCGAGGCTCGTCAGGTCTGTGCAATCGTTACAACCAGCAGAAAAGACTCAGTCTTCGTCCAGTTCCACGTTCCAGTAGGCTTCACTGACAAACCTGGACCAGCTTTCAATACGCACTCCATGCGGAGCATACAGGGGATTCCAAAGCGGTCGAATGGGCTTCTGACGCAACGGCATTCCCGCCTGCTCCGGAGTGCGATTGGCTTTTCGAGTGTTGCAGTCGATGCAGGCCAGCACACAGTTGGTCCAACTGGAAACACCCCCGTGCGACCGCGGCAGAATGTGATCAATGGTCAGCTCTTCACTGCCCGGACGACAGCCGCAGTACTGACACGTGTAGCCGTCCCGCTTGAACACATTCCGACGACTGAATGCCACAATCTTGATGGGCAGACGATCGTATCGCGTGAGAGTGATGACCTCGGGAACCTTCATGGTCATCCACTGAGTGGTAATGACGGGGTCACCATCGTCCGGCCTGAGCAGCGACCAGTCCTGCCAGGAATACTGCTGGTAGCTGGCCGGATCAACAATCCGGGCCGTCTCATTCCAGACCTTGACCAGTGCGCGGCCCACTGTCGACACCGCCACCGGTTGCCAGTTTCGATTCAGAACCAGCGTAGGTCGCTGCAGAACTGTCATCGCCATTCCGGTCTCCTGCCTGTTCGCAGGGGCCTGCTGCCCCTTCGACTGTTACATTGACTGATGCTTTGACTGTGCACATCGTGCACTACGACACCAACAACCAACTGTGAGCACGGGACTGATCACAGCATAGTTCGCCGACGTCGGAAAAAGCCAATGCATCCGATGAATTTTCGACATCCCGTATGAAATCCCCGGAATCCGCTGAAAAACGATGGATAACGGTGACTTTTTAACCAGAATACGAGCTGGCAGCAGGTGCTGCCGTCTCGCCTGCGGACACTCCGCAACATCCCCGGTTCACCCTTCTCCACCGAATTTGCGCAGGAAAAACAACCATTTTCAGCGCCGTTTCTGACGCATTTCAGCCGGATACCACCGGCACAGAGCAGGTACCTTCGGCCATTCCCCGGCCGGAATTTCCCGGTCCCGTGCACTACGGCAGCCTGCGCCTGCAGTCTCGGTATCTGCTGTCGCCACTGGCCGGTTTCACCACCCTTCCCTTCCGACGGATCGTCCGACGCATTGGTTCCGTGGGTCTCGCAACGACCGATCTGGTCAACGCCCGCGCGCTGCTCTCACGCAGCGAGCGCACCATGCAGATGGTCGAATCTCATCCGGAAGACCGCCCTTTCGCCGTACAGATCTTTGGCTCAGAACCATCCGTGATGGCCGACGCAGCCCAGCTGCTGCTGGAACTGGGAGTCGACTCGATCGACATCAACATGGGCTGCCCGGTCAATCGCATCGCCGGAGCCGGTGCGGGCGCGGGGCTGATGTGCAGTACAGCCAGCACCGTCAGTCTTGTACAACGCGTCGTTGAAGCTGTTCCCGTCCCCGTGACCGTCAAGATGCGGCTCGGCTGGGATGCTCAAAATCTGTCCGCGCCATTCTTTGCCCGCGAATTTGAACAGGTCGGTATCGCCGCTGTCGCCATCCACGGTCGAACCCGCGAACAGGGATTCAGTGGCTCCGTGTCACTGCCCGGCATCCGCGCAGTCGTGCAGGCTGTGCAGCGAATTCCGGTGGTCGGAAATGGAGATGTCCGAAACGTCGCCGATGCTGCCCGCATGCTGCACGAAACCGGCTGTCATGCAGTTTCCATCGGCCGTGCAGCACTCGCCAATCCATGGATCTTCCGACAGCTCGTTCAGTGGGAAGAAACAGGGCAGTACGCCCCCGCCGGGACATTCGATGAACGCCTCGAACTGATGCTCTGCCAGTACCAGTTTCTCGCCGAACGCCATGGTCCCGAACGAGCCATCGTGCTGTTTCGGAAGATGGCGCACTGGTACCTGAAGGGAATGCGAGTCCGCCGGAAACTGCGTGGAGATTTTCAGTCAGCCTCCACCATCACAGAATTGCAGACACTGCTAAACCAGATCCGCAGCGAAGGCCCGGTTGACGGAAATCGCACCGGCATCCTGACCGACGCCGAGATTCCCGTGCCCAAAGGCCCCAACGCTCAGTGGTAACCGCCGCAACATCCAACCGAGAAACACATGAATACTGCTGCTGAAGGACGTCACCCGGCCGATTACATTGAACTGGATCAGTTTTTGAAACTGGCCCAGGTAGTCAGTTCCGGAGGCGAGGCCAAACGACTGATTCAGTCGGGCGTCGTGCAGGTCAACGGCGCGGCCGAGACCCGACGTGGTCGCAAACTGCGGGCGGGTGACACCGTCATGGTCCACGGCGAAGAATTCGTCATCGCCAGCGATGATGAAGCCGGCGAGTCCGCGGAAGAAAACCCCCAGTGAGTTTCAAAACTTTCGCAGCGTTGTCCGGGCAGACTTCTGTTCCTGTCCCAGAATATCCATGCGCGTAATCTTCCACGCACCATCCCTCGGCTCCACTGTCAGCCTGCCATCAAACAGATTCTGACGCTCATGCACATGACCCCAGTGTTCCACCGTTCCGGCGACCAGCCAGCGAACCCGGCACGAAAAGCCGGGCCACGCAGCCTCGTCGCCTGCCAAACTTCGCGGCTGCAGTTCCGTCAGCTCGTAGTCCACGCTGCGAATGCGGGCGGCAGCGCCACCCTGCTCACGCACCCGCAGACTGTCCATCAACTGCACGTACAACTGCTCCAGCAGAGGACCGTCAACAGTCGTTGACAGAACATCAAACACCCGATCCTCTGAACCAAAATCCAGCGCCCGATACATTCCGCGGTGCAGCGTGCGAGCCACCTCCGAGGCTGACTCGCCGGACAACTCCGGCTTGCGCCAAGGATCAGCAATCTCCACCCCGGCCACCGGGACAAAGACCAGCAGCAGTCCGATACCCGCGCACAGTGCCGAAACCGGCCAGCGGTAAGTACGAACACGCAGCAGCCAGGCTGTGAGGGTCGCCACGATCAAAAATCCCGCACCCAGAATCGGAACATGCAGCCGTGGCGGTTCAGGCAGCTGAACAGCCACAGGCCGCACCACCTGCGGCAGCAATTCCTGTGGACATGCCCACGTCAGAGTATTCTCGGAGGGCTTGTTGAATCGAGAAAACTCAAATCGCTCCACCCGCTCCGGACCCGCAATCACCACCGCAGGAATTTTCGTCATGGAAGAATAGAACTGATTCCACGTGAGCGATGCATCGCGAACAATTCCGTCCTCGGGCTGATATGTCATGATCACACCCACCCGACCACTGGCCATACTGACGCGGCGAGGTTCAGCCTGAGTCGCAAAGTCCGACAGATCAAGCGAGTAGAAATCAATTCGCGAGAATTTCGGCGCCACAGCTCGACCGTTGATCAGAACAGGATTCTGACCGCCCAGCCACTTCTCCACGTTCTGCCGAATCGCTTCCTGCTCAGACACCTCCACAAACGATGGATCCTGGTGCCGCAGTTGAATCATCGTTCCCAGAGTCGCCAGCGGAATCAGCAGCTCATGACGCACTTCGGTGGGTTCGAGGTAGACGAACGAGTACACGCTGCTGTAACTGGTGATCCCCAGCGTTTTCTCCCGCTGCTTTTCAAACCAGAGCTCCCACTCACTGTCCGATGCGTCCTCTGACAGCGGTGCCTCCCAGTCAAACCTGACTGTTGTGGACGCCCCAGGCAGCAGTCGCTCCGCAAAGTTGAGTGCTGTTCCGCTCTGATGCACATGCAGACTCATCTCACTGGGGATAATGAAATTCTCGTCAGCAATATCCTGCTGAATCGTCAGAAACTCCGGAGGTGACTCGAAGGAATGTTCAATCTCATACACCGCGGAGTGTTTCATCATGTCTGTCGAAGGAATGCCATTCTCAGGGATCTCAAACGGCTTCAGATCAGTGATGCGCCCGGTCAGCCGCTCACCACGGGCATCCCGGATGACAAATTTCTCCAGCAGAAATGCTTTGTGGTCTTCCAGTCCACGCCGCAGATCCGCCGCAGAAATCCGATCCGCTGCATCCGGCTCCAGGCCCTGAAACAACACCAGGTCCTCAGCAAACATCTGCAGCCGAGTCCTGGCGGTGGTCTTTGTCACGAACATGCTGGCTTCCGTGATCGAGATCGGATGCCGCATGCTGCCACCACCCGCAGCGACTCGCGCGGGACCGGGAACGGCCCCCTCACAGTTCGACAGCAGCCACATCAGACAGACCAGCAGTCGCAGCGCTGATCGAATCATGGAAAAAACTGGGGATCGCACCTGCCACCACCATCTCGTTGTGAAGGTTACCAGAGCAGCTCGCGAGTCAGTTTCTGCAGCAGCTTCAGACTGCTGTCCGGTTGACCGTCCGCCCCCATCAGTGACGCTCCCTCTGTGCCCCCCTGCCAGTCGGACAGCCAGATGCCCGTGACACGCTCCTTCGACAGGCACATCAGCAGGGCACTGCGCAGCCAGTCCTCTCGGTGAATCACACCACTGTTGTCCAGCAGCGGAGGCACCGTAATCATCACATTCAGCGGGATCTGGAACAGCGACCAGTGATCGATCAGCTGAGAAAGACTGAGCGGATCACGTCGCAGGCAGCGTAAACGCGACTGCGAAAGTCGCAGATCCAGGTTGACCTCGCCGATGCGTACCCCGCAACGACGCAAAGTATCGAAGAACTGAATCGGAGACAGACTGCCGGGCACCTCGCTCAGATACTCTCCCCACGGCTGGATCACTCGCAGACTCACCTGCACAGTGTCGTCCACCCCGCGGACCGCCTGCAGCACAGCAGAAATGAAACTGATGCGGTCTTCCTCGGTCATGCCAAAGGCGCCGCCACGATTGCCACCGGTAATCACCTCCCAGTGCCGTATCCGTCCCTGATATCTTCCCAGTACCGTTTCCACAAAATCCGCCGCAAAACTTTGCAGGTTCTGTCGACTGCGACTCCAGTTCCGCATCCACGTCGGCAGACTGTCCTGAGTCAGGTCCAGCAACGGACCACCCATCACAAACAATCGCCGTTCCTGCGCCCATTCCAGCAGGGCATCCAGACGGGACCAGTCGTGCTGACCCTCCTGACTTTCAAGCGAATGCCAGTCAGCACCCACCTGCACAGCGTTAAAAGTCTGCAGGAACTCAGACTCCTGCTGAGGTACCTCGTTCAGATGGCAACCCATCAGTACCGGAATTCGCGGTGATCGCTGACGCCGGAATTCGATGCGCTGACTGACGTAATGCTCGCAAAGCATGTCCGCAGCCTGCGCCGACAACTCCATCGACAGTACCGCCGCCGCCGCAGAGGTTTCCGGCACCTCGGCACGCAGCGCCGCAGCCCGAAATGAGCGATGTGACTCGCGAATCAATTCGTCCAGTCGCGATGAACTCTGCAGCCCCGAACCATGCCAGATCGAAAACTGATTCCTCAGGCGCGACAACTGACCACGTGCCAGCTCAAGTTCCAGCTCGTAGGGCTCAGACTGTTCACGCAGACTGGTGCTGTGAACTACCTGACTGCCACCACTGAAACGAGGCCAGGACAGGCGGAACTGACCACTCTCCGAGACCGTGCGGCGACAAATCATGCGGTCACCCTGAAGCAGCACGTCCGCCGGAGCAATCCGGCCGTCGTACATCAGGAAGTCCACCATCGAACAGCTGCCGGCTTTTGCCAGCAGGTCAGGTCGCTGAACATGAAACTGGATTACTCCCATGCCCGCCAGGTCCCGCGAAGTACACGAACATCCCCAGTCTCAGTGCTCAGTCCAGACCTGTCAGCAGTCCCCGACTGTCGCCCAGCGAATCCAGCGATGCACCCATTCTGTGGGCCATCGACAGGAACAGGTTGTTCAGCGGAGTGTCTTTCTCGTACTTAACGTATCGACCGGTCTTCAGAGTCCCGCCGCCGCCACCAGCCAGCAGAATCGGCAGGTCGTCATGATTGTGTCGATTGCCGTCGGAAATCGCACTTCCGTACAAAATCATACTGTTATCCAGCAGACTGCGCCCGCCTTCGTCAATCGCCTTGAGCCGTCCCAGAAACCGCGCCAGACGCTCCACAAGATACCGGTCAATGCGAGCAATCTTTTCCATCTTTGCGGCATCGTTCTGATGATGCGAAAGCTCATGATGTCCATCCCGCACCTCCACCTCCGGATAAGTGCGATTGCTGCCTGCATCCGCCAGCATCATGGTGGCTACCCGAGTCGAATCGGTCTGGAACGCCAGCAGCAGAATGTCAAACATCAGATTGATGTGCTCGGTCAGCTCCGCTGGAATACCATCGGGCAGCTGCAGCTCGGGGATCTGCAGAGGCTGCTCGGCGGCACGTTCAACACGCCGCTCAACATCCCGTACGCTGGTGAAGTATTCATCCAGCTTCTGCCGATCAGCACCGCTCAACGCAGGCTGCAGCCTGCGAGAATCCTCGCCTACAAAATCCAGAATACTGCGACGGTTGCGAATCCGCCGCTGCATGTCCGCTGCCTGCTGCGGCGAACCAAACAGCCGCTCAAAGGCCGCGCGAGGATTCGATTCTTTCAGACAGGGTGTGGTCGGAGTCTTCCAGGAAATGTTCGATGAATAACTGCAGGCATACCCGGAATCACAGCTGCCCGCGTTTCGGCCACGGTCAATGCCCAGCTCAATCGAAGGCAGTCGAGTCTGGTGGCCGATCCGCTCTGCAACCGCCTGGTCAATCGACTGACCAACCCGAATGTCAGCCCCGGACGTTTTTTTCGGCTGAGCCCCCGTCAGAAAGGCTCCGGCATTCCGGGCATGATCGCCGGGACCGTCGCCGTTCGCGCGGGCATGGTGCTGAGTCAGGCCCTCCAGAACCAGCAGCTGATCTCGAACTTCCGCCAACGGCTCCAGAGTCGGACCAAACTGAAACTCGGCGCCGTCACCCGTCGGACGCCACTTATCCATGATTGCCCCGTTGGCAAAGAACAGGCAGGCCATCCGGACCGGCCGGGTTTCAGAAGTTGTTGCCGCACGAGCCCGTGACTGCAGAGATTCCAGAAACGGCAAGGTCACGCCGAGACCCGCTGCCCGCAGCACCGTTCGTCGATTCGCAGTTGTCCGTCGCATGTGCAGTTCTCCCGCTGCCTGATCAAACAGGAATTCCTCACCGACCCCAGCATAGGCTATCCGTCGAGCCGTCGCCAGCCCTCAACCACCGGATCCGGACCCGGATGACAATTCCCGCCGACCTGCGCGTCTGAGAAATGCATCGGATGTCACGATCGCTTCAACCACCACAGAAAACCGATTGCCACCGCTTTTCAATTGTCTCAAGGCCTCCTCAACCGTACACCTGTCATAGTACTCAAGACCGCGTCCCAGCGAATACACCAGCATTTTTTCGGTAAATGCCTGAAAAAAACGATCTTTTCGGCCGCGCAGGATCCCCAGCAACTCGCCGGGTCCCGCAAATCGATCACCGCCCGGCAGCTCACCGGATGCATCCACCACCTTGCCCGCATCCTCGTCCCGCCACCGCCCCACCCCATCAAAGTTCTCAAAACCCAGCCCCAGAGGGTCCAGAATTCTGTGACACACCGCACAGGCTGCATCACGCCGATGCAACTCCATCTTCTCTCGCAGACTCATGCCTTCAGCAGCACTGCCCGCCTCCTCCAAAGCCGGCACACCGGCAGGGGCCGGCGGAGGCACCTCGGCAAGGATGTTCTCCAAAATCCACTTCCCCCGCTTCACCGGACTGGTACGCCCTGGATTCGATGTCAAAGTCAGAATGCTGGCATGAGTCAGCACGCCGGTTCTCTGAGTCCCCGCCAGTGAAACCCTCACAAAATCCTCACCCTGCACACCCGTCAGGCCATAGTGTCGAGCCAGACGTTCGTTCACAAACGAATAATCCGCCGACAGAAACTCCTCGATTGACCGGTCCTCCTGCACTATCGACGCAAACAAAAGCTCGGTTTCACGCGCCATCGATTTTCGCAGCGCGTCATCGAAATCCGGATACACCTCAGGATTTGGACGCACGTCCGCCAGATTTCGCAGATTCAGCCACTGGGCCGCAAAATTGCGGCTCAGCGCCTCGGATTTCGGATCCCGCAGCATCCGCCGCGCCTGCTGCCGCAGGACGTCTCCGTCCAGCAGACGCCCCGTTTCCGCCAATTGCAGCAGTTCTTCGTCAGGCATTGAACTCCAGAGAAAATAAGAGAGCCGCGAAGCGACCTCAAAGCTGTTCAGGGCTCGATCCGCTGCGTCGGCCGGAGGATCGGCCTCCACCCGAAACAGAAAATCGGGCGAAACCAGCACAGCCTGCAACGCTACGTAAACCCCATAGTCGTACGTCTCTGACTGCTCCGCCATTGTCCGTTCCACCAGGGTTACGTATCGCTGGACTTCCTCGTCCGTCACCGGACGCCTGAAGGCCCGACGCATGATCGGTCGCAGCACTCCGTCCGCAGCCTGCTGCACCGAACTACCCTCCCTGGGACGACTGGTCACGAACCTCCTGTGAGTCTCGTGCCACAGGTCCGCACCACCACCCTCCGGACCCGTGATGATGATCTTTCGAATCCCCAAATTGCGGTCTCGCCGACGCTCCGGTGCCTCCGGATCATAAAAATCGTTCAGAAATTCGCCGGCTATCTCATGCTCGCCCGCTGTCAGTTCCACCGTCTGCTCAAACTGCTGTTCACGTCTGAGCCCCGGAACTTCGGCCTCATGCACCGCCTGCCCGTCCACAACCAGGGCCGCCCTCGCAAAGTCATCTCCAGCCTGAGTCGCCGTCAGATCGACCTGAACCACATATCGCCCATCAGCCGGAACCGTTACCTTTGCCAGCAGACGTCCGTTGGTGCTGAGCCACGCGTAACCCCTGTCGTCAACCGTCGGCTTCTCGCCTCCGTTTGTCAGAGCATCAGCTGCAAAAGTCAGGACAATGCCCTTCGAAAAATCACGCAGGTCCACCACAGTCCCAGCCACCTCCTCGGCTGCATCCAAATACTTCTCCATCAGCAGCGGTGGCACATTCAGCACATCGCCAATATTGTCAAAACCCTCGCCCACGTCGTCCTGGGGAAATTTGTCCGCCGGAGTTATCTGCAGGCCGAACAGATCCCGAATCGTATTGTTGTACTCAGCCCGATTCAGACGCCGCAGCGTCGATCGACCCGGACTTCGCACAATCCGACAGTCGAATTCATACAGCTCAGCGTGCAGAATCCTCGCCACAGACTGCTGCTGCTCAGGTGCCGGCAGAGCCGTGTGATCCGCAGGCGGCATGACGCCTGAATTGATCATGCGATACACCCGCTCCCAGCGACGAAAATCCGCCAGAAAATCATCAGGCCCGCGCAGATCATGCACGACAATTCCGGCTTCCTGACTTTCTTCACCATGACATTCAAAACAATACTGCTTCAGATAGGGCAGTACCTGCTGCTCAAGACGGTCGATGCGAGTCTTTTCAAGGGCTGCCTGAGCCTCGGACAGACGCTGCTGCTCCTGCTGCTCTGGCGTCAGTGGCGGTGACTGCGGAGCAGCGGGCGAGGAATTGCCGGTGGCGGTTTCCGACGTGGCAGCCTGCAGACTCCCTGCACTCAACCACAATTGGCTGCCCTGAAAAAACACCAGCGAAAGACTGCAAATCGCCGCTACTGTCAGCACACTCAGCCACCAGCGTGACCGGCCGGATAACACTCTGCCCTGAGCCGCCACGGCTGAACGACGAACAGCCACAGGGGGGGCAGCAGAGGCCCCGACTGCCGCAGGAGCCCTGATGGCTGCAGCGGCCTGCTCAACCGCCGGTCGCAACAGGACCGGTCGACCACAGGCACTGTTGGGACAACGTACGCTGCGTCCCACATACCTGGCGTCCGCGCGAAAGCGAAAGCCACACGCCGAACAGGCAAACGACGGCTTCATCGTCAGGCATCCAGGCAGCAAAACAGGCACCGGGTGAACGTCTGTCGCGGCGACACACTGTTCACACAGCGAGGATTCAGGGAGGGAACACAAACAGGCAGGTTCCCGGATCCTACCGCACCGCTGCTGCGGAATCCAGAAATCGTTGGGAAAGGTGGACGATTTGGGGGTGGAGAGGGGAAATTCCCGAGCATCAGAGTTCTGCAAGCTGCAGCCGAATCGCTCGCAAAACCTCATCATCCGCAGGCAACTCGCTGGACAGCACAGGCCGCAGTGGTACCGGCACCTCATCCATCCGATACGCCGTGCCGCGACGATGAATGCCGTACACGGCAGTTCGAAATCGCACCGCCGGCTGAACGTGCACATCCGCAAAAGCCGGATCCAGCAGAATCACAGGCACTGACTCCAGATGTCGCCGTGCTGCCTCCGAAAAACGAGGCACACGCTCCCCACCCACCAGAACCACACAGTCCGGTTCACCGGCCGCGAGCAGATTTTCCGCTGAATACTCGCCCGGACCATAACGGGGATATCCGCGAGTCAGGCTGACGCTGAACGGATAGCCGGTCTGCCAGCACAGCACACTGTCGGCGCCCGTGACATCGCCCGGTACCCGCATGCGACGCACGACAAAGCGAGTCCACTGGTTCAGGTCCGTCACCAGACGCAGCAAAGTCTCTACCGTGGCATGACCACAGCGTCCCTGAGCCAGACTGACTCCGAAAAATACGGCGCCGTAGCGGGCTGCTCGCATGCGATCCGCCAGTTGAGATAGTGTCCTTATACTCAGTCCGCCCACGGAATCACAGCGCGGCACACGGCCCGCCAGCAGCATCCGCAGAACACTCAAAACCTCCAGATCCGAGCCCGATTCAACCTGCAGGAATTCATCTGCTCGCTCCGCCGTCGCTGTTCGCTCACAGTCCACCACAACCACATGCCGACCGGCCCGACCAGACGGTACCGCCAGGCCCGCGGTGTCAACAATTCGCTCCATGTGGCGAGGATGGCTAAGGACCGGATCACAGCCCCAGTAGATCACCAGATCCGCACGATGCCGCACTTCACCCAGAGTCGATGTGGATTCGCCGGCAGACTGGAACGCCAGTATCGAAGGGCCATGGCCCAGTGACGCCGTCGTATCAACGATACCACCCAAATGATCCGCCAGTTCGCAGACTGCCCGCTGACCATCAGTACTGGAACGGGACAGGCCAAAAAACAAGGGCAGCTTCGAGGACCTCAGCAGGGCCGCGGCAGCGACAACGGCGTCCGTCAGCGAGGCCGGCTGACTGTCAATCTCGGCCATTGCACCCTCGTAAGGTACCGTGGCCCGCCGAAACCACTCGTCTGCCAGCACACAGCCCGGCTGCACACTGGCAACACAACCACCACGAATCTCAATTCGCAGGTCGTCGCAGACACAACCGCAGCGAGTGCAGGCGATGGATGTCAACAGCGAGTCGGCCGGATCACTCATGGTGCCGAAACTTCCGTCAACAGCGGACTCAGCCAGCAATTCGGGCACGCAGCGTCTGCAGCAGTGTCACCGCATGACCAATGTCTGCCTTTTGGCGATCACGATCCTGAGGAATCTCACGCTCAATCGTCAGCGGTCCCGTGTAGCCGATTTCCTGCAGCGTTCGCAGATATCGCTCCATCCCCACATCACCGTCGCCCAGAGGAACCTCCTGGCCCCACGCCGTGCCTCGAACATCAGCAGCGGCCCAGCGAGCATCCTTGCAGTGCACACTGCGAACATATCGACCAACTTTCCGCAACGCCTCAATCGGTTCGCCGGTGCCGTACAGAATCATGTTCGCGGGATCAAAGTTGATGAACAGATTGTCCCTGTCCACGTCTGCAATGAACTGCAGCAGGTGATCGGCAGACTCCTGACCAGTCTCAAGATTCAATTGCTGGCCGTTTCGACGTACATGATCCAGCAGATCACGAGTCGTGGTGATGAGATCGCGATAGCTGACACTGGATGTGTCATGAGGCACGAAGCCAATGTGCAGAGCGACTGTGCTGCAATTCAGCAGTCTGGTGAAATCGCTGATCTCCTTCATTTCCTGCAGTCGGGCCGCTCGAGTCTGCTCGGGGACAAGTCCCACAGTACGAGCCGTTGTGGCGATGTCCGCATAACTCTCGCCTTCAAAGCCGCCAAACACCGCAGTCACTCGAATGCCGGCAGCAGCACATCGCTGCAAAAATGCCGCGGCAGCGGCCGGAGTGCGAGTCCCGGCGTGAGGAGCATGCACCTGTATCGTGGGGACGCCAAGTTCCTGAGCAACCTCAAGGTGCACACCCAGGCCGGCGTCGATGGATGCAAATACCCCGATTTCCCAGTGTGACATGGCTGCTGCTCCGATACTCAGGACGAAAACTTACGCACAGAATGGTAAACAACAGCGGGATCTGACTGCAAGCCTGCCGCAGATCCGGCAAAACCACGGGATCGCCGGACGAAATCAGCCGCAGGCTGCTGCCTGCGGCTGTCGTCATTTAACACCCCACACGCATGCCGAAATTGAGACATGCGAACCGGGAGCAATCACTCAAGACCAGAGACGATCTGACCGTCAGCCGCACCGCCCAGTCGCAGCAGCACGTCAGCGTCCGTGTTGACCGACAGAGCCCGGACGGAGCCGTCGCCCATCGTGTACTGCACGATGCCCGTGTGCCGACTGCTGAATTTGGCAGCCTCGAGCGTTGGGCGAGTTCCGCCGTAGGTCACTCCGGCAAGAGATTTCGCGGCATAGTGCATTCCCAGCGGACCCACCAGCCATGAGAACGAACGCAGGCGACCAACGCCCCTGTAACCGTCACTGAAGTCGCCGGTGACTTCGCCGAACATAATCGTGTTCGACAGTCCGTCGTTGATGTCAGAAAACTTCTTCTGCTTGTTCATTCGCAGCATGCCCTCATAATCGTTCACGTTGCGATAGTCAGGACTTGTGGTGGAAATACCCAGTTCGTCAGCCGTGCCTACCAGACGACCGGCACAGCCGGCATAGTTGGTGACTGCGGTGTTACGAGTCACCGGGTCCGGCAGTTCATCGTTCATCACGAATCCGCCGTACAGCGGACCGCCTGCAGTACGCACCATCCACAGTGTGAAGTCCGCAGCACCCGGCTTCTTGGCAGATTCAGCGTTGTCCGAAGGACACAGCAGCATCGGCAGGGTTGTCCCGGTCACGGCGTTGATGGCTGCAAAGTTGAAATACGGCTGCTTTTGAGCATTGGCAGAATTCGGCTCATAATCCTTCGCGTCCATCTTCAGGTTGGTACCAAAGGGGCGGTACACGGCGTCCTGTTCCAGATAGGGCAGCAGGTATGCCATGGTGCCGACCCACGAAACGTTGTCCAGA
Source organism: Planctomyces sp. (assembly GCA_005791255.1). GTDB lineage: Bacteria > Planctomycetota > Planctomycetia > Planctomycetales > Planctomycetaceae > SXXK01. The sequence continues at coordinate 14,382 of SXXK01000525.1, forward strand.
AGTGCAAAGTTCGAGTACCCGGCGACGGTAAAAATCTGCCCCGGAGGCAGATTCTTGTACGTGCCCTCAAAATTGTGCACCGCCAGGCCCAGATTCTTGAGGTTGTTTTTGCACTGGGTCCGGCGGGCTGCTTCGCGAGCCTGCTGCACGGCAGGCAGCAGCAGCGACACCAGAATCGCGATAATCGCGATCACCACCAGCAGCTCAATCAGCGTGAACCCGCGGCGACTGCTGATGGTCGCCGGCTTTGGCTGAAACTTCAACATTTTTGCACTCCAAAGATCTGTACAGAAGAACACGCAGCGAAAAGACGCCGAAAAACGCCGGACATCATGGTTCTGCCAAAATGCCAGTTCAATTCTTAGCATCGATTTCACAATGAATCAAACAGGAATTCACGATGTGTTGCTAAACGGGGCATTTTTGGCTGCAGTTCCCGGCAGTTCTCGCCCGGATTGCGGACCGTATCTGATCGTCGGGATCCGTCTTCCGTGCTGGTCGCTGCAAAGCCGTCAAAACCGGCACGATTCGTTGACTCTTCACAACATCTTGCTTGCGTCGCATCCGTTCAGCTATAAAATTTGACGAAACAGGAAAGATGCGCAGGATATGGTGTTGAGCGAAGATTTGCGGGTGACGCTGTGCTGACCGGGTCAGCGGTCAGCCGATCACGTCGATGGCTCGCGTGATGACTCCAAATTGCAAATTCCCCTGTGCACGCTCTGCCCTCCTGTACTCGTGGCCTGTCAGGCCCATCCGTTGGAGACTTCCGGATCATGGCAAAAAAATACCTCAGCCTTGAAGAAGCAGCCAGCCTGCTCGGTATGTCCGTTGACGCGGTTCGCCGTGCCCGCGAAAAGGGCGACCTGCGCGGTTTCCAGGATCGCGGCAGCTGGAAGTTTCGCGAACAGGACATTGACGAGTTTCGTCGTTCGCAGCAGGCAGATTCTTCCCCGGACATGCCAATGCTCGGTGACAACGGAAAGATCGACCTGTCGTCTTCGGACAGCGATGTCCGTCTGATGGCGGATCCCGGCGATGATGATCTTGGCGATCTCGTCAATTCAGGCAGTGACGTCCGCCTCAGTGGTGATTCCGGCCCGAAACTGGAAAAGAAATCTGCTGTCCCTGACTCCGACAGCGACGTCAAACTGTTCAGCGCCGACATTCTCAGCAGCGACAGTGACAGTGACGTGAAACTCTCCGCTGAGCCTGGCCGAACTGACAGCGATATCCGTCTGGCACCTCCCGACAGCGATCTCAAGCTCATACCCCGCAGCTCGACCACCAAAGCCGGTGACGACAGCGGGATCAGTCTGGAAGTTGCCGGCAGTGGTGCTCGCCTGAACTCCGACGATCTGCTGGCGGAAATCGACAGCGGTATCAGCCTGTCCGCCGACGACAGCGGCATCAGTCTTGAAAGCTTCGACAGCAAAACCAATGCTGATGACAGCGGTATCTCACTCGACGCTGGCGACTCCGGAATCTCTCTCGACCTCGATCTTGATGCACCCAGCCCTGCTCCGGCCGACATGAGCCGTACCATGCCGATGCAGGCCATCCCAGGAGCTCGTAAAGCCCTGGCCGATTCCGGGGCTACCACGGAATTCGAGGTGCCGGCTCAGGTGGCTGGTCGCGAAAGCGAATTTGAGCTGGCCGGTCTCGATGACGATGACGGTGTCGGCACCAGCACCAGCGTGCTCACCTTTGATGATGACCCCGCTGACTCAAAAACCATCGCCGCAGGCACCATCGCCGCCTCAGCCGATGACGAGGAAGTTGTTGACGAATCCTACGATGACGGCGAAGGCTACGATGAAGAGTCGTACGATGAGTACGATGCCGATGCGGCCGACGGCGAAGGTGATGAAGAAGGTTTTGAAGTTGGTGGCACCACCGTCTCCGGCGGGCCCGCTGTCTATGCTCGCCGCGCTGATGTCGACTGGGGTATTGCTGTCAAAACCATGATCGGTTTCTCAGCAATTATCTCTGTCGCCTGTGCCGTTGTTGGTGTGGAACTGATTCGCACCATGTGGATCTGGACGCAGCCTGATGCAGCTGCCCCAGCTTCCGCAATCCTCGATGCGATCGGCAGCATGTTCTGATTTTCAGACAGTTCCATAATTCAATCGCGGGACCTGCGGAATTCGCAGGTCCCTTTTCGTTTACGCATCAGCAAGTCCTGTCGCTCGAACCCTATCGCACCGTTATGAAGTCATTGTGATTGAGCAATGCCAGCACCAGTGCCATGCGACCACGATCTGCCGTCCCGGCGGCCTGCTCCCCTTCATCACGCAGCTGCAACAAAAACTCGAGACCCGCTTCCAGTTCCGCCTCCGTCGCTTCACAGCACAGTATCAGGCGGAAACCTCGACGCAAAAACTCACGGTCCGTTTCAGTGTCGCTGATCCCCCCGGCAGCTCCGGCTGATTCCGATATCTCCCGCATCAGAGCATCCGTGATCTTGAGCGCTGCCTGCCGGACCAGCGGACTGTTTTCCAGTGCCAGTGCCTGCTGTGGCACAATACTGTCCGCTCGTCGATAACATTCCAGCACGTTCGCATCATCGAACATCGACAGAAATTTCTGATGCTCGTTGTGCGAATGAAAGTAGTACAGGCTGCGTCGACGTGAGCCTTCATCGCTGACGGGTATCGTCGGTCCACCTGTGGTCAGATCAAGCTCACCAGCCAGAGACAGCAGACTGTCACGCACACTCTGTGCCTCCAGACGCACCGGCGAACCGCGCCAGTACCAGCGATTCTCCGCATCCCTCGCCAGTGTCTCCACATCCGCATGCAAAGAAGTGGACATCATCCGGTAGGTTGCAGACAAAACCATCAATCGGTGCACATGCTTCATACTCCAGCCATTCTCCATCAGTTCCACTGCCAGCCAGTCCAGCAGTTCCGGATGTGTCGGGCGCGCTCCCTTGCGCCCGAAATCAAAAACGGAGGACACCAGCCCCCGTCCGAAATGACGCACCCACATGTGATTCACTGCTACGCGAGCAGTCAGCGGATTCTGCGGCGCGGTAATCCAGGCCGCCAGAGCACTGCGTCGTCCGGTGCTGGTGCGCGGAAACGGCCGGCGACGAGACTCCTCGCTCTCGACGTTGCTTTCCAGCGTCTTCAGGGCACCTGTCAATGGTGTCCACGCTGCAGGCAGTGGACTGGACTTGAGCGTGGTCAGCGCCGCCTCTGACTGCTCGATGGCTTTCTGCAGTTCCTGTCGCTTTTCTGGAATTGCAGCAGCATGAATACGCCGCGACTCGGCTGCAGCGGCCTCCGCCGCCAGAACCGCCACCGCTCGTTCAGCAGCCACCGCAGCCGCCGCTGTGCGAGCAGATTCTTCGGATTCGGGATGCAGAATTGCAGCCAGCTCCGCAGCCGCCTTCAGTTCGATCAGTTCGGTTTCAGCTTCCGCCCGCCGTACCTGCCACTCCGCAGACTGAACAGCAGCAAATGCGGCCTCAACACTCAGCTCCGTATCTTCACCCTGCATGCTGACAGTGGATGGCAGAGTCTTCAGGATCAACTGGTGAAAAATTGCCGCACAGTCAAAGGCCATCAGCTCCAGACCACCCGAACGCCTCGCAAATGGCAGCCGACTGATGAGTGCCAGTTCATCGTTGACCAGCACGTTCAGCAACTGTCCGCGCACCCGCAGCGTCAGCCGCTGACGCTGGTTCAGGTCCACTTTGCGCTGCTGCATCGCGTCTGCCGGATAATCCTGTACGCCCCCCTGACGCCACGCCACCTGCACCTTGGGGCCCGCCGCATAACTGCTCAGATAGACCGTCGCGCGGTCTCCATTCACTGTGTCGAAATGCACGCCGATCGACTTCCACATTTCGCCGGACAGCGGGGTGTACTCCAGATGCACTTCAAAGTCCTGTGGTATCGGCTGCTGCAACTGCAACAGCGCTTCCGTCGCACCGGTCTGAGTCTGCTGCAGACCGTCCGCCACCGCCATCCATGCTCCGCCAACAGCCTTCCAGCGATCCGTCGGCCACGCTGCAAAATGCTCAGCCAGCAGTACAGTTGCCTGTTCCACAGGCTCCGGCGCTGGTGCAGCGGCAGCTGCCAGCCTGATCTTTTCGTGCCGGGCGGCAGCGGATTCAAGATTCGCCCGAGCCTTCGCCAGACCGTCCGTGGCCGCTGCTTTCATGGCCGCCAGTACCTCCGGCCGCAGTCCGGGCTGGATCGCCTCAGGTGGCAGCCGCACAGGTTCAATCGGCGGCAGGACGCCAGGCAGAAACGCCGGAACAGTCGGAATGATCGGACGACTGCGGTCGGGATTGCGGTCGTCCCCGCGGATGTGAATCCACGTTTCCGCAGTCAGATTGCAGTCAAACGCCCGCGGAATGCCGTCGCGCTCAAAATCCAGGTCTCCCCCCGCTGATTCCGTGCGGATCTGGTACGGCTCAAAGAACGCTCGCAGTCCGTAATACTCAGCCTGCGTGATCGGATCATACTTGTGGTCATGGCACTTGGCACAGTTGAATGTCATCCCCAGCATGGCCTTGAACGTGTGCTGAACTGTCTCATCCAGCCAGCTTGTGCGGTTGAATTTGAAATACTGTCTGGCCAGAAAACCCGTGGCCCGCAGCCTGTCCATGTCAGTCGGGTACAGTTCATCGGCCGCCAGCATTTCCCGCAGCATTTGATCGTAACCCTTGTCACTGTTGACCGACTCCACGACCCAGTCTCGCCAGTGCCAGATGTGTTTCTGGGAATTTCGGACTTCAGCGCCCAGTCCCCACCAGTCACTGTATCGCCAGATGTCCATCCAGTGTCGCCCCCAGCGTTCACCGTACTGCGGCGAAGCCAGCAGCCGATCCACAACTCGCTCAAACGCCTTGTCTGACTGATCAGCCAGAAAGGCGGCCTGATCTGCGGTTCCCGGAGGCAGCCCGGTCAGATCCAGAGTCACTCGCCGCAGCCATGTCAGACGATCAGCCGCCGTCTGAGTCCTGAGTTGCTGACGCCGGTGTGCTGCCGAGATGAATGCATCGACCGGGGTCTGTACCCATCCAGCGTCGATGTCAGTCGGCAGCGGGGGACGAACCGGTGTTCGAAATGCCCAGTGCTCCCGCGGATCCTCCTCACCCTGCTCACCCGCCGGAGCAATTGCACCGGCCACAATCCAGTCTCGCAGTGCTGCGATCTCAGCCGGCTTTAATGGCTCACCCTCAGGAGGCATGCGAGTCGCTGCATCCTGCGACTCGGTACGAAGCACAATCAGGCTGGCACCAGCATTGCCAGGTTCCACTGCACCTCCGCTGTCGCCACCCTGCCGCATTGACATCGCTGTGTCCAGACGCAGCCCGGCCTCCTGCTTCAGAGCCCCGTGACAGGCGAAGCACCGGTCTCTGAGAATTGGTTTCAGAACCTGCTGGTAGATGTCGGTTGATTCTTCTGCGATGCCTGACGTGGCAGACAGCAGCAGCACTGACAGCCCCATCAGTAAACACTTCAGCGACGCGGCACAGATCTGCCCCATGGCGGATGCTCCCGACAATACAGCACACCAGCACAAATCCCGGTACCTGTCCGCTGCACTGATGAACTGAGACAAAGGCAGCGGAGTCTTCAGAAGTGTACTGCTGAATTGACGCTGTGGCTACTACCCAGGCGATCACCAGGTATGCAGGTGACAACTCCGCGAGTTCCGGCACTGCAATCCGCCGCAGGAACTCACCGGCAGATTCTGCGGGAGCACCCGGGGCTCCGGAAGTCCAGGTTTTCCGATTTTGATGCCTGCGGGATTTGTCAGGCTTCCCGCCAGAGTTCCATGGCAGCAGCCAGCCGATATCTGCACCAGCGGCGGATCGCCGCTGCTGTGGAACTGTTATTCGAAAGGGCCTCGAAAATGCGCACATCGTTCGCGGGACTTTTGCTGCTGCTGACAGGAATGCTGTCCGGCTGCCAGTGCATGCCCGGAAGCGAGGGTGCGTATTCCGCGATCGATGATCTTTCCGATCGCCTGAGATCCACACCGCGCCTCGATAACCTCTACTGTGAAGATCTGGACCCATCTCGCTGCACCATGCACGATCGCGGTCAGCGAATGTATGTCCGTGGCACACATCCTCGACATCGTCCGCGCTGATTTGCCGGAACGGCGAGCGTCGCAGCGGTCATGGGAGCGGTTTTCAGCTTCCGCACGAAAAGCGAGTTATCAGAGTTGCCTGCCGACTGCGGCTCGCTCAGAATGACGGTTTCCCGCCGTTTTTCTTCCTGACCGGACCTTCACACCGGAGGGCTCAGATGCTTTCCATTCACGGCCTGCCGCATTCCGCCTGTGACGGTGTGACCCGTCGTAAAGTGCTCACTGCAGGTGCTGGGCTTTTCGGACTCTCATTGCCCCAACTGCTGGCGGCTCAGACGATTTCACAGCCGTCAGCCCGGGCAAAGTCCGTCATCTTCATGATGTTGTTCGGTGGCCCCAGTCAGCTTGAGACCTTTGATCTGAAACCCGATGCTCCTGACCAGATCCGAGGTCCTTTTCGCCCTGTTGCCTGCCGCACTCCGGATCTGCTGATCAGCGAGCACCTGCCGAGACTGGCGGAAGTTTCGGACAAGTACTGCATCATCCGCAACTTTTCGCACTCGTTTAATGACCACAGTGGTGGAGGTCATTATCTGCAGACAGGCAAACGCTGGCACGTTCCCGTCGGTGGCGGATTTTCCCCAACTCCCAAAGACTGGCCTTCCATCGGTTCGGTCGTCGAATACACGGATCAGCAGCAATCGGGACTCAGTGCCGAACTTCCTGCTTATATGGTGCTGCCCAATTCACTTGGTGCGCTCCAGGAAAAAGGTCAGTACCCGAGGCCCGGTGAACATGCCGGCTGGCTCGGCCCCCGCTACAACCCCCTGACCACCTCCGTCCCGAAACGCAGCCTGCAGGATAATCCCTACTGGCGCGATTGCTCGGACGATGAACTCTCGTTCCAGATTGCCGACCTCAAAGCCCCCGATGACGTTTCTGCCACACGACTGCAGCGTCGCCAGTCTTTGCTGCAGCAGTTTGACCTCCAGGTGCAAAACTTCGAGCAGTCAAAAACAACGGACGGATTCGATGCCTTTCGACAGCGAGCCTTCTCGTTGATGACTTCCCCGCGGACTCGCGCTGCACTCGATATTCGAAAAGAGTCGGACCGGCTTCGCGATCTTTACGGCCGCCACCTGTTCGGGCAGTCTGCGCTCATGGCACGTCGGCTGGTTGAAGCCGGAGTTCGTTATGTCACTGTGCACTACGACTGTGTCGATGGATACAGTTGGGATTCGCACCGTAACAGTGACGATGTGCGCCGACACCTGCTGCCCACGTTCGACCAGGCTTGCGCCGCTCTGCTTGCAGACCTCGATGATCGCGGACTGCTCTCAGAGACACTTGTGGTTGCCGTTGGAGAAATGGGTCGCACACCCAAAGCCAATCCGCAATGGGGACGCGATCACTGGAGCACCCTGTTCTCAGGCCTGATTGCGGGCGCAGGGATCCCCGGAGGTACTCTGCATGGGGCGTCAGACAAAGATGCCGCCTACCCGCTCGATACTCCCGTTCGCCCGGAGGACCTGGCTGCCACAGTCTACTACGCCGTGGGGATTGATCCGGAACTGCGAGTGCTGAATGCAGAGAATCGACCCGTGCCCATTGTTGAGGACGGCGTCCCGGTATCTTCACTCTGGGGTTCTGCCGGCTGATTCATCCCCCAATTCCGGCAGGCCACGCCAAACGGGATGAACTTCCGAATCTTCACTAATGACCATCCGAGCACCTCCGTCGACTTCACTCCGTCGTGCCAGGGCTCCCGGAAACAGACAGAATCCTCTGTGCAGCGAACCGAAGAACCGCAGGTTCATCCGACCGGAATTCGGCACCGGGAGCGGTCGAGCAATCCAGCGGGACGGATCGGCATCAATTCGCTGCCGCAGCTGCTCCAGTTGACGCTGATCCGAGCTTCCGCCAAACCACGGGCGCGCCGGATGCATTGGATCGTCCGTACGAATGGCATAATGATGCGCATTGCGGAAAACCTGCGATCGCTCAACAGGATCCTCAAGGCTGATGACTGGTGCAGCATCCAGCAGCGGTTGCTGCCCCAGAAACACGCGAATACACTCCGGGATCAGGGCTGCCAGACTGCGACAACGCAGCAGACCGGCGCCAGGAGGGTTAAACACGCTGACCAGCCCCGATTGCCAGCTGCGAACCAGTCCCGGCACTCCAACAAGTGAATCCGGTCGTCCGCAGTTTGGGTCCAGCAAGTCATCTTCAACCCGCCTTATCACAGCGTCAATCGGCAGCCAGTTACCGCAATGTCGCAACCGGATTTCGCCCCGCTCGACGCTCAACTCTGATGTCGTCACCATCTGTGCGTCCAGCAGCCATGACAGAAACTCATTGCACCGCCTTGAAGCACAGGAAGAGTTGGGGTCAAGCAGAACCACACGGCCACTGCCCCACGGAAAACCGCCCAGGCCGAACAACTGCTGCCTCAGTCTCGCTTTGCTTTCCGCCAGACTGCGGCAATGCGGGCTTTTCAGTCGCTCGAGGCCGGACGGAAGAGACAGATCACAGTCCATAATCTGAAGAGAACCATCCACCTGCAGCATCACATCCACTGCACCTGGCCACAGCCATGTCACTGCCCGACTGGCCCTGCAGGCATACCTCGCCTGCCATCGTTCCAGCTGCTGTCTCCGACTGTCACCGAGCTGCCGGTCCAGTTCTCCTGGCAGCCTTCGACCCGTCGCCAGACAATTCAGCAGAAACGACACCGCCTGAAACCATTGCTCAAGTCCGCACTGAAGTCGCCGCCAGACGTCCTCCGTGAGTGCCGGACAGGCGAATGTTCGGCCGGAGTCTGCGGATTGTGACTGGAATTGACTGTACGCTTCGACGCGCTGTCCGAATTCAACGACACCGCGCCCAGGCTGCAGCGTCGCAGTTGAAAATCCTGATAGTTTTGGGTCGGAAATTGGCGACATGACTTCGTTCGAAGCGAGGGGAGTGAGCCGATACTGTCCGACTTGGGTGCAAAAAACATACCAAATTTCAGTAAATCACTGGTGCCGGCAAATTCGCCGGATGCAGAGCAGGTATTCTGCGAAAGGCGATTACGGCAGCGATTGGGGCCATCCCCCGGGAACAGGCTGAAATCCTGTGCAAACTGTCACCTTTTTCAGCGATTGACGCGGACTGTCGCGTATTGTCTGTAAAGCACAACTGCGTTAGAGTCGCGATGCCAGGGCTCGGGCAGACTGATGCCCGGAAGTACCAACCGGAGTCCTTCACGTTGACCAGCAACGGCCAGTCAGCAGCAGTCCCCCCTTCGACCTGCCAGCCTCCTGTGGGCACCGACACACCTCTGGCTGGCTCGTCCGGGCTCCGTCGTGCCATTGCCTTTTCCGTGTTTGCCCGCGTCTGGCAGGTTCTTACCGGACCATTCACTCAGATCCTGCTGATGGCCTGCCTGCTGCCCGCCGCTCGTGACTACTACTACGCCTTCAGCAGTCTCCTCGGGATGCAGGTGCTGATCGAATTGGGCCTGCACGTCGTAATTATCAACATGGCCAGCCATGAATGGGCGGGGCTGGAACTGCAGAATGATCGGCTGATCGGGCGGTCAGATGCCCGCAGTCGTTTGATTTCCCTTGGCCGGCTGATGAGTCACTGGTACCGGGTTGCTGCGATTGCTTTCCTTGTCATCTTGTTTCCATCCGGCCTGTATTTTTTCAGCAGCCAGCCGTCAGCAGGTTCGGATGTTGTATTTGCCGGCCGAGCCGTCGTTAGCTGGCAGTTTCCCTGGCTGGCCCTTGTGGCTGTCACCACCATCCAGCTCACTCAGCTGCCCTGGCTCTCCATCCTCGAAGGCTGTCATCAGGTCGAAATGCTTAACAAAACGCGGTTCTGGCAGGCTGTTGCCGGCAGCATAGCCGTCTGGGTCTGCCTGCTGACAGGCTGTGGATTGTGGACGCTGGTGTTCTCAGCTTTTGTTCGACTGCTCGGTGATCTGTGGTTGATTCATCGTCACTACGCAGGCTTTTTCGGGGAATTCGCGAATGAAATCGCTGGAGCTCCGGCCATGAACTGGCGTGATGAGATTTTGCCACTGCAGTGGCGGATTGCCATACAGGGCATCATGCTGTGGCTGGCAATTCAATTGCCACTGCTGTTTGTTTTCCGCCGGCAGCCGGAGGGAGATGCCGCGCGTCTGGGAATGACATGGAGTATCCTGACGGCGGCTCAGGGCGCTGCACTGGCATGGGTCGAAACCAGACGTCCCCTGTTCGGAAGTCTGATTGCAGAACGTCGATTTGCCGCCCTCGATCAGATTTTCTTCCAAAGCGCTCGAACATCGATGCTGCTCATCATCCTCGCCGCTGCGGGGCTGGTTTCCATCATCTGGTTTGCTCAGTTCAGCATGCATCCACTGGCGAAAATGCTTGCAGACGGACTGCTGCCTGCAGGCCCAGCCGCAGTTCTTGCTCTCGGTTTCGTTGCAAATCAGCCCGGACTTTGCGCTAATCTGTACGTGCGTGCTCACAAGCGAGATCCGTTTCTTGCAGCCTCCGTCATATCCAATCTGACGACGGCGGTCGCGCAACTTTCACTGGGGTGGCTCTGGGGCGTTCACGGGATCGCGCTGGGTTACGCTGTCGCAGTGGCATTCGTTCAGACCCCGCTTCTGGTGCGAGTCTGGTGGAGAATTCGGCGTGACTGGCACTGATCGCCATTTTTGCGGCCCGCCCTGGTGCTCATTTGTAACGCATGTTTGTTGTGGATGCCTCCCATGACGGCTCTCACTCTGCAGCCGGTTGCCTGTCCCCTCTGCCTGCGCGCAGACTGCCGACCACTGTTCTCCGGCACCGATGTGCGTTGCCGGTTGCCGGGACGCTTCGACGTGGTTCAGTGCCAGCATTGCGGTCATCGGTATCTCAGTCCGCAGCCGTCGGCGGAATGCCTGGCAGCCTGCTATCCAACCGGCTATGCCCCGCATCAGTCGTCGCCGGATTCCGCCCCTTCGGAGTCACACCACAGTGGGACCCTCGCGGCAAACCGACGACCGTGGTTCCTCCGCTGGCTGCCCCTCGAGTATGTTCCTGGACTGCGACAACTCTACTATTGGCTCACGGACGATCGCACGCAGCCCATTCCGCAGCCTGCCGCTACCCCGTTGCAGCCTGCTCTGTCCGCTCTCGAACTGGGATGCGCTGCCGGATCATGGCTGCTGAAACTTCAGGCCCTCGGCTGGTCTGTCTGCGGGGTTGAACTGTGTGTCGGCCCTGCTGACGCCGCGCGAAAAGCTGGTCTGAATGTCGTCACGGGAACACTTGAGTCGGCAAGGTTGCCGGCTCAGTCATTCGATCTGGTGGCAGCCTGGATGGTTCTCGAACACACCCCGAACCCCCTGCAGACGCTCAACGAAATCCGGCATGTTCTGAAACCCGGCGGCCAACTGCTTTTCAGCGTCCCGAACGCATCCAGTCTCGAGGCTCGTCTGTTTGGCTCATCATGGTACTCACTGGACCTGCCCAGACACCTGCAGCACTTCGATCCGCAGACGATTCTGCGGATTCTGCGGGATACCGGATACGAACAGATACGTATTGACCATCACCGTACACTGATCGGAGCCTGGGGCAGTCTGGGAGTTCTGTTGAGTCGTGTATTTCCGGGAAGCCGGTTGGCCACGTGGCTGCAGAGATATCCCGAGCAGCCTCGACTGATCCTGCAACTTCTCTCAGCCCCTGTCGCCATCATGCTGGCATGGTGCAGACAGGGGCCTGGACTGACAGTCAGCGCACGCCGCCCTGCGACAAATCAGGTCTGCTCGCCATTGTCGGCTGCTGCCTCAGGTTCAGAAGGCACTGCGGGGGTCTGAGCAGTATTTGGAATCGACGGCGGAGGGGCTGCTGCTGCCGCTTTCGCAGCAGCTTCCACAACGACATCGCCGGGAATGACTGCACAGGACGCCAGAGAATCGCCGTCGTCGAGCCGGATAATTCGGACTCCCTGAGTATTTCGGCCGATCGTGTTGATGTCTGCGGCCCGGATCCGCTGAATCTTTCCTCGCGATGTCACCATCAGTACTTCATCATCATCGGCCACAGACAGCACATCCACGACGCGACCGTTTCGAGCTGTCGTCTTGATATCTCGCAACCCCTTGCCACCACGCCTCTGACGACGATACCGCATGTTGCTTCCCGGTGACGATTCGTCGGTGCCCTCGTCCGCAGGCTCCGGGACCGCTGGATCTTCAGCCAGCGTCAGGCCGTCATCCGGCAATGTCTGCTCTGCTGCTGTCGGCTCCGCTGTACCGAACGGAGTTCTTTTGCCAAAACCCTGCTCGCAGATGCTCAGCAGGGTACGGTCCGAGTCCGCAACGACCATACCAACGACGATTTCTTCGTTGGACAGTGTGATGCCTTTGACACCGCGAGTCGCTCGGCCCATCGGACGAACGTCCTCATGATTAAAGCGAATCGCCATACCGCCCGATGTTGACAGCACGAGATCCTGATCGCCCTGAACAATACGCACATCCACAAGGGCATCGCCATCGTCCAGCCGAATGGCTATGATGCCACCCTTCATCGGTCGACCGTACGCCGAAAGTGCCGTTTTCTTAATGATGCCCTGTCGAGTCGCAATGACCAGATACTTGTCGTCAGGGAAATGACGCACGCTGAAACAGTTTGCGACACCCTCGCTCTCGTCAAACTCCAGCAGATTGGCCAGCGCACGACCCTTGCCCGTGCGTGGTTGCAGTGGCAGATCATAAACCTTCAGCCAGTGCACACGACCACGGTCCGTGAAAAACAGGAGAAAGTCGTGAGTGCTGGAGACGAACAGATGCGCAATTGGGTCCTCTTCGTCAGTTGACGCTCCACGAATTCCCTTGCCGCCGCGGTTCTGAGCTTCGTAGACGTCCAGAGGAGTCCTCTTGATGTAGCCGCGCTGTGACAAAGTGACGACCATCGGTTGCTCTGCAATCAGAGCTTCCTTGTCGTAGTCCCCAAGTTCTTCTTCGGAGATCGTTGTGCGTCGTCGGTCCGGGAATCGCGCCCGCAATTCTTCCATATCATTGCGCACCACCGCCCGCAGATGAGCCTCGTCAGACAGCAGTCTCAGGTACTCTGAGATGTTTTCCAGCAAATGCTGGTGCTCTGCCGCCAGTTTCTCCCGCTCAAGGTTTGCCAGCGACCCGAGCTGCATGGAGACAATGGCTTCAGCCTGATTGGCCGATAAGAAATACTCCGCGGCTTCGCCATTCTCTGAAATGTATGCAGCAAAGCCGGAGTCTCCAAGGGCTCGAGATACCAGCGGAGCAGGGATCCCAATCTGCTGCAGCGCGTCTTTCGCAGCGGCACGGCTGGCGGATTCACGGATCGTGCGGATGATTCGATCGATATCCGTCTGAGCCAGCAGGAGCCCTTCGACGGTGTGCTTGCGTCGTCGTGCTTCGCGAAGCAGAAACTCTGTGCGACGACGAATCACATCCACCCGATGACGGATGAAGGCGTCCAGCAGCATGCGGACCGTCATCAGCTGTGGCCGATTACCGTCCAGGGCCAGCAGAATGACACTCACGGTGGCCTGCAGTGGAGAAAACTGGTAGAGCTGATTCAGGACCACGTCCTTATCAGCATCCCGCTTCAGTACAATGTGCAGACGTACCTGCCAGGGCGGGACATTGCGGTCTGTCAGGTCGACAATTCGGGAAATCCCCTTGATACGCTCCTCGGCAACCAGCAGTTCAAGCTTTTCGCGAATGCGGTCGCGAGTTTCCATGTAGGGGATTTCGGTAACGACAATGACGTCCGAATTCTTTTCCGTTTCGAAGTGCGTTCTTGACCGCAGCGCCAGTGTGGAGCGACCTGTGAGGTAGGCCTGCCGAATGCCCATGCCACCGCAGATGATCCCTCCCGTGGGGAAATCGGGCCCCGGCATCACTTCCAGCAGTTCATCCAGTGTGACGTCCGGGCGATCAATGACTCGGATCACCGCCTCACAGACCTCCGCCATATTGTGCGGCGGAATGCTGGTGGCCATTCCCACTGCGATACCGTTTGAACCGTTCACCAGCAGATTGGGAAAGCGAGCCGGCAGGACGACAGGTTCGAGCCGATCATTGTCGTAGGTTGGCGCAAAGTCGACAGTCTCACGGTCGAGATCTCTAAGCATTTCGGCTGAGGCGGTGGACAGCCGAGCTTCTGTGTAACGCATGGCTGCCGGGGGCAGGCCTGCCAGCGATCCAAAATTTCCCTGTTTGTCAATCAGCACCTCACGCATGACCCAGTCCTGAGCCATGCGGACGAGCGCCGGGTAGATGGCGCCTTCACCGTGAGGATGATAGTTGCCGCTGGTATCTCCGGCGATCTTGGCACACTTCTTGCGACCTGCGCCTGGACTGAGATTCAGGTCGTTCATGGCGACCAGAATGCGTCGCTGCGAAGGTTTCAGGCCATCGCGAACGTCCGGCAGAGCCCTGCTGATAATCACGCTCATTGCGTACGTCAGGTAACTGGTCTGCATTTCAGACTGGATGTCCGTCCGAAATACACGCACGTCAGTCGAGGCTGGGGAATTGCCAGCGGAACCGTCGGTAGACAAGCTGATGCACTCCTGATTGATCGTCTGCCACAGAGCTTTTTTGGCTGCGTCCTGGCACCCGAACGTAACACTGCCTGCAATAAGAAGTTACGGCAGACCTGCGATAAACCATGATTGTAGCAGAAATCAGCGATTTCTCAAACCGAGACCACCGGCAGAATGGAGCAAAAAGCGAACTTGACGTTTTTTTGAAAAAGCCCGTATAACCCCCTGAAGCGAATAGCCGCAGACGCCGGCTATTGCGCCGAATCTGCTGCTCCCGGCCGGCGTCGTTTTTGCCGGGTGTCGCTGCCTTTTTCATAGAACATCCGGAGTCTCGTCATGGAAGACCAGGTCCCTGCTCCTGTCACTGCCAATGTGGCTGCGCGATCCGGCCGAGTCGGGTTGCTGTTTGGCGGAACCCTGATCATTCTGCTGGCGGGCGGAGTTGGCATGCAGGTGTGGCGTGCCCGGGACGGTCATGCTGCTGAGCAACCGGCAAAGCGACCTGCCGCTGCAGCCGATGGCGCAGATTCGACCAGGCCCTCGTACGCTCGCGTCCATGGTGAGTCGATCACGTGGGATGCGCTGGCTCGCGAATGTGTGGAGCGGCACGGGCGCGAAGTTCTGGAGAACATGA
>SXXK01000526.1 GCA_005791255.1 Planctomyces sp.
CGGGAGGGCTGATTTTAGCCGATCTCTGTGACGCCATTCTGCCCAAACATTTGGACGATCATGAGCAGCATTGGAAGCCGCTCATCGCTTCGCAGGCGACAGAACACGGCCATT
This sequence comes from Planctomyces sp., assembly GCA_005791255.1. Lineage (GTDB taxonomy): Bacteria > Planctomycetota > Planctomycetia > Planctomycetales > Planctomycetaceae > SXXK01. The sequence continues at coordinate 115 of SXXK01000526.1, forward strand.
GGGACTGGCGTGAAAAGGAGTCGAGGCTCAACGCCAACGCACAAAGGTATTGGAACAGTATTGGTGGCAGCCGCTGTTCAACTCAGCATTGATGAGGGGAATAAAGGGCGAATCGGCCTGCATTCACTCCCCCAGGCCGACTCCTTCTACAGAGATCGGTGTGGCATGACTGATCTCGGCCCGGATGCGTCCTATGATCCCAAAGTCCCATTGCGTTACTTCGAGATGACGGAAGCACAAGCGACGAGTTATTTGAAAGGGAGGAGCTAACATGAAACTTGAACTGACAAAGGAGTGGTTCGAGAAAAACATCCCGCACGATAATCCTGAAGTGGGTGCTGGTCTCCCTGAACGGGGTGTCGAGCAAAGCGTCACTGAAGAGGTGGGCATGCACCGAGAAAACGGCTTCGCAAAGGCGTATGCGGCTGGATCGCTGGTCAGTCGTCCAGGTGGTGGAAACAGCACATTCGTTGCCGCCAATTTCAGCAGCGAGGCGACCTCCGGCGGCTGAGGCCCGATTCCTTCCCAGCAGCTCCTTCGAAACCTTGCTTCCTTCGGCTGGGGCGCCGGATTCGACCCGGACGAGGTCGCGGCTGAGTTGAAGTTGACGAAGCAGAAAAGCTCCCCGGCGACCAAAAGCATGTGCCACGTTTGCTGACGGGGAAGGCCACCGAGCGCGTGGCGTCTCTATAAATGCTCGGAGCAGCAGCACAGGCGTCTTCGATACGGAAGACACAAGATGACCGACGGCACTGATGAAGGGATGAGCAGCAAACGCATGTCAATCCAACGCTGCGCCGGCGGATTCAGCAACCGCGAGAACTTCAAAACAGCAATCGTATTCCAGTGCTGCAGCGGGCTGAGTCCGGACCCACAATAAACCCGGATGGACCTTCCGGAGCCACATTGCCCGGTGTGGATCGCTATGTCATGATGTCCCACAGGGGCTGGGCGCCTTCGACGCCGACGAGTGAGTTGTCCAGACCACTGAAGTAGTAGGTCAGTTTTTCCGGGCTGAGCCCCAGCAGGGTGAGAATGGTGGCGTGCATGTGCTTCACATGACATTCGCGGTCCACGGCACGACTGCCCAGCTCGTCCGTGCCGCCGTAGCTGACACCGCCCTTGATGCCTCCGCCCGCCATCCAGACTGTGAAACCGTAGCTGTTGTGGTCACGTCCGCTGCCTTTGGCGTACTCGGCCGTTGGCTGGCGTCCGAATTCACCACCCCAAACGATCAGTGTGTCCTGCAGCAGTCCTCGTTCCTGCAGATCCTGAATCAGTGCTGCCATGGGCCGATCGGTTTCGGCTGCATGCAGGTTGTGATTGGCTTCCATGTCCGTGTGAGCGTCCCAGTTGTCGTCGTTGTGGGCGCCGCCGGAGTAAATTTGTACGAAGCGGACGCCGCGTTCCACCAGTCTGCGGGCCAGCAGGCACTGCCGTCCAAATTTTTCGCTGCGAGGATTGTCCAGTCCGTAAAGCTGCTGAGTGGTCTGAGTTTCCTGGGACAGGTCGACAGCTTCCGGTGCCGATGACTGCATCCGCCAGGCCAGCTCGTAGCTGGCAATTCGAGCTGCCAGGCTGGAGTTGTCTGCGCGAGTCTGCAGGTGCTGTTCGTTGAGTTGTCGGAGTGTGTCGAGCATCCGGCGCTGTGGTTGTCCGGCGAATTCCTGGGGCGGCTGCAGATCCAGAATTGGTGATCCGCCTGAGCGCATGACAGACGCCTGGTATGTGGCCGGCATATAACCACTGCTCCAGTTCTTCGCACCGCTGATGGGACCACCGCGAGGATCCAGCATGACGACGAATCCGGGCAGGTTTTCGTTGACACTGCCCAGTCCGTAGTTCACCCAGGATCCGAGGCAGGGATGTCCGCTGAGAATGCGGCCGGAGTTCATCATCAGCATGGCAGAGCCGTGAATTGGCGAATCGGCCGTCATGGAGTGGATGAAGGCGATGTCGTCAACTTTTTGAGCCAGATGGGGGAACAGATCGCTGACCCATTTGCCGCATTCACCGTACTGCCGGAATTTCCAGCGAGGCTCCACAATCCGCCCCTGATTGCGATGCCCGCCGCGACCGAAGGTCTTCACTTCGATGGTTTTGCCATCCATGCCGTACATGCCGGGTTTGTAATCGAAGGTATCGATCTGGCTGGGGCCACCGTACATGTAGAGAAAGATGACATGCTTTGCGCGTGGTGTGACATGAGGTGCCTGTGCGGCAAGCGGATTGCGAAAAGTCACCGCTGCTTCATCGGCGACGGCGGTGTGCTGAAAACCATCTGACGTCAGCAGTGACGTCAGGGCCAGCCCGGGGAAACCGCAACCGGACTGCCAGAGAGTTTCGCGACGAGTACGGCCACAAAAATTGCGAACGGCCATGCAGCACCCTGAACGGAAATCAGCCGGGTTTCCAATGCCAATGCGAGACCCGACAGAATACCGCGGCTCAGACCGGGAAAACAGTCGGAATTGAGGGAATTCCGGGTCGGATTACTGTGCCGAGGAGCGGCTGCCGTTAGGGGAGCCGACGATGGGAGTGCCGTCCGGCAGTGGTCGTGCTGCAACCCGCAGCCGCAGCCCGTGAGCCAGCTCGCGGATCGCCGGAAACTGCTCAAACGAATTTTCATAGACCCAGACTGTGACCACGGAATCCGGCGGACAGGTTTCCAGCTGCTGGCGAAAACGTGAGCCTGGACGCAGGGCGTCGGCCACCGGTTCCTGAACCAGCGATTCTTCTGCCTGCAGCTGCCACTTTGAAACGCTCACACGAACTCGCAAATCACCAGTCTGCAGTGATTCCAGGGCCGAGCCACCTTCCTTCTCGACGGTGTATTTCATGGTGTAACCACCCACGGGTCCCACCACACCTTCAAACTGGCTGAAACGCATGATGGTGGAACGTCGCGCCAGGACCTGATCCTTCAGGCGGTCCAGCAGATCATTCAGCGGAATCATGCTGACCATGCCTCCCTCAACTCGAAAATGCACATCATCCGACTCCACCGGTTTGGTCACCGGTGACAGGCGATGATTCAGTCGATCGGCCGGCTGAGTTTTCTGCTGGGCAGCAGTCAGCTGCTCGGTCAATTGCAGCGTTTCGACGGCGACGGTGCGAGTTTTTTGCTGGGTTTGTTTTTCGGCGTCCAGTGTGCGTCGCAGGGCGGCTTCCAGTTCGCTGTGTTTCTGTTCAGACACTTTCAGTGAGTTCTTCAGGGTTGCCACTCGCGCAGCCGCGGCGTTGCGTTCGGCGGACAGTTTTTGTTCCCGACGTCCCTGAGTTTCGCGCTGAGTCTGCTGCGTTGTCAGTTTCTGTCGGACTGCTGCGTTTTCCTGCTGTGCTGCCTGAAACTCTGTGGCAGCGCTCTGCAGTTGCTGCTGCAGCTGCCGTTCAGCTGTTTCGGTGGTAGCCAGATCGCGCTGCAGGGCCTGCCGGCGAGCTCCGACGGTTTTGATGGCAGTATTCTGGCTGGCACTCAGCGATTCTGCGGCCGCCGCCGCGGCGGCTGCCCGTTCTGCTGCTGCCGGATCCGGCGGCAGTGGCTGTCGCTGCAGTCGAACTCCCACAACCACGATCAGGATGATCAGAATCCCGACGATGTTGCAGACAACGTCGAGGAACGAGTCGGATCCGAATTCCAGTTCTGCCCGCTGCATTCGTCGACTCATGGCTGAGCCTCCGCAGTTTCCGGTACTGAGGCATAACCTGTGTCGTCAGCCGGCAGCATATGGGGTGTGATTTCGTAAAGCGTCACAGACTGAATTCCGGTGCGTTTGAGTGACTGAGCGAGTGGCTGACGCCATTTTTCGCCACCGGGACTGACAATAAATCGCACGATGGGCAGCAGCTGGTCATCGGGTCTGCGACGGGCGTCGGCCAGTTCCTGGTTGACGCCTCGCAGCAATTCGGCTTCGGCCACCGACAACTGCTGGTCTTTCAAATCCAGTGCCGGCTGCTGAGCAACGGTGAGGTGCTGATCGTCGAGGAACACGACGATGCCGACAGGGGCAGCGAGGGCCGAGTTCCCGCGGGCCCCGACAGGCCCGATCCGTCGCAGGGTATCCCGGTCGATGCGGGCGGGTTGCTGAGGCTGTCCGGCGGTCTGCTGTTCGCCGCCACCGAAGCGGGACTTCTGGCTGCCTGCGGCGGGAGCTCCGGGAATCTGACTGCCTGTTGTACCTGTCGCGGGATCCGGCTTTGAGGGCTGGTACCACGGCATATCGTCTGTGGTGGCGGAGCGTGGTGCGGAGGCGGTGGAGACTGTCGGCTGGGACGGATTCGCTGCAGTGCCCTCGCTTCTCGGGGCGCGGGCAGCGGCGCCCAGCGGTGTCGCCGAAAACGCATCACTGCGTCGTCCGACCAGTTTTGAGCCCTGGAGGGAGCCGTCGCTGTCGAACAGGGCATCGGCAAAGCGTTTCTCGCTGGGGTTGCGCAGTGAGGCAGCGACATCCGTGGGTGCAGTCCCGGGTGTGATTGCCGTCGCGGGGCCCGGCTGTCGTCCTTCGCGCATGGCGGTGAGTGATTTGCGGGTTTCTTCCGCCGCCTGATTGAGGGCTCGCTGGCGGGCGTAATTTTCGGCAAACTGTTCAGCCATCTGCTCGGCTTCCGCGGCACTTAACCGGCCGCCTGTGGGATTTGTGGCGCGAGCCGTGGCGCGATTGGTATAGAACGACGGTGGTGGCGCGACACCTCCGGCGTAGTAACGATTTTCCAGACGCCGGCGGGATTTCGACTCCTCCTCCATCACTCGCCCGTCAGGTCTGACTGAGAGTCGACGTTCGGCGGGCTGTTCTGAGTCGGGCTGTTGTCCGGCGGCCAGCCCGCGTCGGGACAGCTCGTCCTGTGTGATATCGAACAGTCGGGCGTAGAGTGCTTCGCGACGGCGGAAGGCCTCCTGCAGCGCCAGCTGAACGGCCGGAGGTTCGAGCAGATCGGCTCCGTCGACCACGACTTTGCGTGCAGCGGTCAGCAGCTCATAGCCGTAGTGGATCTTTGCTTCAGTCAGGATTCGCTGGGCACCATAAAACGGCAGACTGCCACCAGGTCTTACCAGCAGCAGCACGTAAGGCTCGGCTGTCAGCGAGCGTCCGCTGCGGTGCTGATGAATGGCGAGGATGGCGGACAGCAGCGGATTGTCGCGCACAGGGAATTTTTCCATGTCGGCCATGGTGACGCGGATGGCATTTGGCAGGAACTCGAAGCCACCGGCTGAGACATCAATGACGATGGGAGTCCTGGTCGTACCGGTGGAATTGCTGAATTCCACCAGCGTGCGAACTCCGGACACCGCGGCGGCCTGGGCTTCGGCCGACTGGATTTGTTCGCGGAGTGCGACGATGGCGGATTGCTTTTCGAAGAGCAGCAGTTCGGCTTCCTTAACGGCATCTTCAGCGCGGGTCAGTTCGTCACGTTTCGCCAGCAGAGCCTGTTCGGCGGTGGTCAGGCGAGCCAGCAATTCGGCTTCTTCGGACTTCAGGTGCTGCAGGTCAGCTTCGGTGGAGGCCGAGGCGCCCGGGGCAGCGGCAGCCTGCAGCTGTGCCTGCAGACTGGCCAGTTCAGCACGGGTTTGGGCGAGCTGCTGGTGTTTCTGCTCCAGCTCAGATTTGAGCGCGGTGACCTTCTGCTGCAGTCCCTGCAGACGCGTCTGCAGTTCAGCGGCGTTTTGCTCCATCGCCTGCAGTTCGGCTGATCGGTCGACGGGTTGAACGGCAGCCGCGGTGGTCCGGGTGGCGGACAATTCGGCCTGCTGATCGTGGCGAATTTTTCGCGTCATGACCAGCAGCAGCAGAATCAGCGATCCCATCGCGCAGACAAGGACTGCGAGAAAGGGGAAGAGTGAAACGCTGTGCTGATATTGCCGCCGAGCCATGATGTTCTCTGATCAAGCAGATCGTCGCGGGGAAATCAGGCGGCCGACCGCAGGTGCGTTCGAGCGGAGAGGGCCGCGACGGCAGCGTTCAGACTGCTGACCGTCTGTTCCAGGGAATCGACGATCTGCAGGGCCTGCAGATTCTGGTTCAGCTGATCCTGCAGTCGAGCCAGACGTTCTTCTGACTCGGTCAACTGGAGCAGCGTGCGACCAAGGCGATGCAGTTCTTCGGTCTGACCGGCAGCTGACATGGAAGTGGTCTGCATGGCGGACTGCCACGCATCGACTCGCTGCACAAACGCGGACATGGCCTGCTGGAATTGCTGTGCCACGGTCTGAGAACTTTGCTGGAGAGCATTCGCGTAGTTGTCTCGAGCCAGCCCAAGGGACTCGCGGTGCTGACTGAGCGTGGACTCGGTATCGGCGGCGAGGTTGCGGGCCAGCTGGGTGGTCTGCTGACTGAGAGCGGCCTGCCAGTCGGACTGCAGCGAGGCGAAGCGGGCATTCCAGAATTCGGCCTGCTGGGCCAGCATGCGAGCGGTGAGTTCGGCGGCCTCCGCTCCGCTGTTGTGCTGAGATTCACTGCCGCGACCGAAGGCCGGCAGCAGCGCATTGATGCCAAATTCCTCGAGCTCATTCAAAACGGACTGTTCAGCTCGTTCGATGACGAATGTGCCAAAGACGAGGACCATGGACATTCCCAGTGCCTGAGCGGTGGTGTCGAAGGCCACAGCAAGACCGGAGGTGACTTCCGGCAGAGAGGAATCCAGTTGTTCCGGTGTCACATTGGCGATGGCCATGGTGATTCCGATGACGGTGCCGAGGAACCCCATGATGGGCACGGCCCAGGTGACGGTGCGAACCAGCTGAAAGCTTTGCACAAGCCGATCTGCAGCGAGGTCGGCGAGGTATTTGAGGTGGTCATCCAGTGCAGCATCAGCTCGGCGAGTGACGTGGTGCAGAATGTCGTGGAAGCGCTGGCCGACGGCAGTGGTTGTGGTGTCGCTGGCGGCGGAATTCAGAAAGGCAGTCATTTCCGCCACGGCCTGATGCTGTGATGTTTGTCCGGCCGACCAGTTGCTTCGCGCCGCAAAGTCCCGCGCCGCCGCCAGGGCTCGCCGTTCCCGCGGCAAGGCTCGCATCTTGGCCCACAGGATGGCCATGCCGAGAAAGAAGATGGCGGAGGTGACATATTCGAGCGGATGTCCGCAGAAATATCGCTGGAAGAATTCTTCGCCGTTCAAGGGTGCGGCGATCCACGGACCGACGACATAAAACAGAACCGTGACGCCCAGCGAGCCCAGCGCGGCTGGCCACAGAGTCGAGGAGGCAGATCGAGCGGCGGGCTGAGCGGATGCGTCACCGGCCTGATGGTTGCTGTGAGTCTGCACAGGGGGATCCTGCTGTTGAACCATGAAAAAGAATTTCTGCGAACGATACTCTTTCCGGAGTCTGTGGCTGGCTGTGTTTCCGGATTGAGAAGTCCGTGGAGGGTGATTGAGGGAGGGCAGGGGGCCCGGAATCGGCGAATGCTGCGCGGCGAAGCTGCGCGAGTGGCAGAAACTGCAGCAGCACTCGCTGTTAAGGTCTGCCCTGTCGTCAGCATCGTCATTGGCGGCAGGGTTGATTGAGGGAAAGTTCTGGGGGCTGGTACGGGGGAGTCAGTTGCCAGTTGTCAGTTGTTGTCTGTTGTGGGTTGTGGGTTGTGGGTTGTCTGTTGTGGGTTGTCTGTTGTGGGTTGTGTATGGGGCAATGGCCCCCCTCGCCCCTGGCAGGTGAGAGGGGTCGGGGGTGAGGGGTGAAGTCCCCCTGGTGTGAGTCTGCCGTAGTCTGAGCTCTGCCTGGCAGGGTTGTTTTTCAGGGGTGTTTTTTTAACCAC
>SXXK01000527.1 GCA_005791255.1 Planctomyces sp.
ACCAGCACATTTCCGTTGTTCCCGGCGACTGTTGTGACTTATGGGCAGCCCAGTTTTCGTGGAATTCGTGAAGGCTTTTTTCACTCACTGGAAACAGCACCATGGCCGGTGGCGATGTGGAAGCGATTCCACCATTCGCTGGCACTCAGTACCTGAGCATGCTCGGCCGTGACGCTGCTGCTGTACTGGTCGCCCACGAGGCAGATCACGGCATCGCACTGCTTAATGTAGTCGCGGAGCTGTTCGATCAGGGTGGCCCCGCCCTGACGAAAGTGTTCCTGATCGCGGACTTCAAGTCCTTTCCGACGCAGGCTTCGAGCGACTTCCCTGCGGCAGCTTTCCAGCTCGTGGCTGACGCCTGAGATGAACACACGAAAGGATCGCACCTGAGGCACAGGGAAAGCTCCGCTGGAGACTGCGACGACCGTTGATGCCAAACAGCCTGCCCGGAGACTGGTTGTTTTTCCACAGTACGGTCGGAGAATTTGCATCACAGGGGGGCGGCGGACCGGGATCTGCGGGGCACTGCAGTGGCCTGCCCGGCTGCCGGACAGTGTTTCGCCGATATTTCGAGCCTATCGCAAGCAGGTCGCCGCGACTATAATGACGCGAGGGACAAGAGCTGGAACTGACGTTTTTCAGTCGGGTGCCTGATCAGAGTGCAGCCGGGTCGGTCAGCAGTTCTCATCGTGATGATGTCATCAGTCGTAACTTATGAACGAACAGCAGCAGCTTACTCGATTGCAGCAGGCAGAGCTCGAGGCAGACTCGTGGCTGGAATGGTATCGTCTCACGCCGCTTGAGCGGATGCGTGAGTCGATGAAACTTTGGCAATTCTACCTTGAAGCGGGAGGCTCGCTTGATCCCGAACCCGATTCTCAAAGTCCTTTCGACTCTGTCATGCCACACGGTACGCCACCTGCTTATCGGCGGTCAGGCCTGCGTGTAATACGGCGCAGCGGAGTTTAGCCGGAATTGTGATCTGGTGATTCCGGCCGACAGCGAAAACCTGCGGAACCTGCAGTGTGCCCGAATTCAGGTTGGAGTTCCTGCATCGGGGTCACGCTGTTCATTTCCGCTGCAGGCACCCGGACGTCACCGGTTTACGAATTGATATCATGAGTCAGCTGCGTGGCTGCGACTCATTCGAACAGCTCTACGAACGCCGAACGACGATTGAGGACCCGGAGACTGATGCCGTCTACGAAGTTGTCGCTGTTGAAGATCTGGTGCGGGCAGAAAAAACGCAGCGTGATAAAGACTGGCCAATGATTCGCAGGCTGGTAGAGGCCCACTACGATTTGAACGGAGGTGCTCCCACCGAGGCGATGGTACAGTTCTGGCTCAGGGAGTGTCGGACGTCGACGATGCTGGCGGAACTACTGCTGCGATTTCCGGGCAGCGTTGCAGCTGCAGTTCCGGAGCGTCCGTGGCTGCATTCTGTGGATGTTCAGGACCTGGAGCAAATCGAGTTCCTGCTGAGAGCTGAAGAGGATGCTCAGCGGCAGGCTGACCGGGAGTACTGGCGGCCACTGAAGGAGGAACTGGAACAGCTTCGTCTGAATCGGCCCCGGGGCAACACGTCACATGGATGAATGTGTGGCAGCCTGATCTGATTCACTCAGCAGGTTGCGCACAGCGACAGCAATGTCGGGCTGCCGCATCAGCGACTCACCGACCAGCACAGCGCCGACCCCGGCGGACCGCAGTCGCTGCATGTCCGCGGCTGTGGCGATGCCGCTTTCACTGACCAGCAGAACGTCCGCTGGAATCTGCCGCTGCAAAGTGAATGTGTGTTCCAGGGACGTCACAAAAGTCCGCAGGTCACGGTTATTGATTCCCAGCAGCCGCGTACCCGTGGCCAGTACGCGACTGACATTAGGGAGGTCGTAAAGTTCGATCAGCACATCCATTCCGAGACTGCGGGCATAGCCGTACAGATCGTGCAACTGCGTGTCGTCAAGGCATTCAGCAATCAGCAGCACGCAGTCAGCGCCCACAGCCCGCGCTTCGGCGATCTGGTATCTATCGATAATGAATTCCTTCCGCATGACCGGAATGCGAACGACCTGCCGGATTGCTGCCAGGTAATCGAGGTGTCCCTGGAAGTAGTGCTCATCGGTCAGCACGCTGAGACAGGCAGCGCCGGCTGACTGGTACTGCAGAGCAATGTTGACCGGGTCAAAATCAGCTCGGATCAGCCCGGCGGAAGGCGATGCTTTTTTGACTTCGGCGATCAGTGCGGGCGGGGCAGCCTGCCGCAGTGCAGCCAGAAAGCCACGCGGAGCCGGCGCGGCACTCAGCCGTGCCTCCAGTTCGCTGAACGGCACAGTCTGCCGCGCCCGGTCCACTTCCTGAATCTTTCGGGCGATGATTTCGTCCAGAATGGTCGACAAGTTCACTGCTCCACTGTTTGATACGTATCTTCAGATGCTATTCGATTCCTGGGCTGCAGGTCGAGCATTTGCGGGAGATTCCCGCGATCCCGGCGAAACTTCCCGCGGAGTGATTCTGATCATATCGAGTCAGGGGTGCGCAAACTGTGGGCAACGTTTTTCAGGTGATGCTGGCTGCACAGGCTGCGCCTGAGATGGAAATGACGCCGGCGAAAACCATTGCCGGCCTGCTGCTGTTTCTCACCATTGCAGCCAGTTTCGGGACCGGAGTGTCGTGGCTGATCCGCATGTTTCAGGGGCAGCATCCGCTGCCCGAGGCACGCCGGTCACCCCTGCAGACCCCGCCCGTGGCAATGCTCTGGACCGCCATTCTCACTTTGCCGATGGCAATTCTGGCCCTGACAATCAGCCTCAATGAGCTTTCTGCAACGGATCCAGACGGGGAACCAGCCGAGGACACAGCAGCAGTTCACGCAGCCGGGGACACACCTCCACCCGGGGACACACCACCACCCGGGGACACACCACCA
>SXXK01000528.1 GCA_005791255.1 Planctomyces sp.
CGGCCTGCGGCCTGCCACGCTCGCCACGTGCGCAGATGCTTACCGCACAGGGCAGCCGCAGCGGTTGCATCCACCAGCAGGGGCGTGGATTCGACGGTCAGGGGTGCATGGGGCTTGTCTGCAGTCGCCATGATGTTGCCTCACGGAAAGAGTGCAAAGTGTGACATCGCTATTTGAAGAGCTACGCGAATCACAGGGCGAGTGCGGGATGTGGAATTCCGGGATGGCGGTGCGGGATGCGGCCGCGGTTCAGGGGGAACCGCTGATCAACGATTAAAGGAATGCAGCGGTGAACTTTTTTCGTGTCTCAAGTTGTCCGTAAAAGCTGTTCGGTGGTGGTCGGTGATCAAACGAGCGCTTGCTCGACGCTATCCGAGTACAAACCCGGCCACACCGGTCAATGCTGGAAGCCACACCAGCCACCTCAGCGCGGGGACCTGCGAGCCCTCTCCCCGCAAAAGCCGCACGACGCCCCACCCAACGACCGCCAATCCGACCGGCCCGATAAGGAGCGAGCACAGCATCGCAGGCCCCATCGAGTCCTGTGGGCCGAGGACTGCCGGCAATACAAACGTCGAGCCGATGAGCCCAGCGGGCACGACCGATGCCACGAAGTAGCCCCAGGGAAACCGAGTGCTGGTCTGGACATGCTTTGCGTCGTTGACCCGCCAGGAGCAGATTGCAAAATTGGCTGCGCCCAGACCGTCTCCGACATGATCAATTGTTGGTAGATCATAGAGTTCGCGGTTGTATTCCCCGCGTTTCGCAACTGCAGCGGAATTCAGCATTCAGAGGACTGCAGCAGGAGAATCCGGAGATCGCAGAGCCACCAGAACGGGGCGTGGCTCGCTGAGCAACCGCGAGTGCAGTCGCCCGCAACCGCCGCCGCGACCACAGATAATTTTCCAACGCAAAAGTCAGCCAACCGCCTCTGCTGGACCCCACCATGCACCGGTTTCTCCAACCGGTGCTGCCCCAAAAACGCCCCGAAAAACGGTGCCGTCAGTGGTGCCGAGGTGCCCGTATTGGTGCCATTCAGTTTTCCTCGTATTGTCACAGTTTTCCCCTTTTTGCACTCCTGGAGCCCGGGGACAGGGCGACGGACACGGGCAATACCGAGGTCCATAAACGCAAAGAAACCCCGAGGCAACCTCGGGGTTTCGTGGAAAAACACTGCGTTTTGAAGCGTTCTGCCGAAGCGGAGAGACAGGGATTCGAACCCTGGGTACCCGTAAGGGCACTCCGGTTTTCAAGACCGGTGCAATCGGCCGCTCTGCCATCTCTCCGGGGCGGATGCTACGCCCCAAAGGCCGGATTGTCAACGAGTTTCCAGACGGGAGGACTCCAAATGCAGCAGTCCGGAAAAACCGACCCGTACAACTGTTTGCCGAGGATCACTCACGGCCCGTCACCAAACCAACGCACACACCCCGCTCAGCTCACCCGTTTTTCAAAATTCCCTGCACCACCTCACCAAAAATATCCGTCAAACGAAACTGACGACCCTGAAACCGAAACGTCAGCCGCTCATGATCAATACCCAGCTGATGCAGTATCGTCGCCTGCAGATCGTGTACATGCACCCCACGCTCCGCCACATTGATCCCCAGATCGTCCGATGCACCCCAGCTCATTCCCTCACGAACTCCACCACCCGCCAGCCAGACCGTAAATGCATACGGATGATGATCCCGCCCCCAGCGAGGTCTGTTGTTGATGTCGCCCTGAATAAACGGAGTCCGACCAAACTCCCCGCCCCAGATCACCAGCGTCTCGTCCAGCAAACCACGCTGCTCCAAATCCCGCACCAGCGCCGCACTCGGCTGATCCGTGTCACGACACTGATTGTACAGCTCCGTCGTCAGCGAATTGTGCTGATCCCAGCCCGCATGCATTAACTGCACAAAGCGAGTCCCGCGCTCCACCAGACGCCGCGCCAGCAGACAGTTGTGCGCAAATGTCCCAGGCTCCGTCACACCGGGGCCATACATGTCCAGTGTCTCCCGCGTCTCCCCCGATAAATCCGTGAGCTCCGGCACACTGGACTGCATCCGAAAAGCCATCTCGTACTGAGCAATCCTTGCACCAATCTCCGGATCTCCATACTGCTGCTGGTTCAGCTCATTCACCGCCGCCACATCATCCAGCCACTCACGCCGCATCTGCCGCGAAATCCCCGGCGGATTTGACAAATACAGCACCGGATCTCCCGCCGCACGAAACTTCACGCCCTGAAATCGTGATGACAGAAAACCACTGCCCCAGTAGAAGTCATAAAAAATCTGACCGCAGCTTGTGTTCTTTGTGATCGACGTCATCACCACAAAACCCGGCAGACTCTCCGTCTCAGAACCCAAGCCATACGTCAGCCACGCGCCCATCGTCGGACGACCAGGCAGCTGCGATCCACTCAGCAGAAACTGAATCGCCGGCGCGTGATTGACCGCCTCCGTGTGCATGCTGTGCACAAAACACAGACGATCCGCGATCCCCGCCGTGTACGGCAGAAAATCACTGACCCACGCCCCGCTCTCACCTCGCTGCCGAAATGGTTCCACCGGCGCCAGCATCAGTTTGCCGTCCGCCTGACCTGTCATCGTGCTGAATCGCTTCCCATCCGCATACCCCGCTGGCAATGGCTTGCCATGCAGCTCACGCAGTCGCGGCTTCCAGTCAAACAAATCCACATGAGTCGGCGCACCGTTCTGAAACAAATAGATCACTCGCTTCGCCCGCGGCGCCAAATGCGGCAAACCCGGCAGGCCGGGCGAACCAGTGCCCCCCCCTGATTCACTCGCCCCAGCACTGTCACGCCCCAGCAGCGAAGCCAGCGCCGCCACACCCACTCCCGTGGACGCCCGACCAAAAAACTCACGCCGCACCAGCTGTCGCTGACTCTCTGCTATCGGATGCATCACACAGTCTCCCATTCCGATTCACTGCTTTGTCAGAGCTTCATCCAGATTCAGCACCGCCAGACACACCGCCGTCCAGGCTGCATGTTCATCAGCAGCCAGCTGCTGCGAACGGGGTGATTCCCCCACACTCAGCAGAGCCATTGCCGCCGCACCGTCCTGCCGATAGGCGCTCCTCGATCGCTGCAAAGTCCCCAGCAAAATCTCACGCTCCGCCGCCACGGGCGGCCGACACAGCACCCGCTGATACACTCGCTCCAGTCGCTCTGCATCACCACCACCCTCCAGCAGCACCCGCTCCGCCAGAACTCGCGCAGCCTCCACCCACGCCGTGTCATTGCTGGTCAGCAACGCATGCAGCGGAGTATTCGTGCGCACAGCGCTGACCGTACACGTCTGCCGACTGGCCGTGTCAAAGAACATCGTCGGTCCAATAATGCGACGCCAGAACACATACAAACTGCGACGATACAACGCCTCGCCGTGATCCTGCACATACTTCCGATTCCCAAACGTCGCCTCCTCCCAAACACCCGCAGGCTGATACACATTCACCGCCGGTCCACCGCGCTGCCCCGACAGCAGACCACTGACTGCCAATGCCTGATCCCGCAGCATCCACGATGGCAGACGATACCGCGGAGCTCGTGCCAGCAGCCGATTTTCCGGATCCCGCTCCAGCTGCTCAGGAGTCACCACGGAACTCTGACGATACGCCTGACTGGTCACCATCAGCCGCATCAGTCGTTTCACATCCCAGCCACTGTCACGAAACTCCACCGCCAGCCATGTCAACAGTTCAGGATGCAGCGGAACTTCCGCCTGCACCCCAAAATCATTGGCCGTCTTCACCAGCCCCGTGCCAAACACCTGCTGCCAGAATCGATTCACCGTCACTCGCGCAGTCAACGGATTCTGCTCAGACATCAGCCAGCGCGCCAGATCAAGTCGATTCAGCGGCTGCTGCGACTGCACCTGCGGCAGACTGGCCGGAACAGCAGCCTGCACCACAGCTCCCGGATTCGTGTACAAACCACGCTGCAGCATGAATGTCTCACGACGCTCAGGCTGATCCTCCATCACCATCACCTTCGCAACGCTGTTCCTGATCGCTGCAACACGATCTTCTGCGGCTTTCCGCTGCTGAGTCAGCTGCTTCCAGACTGCATCCTCAGCCTGCTGAGCCTCTGTCAGCAACTTCACCTGCGCCTCACTGCGCTGCTCAGCTGCCGTCACCAGCGCCTGCTGCAGTTCAGCAGACCGCTGCAGCTCCAAACCCGCTCCGGCTACAGCCGAAGTCGAGATCCGAAATCGCCCCAGATTGTGACTGACATGCGGTGAATCATGACGCAGCCGCACCAGCAACTGATCACCAGGTCGCACCTGCACTGCCTCAGCCAGACGAAACACAGCCGCATGGTCCCGGTCAATCGGCTTGCCCTCGTACACCGCCCAGCCCGTCTGCGAATCCCCGTCAAACGCATTCGCTGCCTTCAGACTGCCCTGCTCATAAGTCGCCACAGCCCCGCTGATCTTCAACATCTGCTGCCCATCGCCGCGACGCAGTATCAACTCAATCTCAGTCAATACAAAGTTACCACTGTCCGAGCGTGCCAAACCACCCTGCGTATGACTGGCATGCCGCAGTGCATCCAGCCTGACCGCACTCAGCGGACCTTCCGGCAACACACCCTCAACCTCATACACATCATTCGCCGGATTCACACCGCCGGCGAACACCACACCACCCGCTTCCACTGTCAGCTGCTGCTGCTGAGCCCGCACTGCCGTCGGCTGCAGCGTGCGCCACACACTGCCCTGCCCCGACTGCCGCTTTATCCAATCAGGAAGCAGCGCTGCCAGCTCCGCCGCACGCTCATTCTGCAGTCGACCGAATTCAGCAGTCGACGCCTCAGCCGCAGTCAGCTCTGTTCGCTGCTGAGCCGAAGGTACGGACAACACCGGAGCCGTCTGACCGCTGCCACCGCCACCATTCACCGGAGTCTGATTGAAAATGGCGAACAGTGAGTAATAGTCGCGCTGTGTCAGCGTATCAAATTTATGGTCATGACAACGACAGCAGTTCAGCGTCAGCCCCAGCCACAGCGTCCCCATCGTCTCAGTCATATCCATCACGTAATCCACTCGATTCTCTTCGGCAATCCGCCCGCCCTCACCATTGATCATGTGATTGCGACAAAAGCCCGTTGCCAGCCGCTGCTCGTCCGTCGCCTGCGGCAGCAGATCTCCTGCCAGTTGCCACGTCGTGAACTGGTCCCACGGCAGATTGCGATTGAAGGCATCCACAACCCAGTCACGCCACGGCCACATCGTGCGATCAGAATCGCCCTGATAGCCGTTCGAATCCGCATAGCGAGCAGCATCCAGCCAGTCCCAGGCCATCCGTTCACCGTACGCCGGTGACGCCAGCAGACGGTCCACCACTTTTTCCCACGCATCAGCCGCCGGATCCTGCACAAATGCCGCGACATCCTGCGGTGCCGGTGGCAACCCCGTCAGGTCCAGTGTCACCCGCCGGATCAAAACTTCCCGCGCTGCCTCAGCAGACGGACTCAGACCAGACGCCTGCAGTCGCTGCCGCAGAAATGCGTCAATCGGATTGCGAATCGGAGCCTGTGGCAGGGCGGGCGGCTGAGGCACCGGCGGTCGCTGCAAAGGCTCCCACGACCAGTGCAGACCCCACTTCGCACCCTGATCAATCCAGCGCCCCAGCAGCTCACGCTGCGCCGGCGTCAGCTGACGACCGGAATCCGGCGGAGGCATCACGATCTCAGGATCTGCCGCTGTGATCCGCTGATACAGCGAACTGTCAGCCCGATGGCCCGGCTGAATCGCTTTCAGTGCCAGCTGGTGCTCATGCAGCGCCAGCTCTCCCTGCCGCTGAGCCGCATCAGGACCGTGACAGTGAAAACAGTTCTCGGACAGCAGCGGGCGGATGTCACGATTGAAATCAATCGGATCCTCAGCACCTGTGACCGCAGAAACAGTCAGCAGCCCGCAGACAAAAATACCGAAAAGCCTGATCCGACAAGCGATCGCAGTCATGGCAGGTCCGGAGGGAAAATTCAGGGCGGGAAAGAACACGCAGTCCCCACATCATACGACTCAGACGGGCAGCGACGGGAGCAGGGAGTTCGGAATCCGCAGGGATTCCCGCAGTAAGACAGGCCCGCCACCGCCCCCCCCGAATATCAGACTCGCACCTCTGTTACTCCACGCGGCAGTGCGAAACACACGGTCACCGTACCGTCCCCTGCATGCCAGCGGCCGCTGACCAGCTGAGTCACCGCAGACGCAGGCTGCAGCTCCAGCGGCTGCCCCTGATGCACAATCATCGGCTCGCCACCCGCAGCCGACGCCGTCTGCGGCAGCGTCAGAGTAAAATCCGGACAGGCAAATGGGGCCTGCAATGTCCACACACTCCCCTCGCGCCGAATCGCCGTCAGTTCCTTCGCCGCCCATTATCGCGCAATTTCACTCAGCTTCAGACAAAGAATTAGATCCCCATACTTCCAGCTGAGAGAG
>SXXK01000529.1 GCA_005791255.1 Planctomyces sp.
CCTGCAGCGCTGCCACGCTGCCAAATGTCCGACCCATGCCGCGAACTGAAAGAACAGGCTCAGTCACCCCGCAAACCTCCCTCGCCAATCCCACGCCCGCAAACTCGCAGTCAACAGGTCAGCACTGAGCAGACCAGCACAGCACCGGCTTTCGTGCAGCATTCACCTCGTCCGGTCGACACACCGCTGTGGTGTGCGGAGCCCCCTTCACCAGTTCCGCCGGCTCGCTGCAGATCTGACGCAACGCCGCCGCAAAGGCATCCAGAGTCGCCAGGGACTCGGTCTCGGTAGGCTCCATCATCAAAGCCTCCTCAACCACCAGAGGAAAGTAGACAGTTGGAGCATGGAAGCCGTAGTCCAGCAGACGCTTCGCAATGTCCATCGCCGTCACTCCCGTCTGCTCCTTCAGACGCTTCGCACTGGCCACAAACTCATGCATGCAGCGGTGGCCATGCGGCACGTCCAGAAAATCACGCACCTGACTCAGCAGATAATTCGCATTCAGAACCGCACAGTCCGAAGCTTCCCGCAAGCCACGGCCACCCAGAGTCCTGATGTAGCAGTATCCCCGCAGCAGAATCCCCACGTTGCCGAAAAACGAACGCATCCGACCTATCGAATGCTCAGGCTCCGTCAGCGAATACCAGTTGCGAACCGCATCGAAGGTCACCACAGGAGCCGGCAGGAAGGGAGCCAAAAAATCACGCACAGCGATCGGACCTGCCCCAGGACCACCAGCACCGTGCGGACCCGTAAATGTCTTGTGCACATTGTAATGCATCATGTCGCCGCCAAAGTCGCCGGGGCGAGTCCTGCCGAGAATGGCGTTCATGTTGGCACCATCGATATACACCAGACCCCCAACCTCATGCAGCATCGCTGCAATCGTCGCGATGTCCTTCTCAAACAAACCCAATGTATTCGGATTGGTCACCATGAACACCGCCGAACGCTCGTCCAGCTGCGCCCGCAGCTCAGACAAATCCACAAACCCGTCCCGACCTCCCGACAACTGCACACACTCAAAACCCGCCAGCGCCGCGCTGGCCGGATTTGTTCCATGAGCACTGGCGGGGAACAGCACTCGAGTCCGCTGCTCACCACGATGCCGAAAATACGCCGCAGCCGTCAGCAACGCTGTCAGTTCACCCTGAGCACCAGCAGCGGGATGCAGGGAAACTCCCGGCAAACCCGAAATCTCCGCCAGCATCCCCTGCAGCTCATACAAAACACTCAGCAAACCCTGTATCTGCGACTCCTGCTGGTACGGATGACTGGCAACCGCCTGCGGCAGTCGCGCCAAACGCTCGTGCCGCTTCGGATTATACTTCATCGTACAACTGCCCAGCGGATAAAAGTGCGAATCCACACTCATGTTCAACGTCGACAGATTCACGAAATGACGCACCACATCCGGCTCCGCCAGCTCCGGCAATGGCAGCAATACCGACGCCAAATGCTCGGCCCCAGGCACAGGCACCCCGGAAACGTCAGGCACATCCGATTCCGGAAATACCACCGTACCCCGACCGGATTCCGACATCTCGAACAGCAGGCGAGTCGCTGTTGGATTGCGCATCTGTCACCTCCCTACACTCACACTCACACTCACTCGTCACTCAACTGCCCAGCACGTCGCCCAGTGCAGCCGCCAGAGCATCGATCTCGGCACGAGTCCGCTTTTCGGTCAGAGCCACCAGAAAGCAACGCTCCAGACCAGCACCCAGGCTGCCACCAAATCGCGACAACTCCGGACCCACGTTAAAACCGCGGTCCGACAGCGATCGCAGAACCTCAGTCGCAGGCCGCGGAGTCTCCAGCACAAACTCACGGAAAAACGCCCGCTCAAATTTCAGCACAACACCCGGCAAACGCGTCAGACACGCAGCCGCATATCGCGCCTTCGCATGACTCAGTTCCGCCATCCGACGCAGACCTCGCGGCCCCACGACGGAAAGAAACACCGTAGCTCGCAATGCCAGCAAACCCTGATTCGTACAAATATTGCTCGTCGCCTTGTCCCGCCGAATGTGCTGCTCCCGAGCCTGCAGGTTGAGCACAAAACATTCGCGACCACGACGGTCCACCGTGCGACCAATCAACCGCCCGGGCATCTTCCGCACATACTCGGAACGACACGTAAACACACCCAGTAATGGACCACCGAACTGCAGCGGAGTCCCCAGGGGCTGACCCTCAGCCACCGCGATGTCCACTCCGTAATCCCCCGGCCGCTTCAGCAGACCAGGACCGATCGGGTCAAAGGCAAGAATCGCCAGAGCCCCGGCCGCATGAGCCGCAGCAGTCAAACCCCCAATGTCCTCCAGACAGCCAAAAAAGTTCGGCTGCTGCAACACCAGGGCCGTCGTGTCCGCAGTCAGCGCCCCGCGACACATCTCAACAGACACCACCCCGTCAACCGCCGGAACCTCAACAATCTCCGTCCCCAGACGCGAAAAATACGTGCGCAAAACCTGTCGGTATTCCGGATGCAGCGAACCGGCCACAACCACCCGACCATCGCGACCGTTCACCCGCATCGCCATAAACACCGCTTCACTGACCGCAGTACCGCCCTCGTACAAACTGGCGTTCGACACTTCCATTCCGCTCAGCTGCGAAATCAATGTCTGATACTCGTAGAATGCCTGCAACGTCCCCTGGCTTGCCTCCGCCTGATACGGAGTATAGGCCGTGTAGAATTCACCCCGCGACGTCAGCTCATCCACCACCGCCGGAATGTAATGGTCATACACCCCACCACCCAGGAAACATACCCCGCCACCACCCACCTCACCCAACCGCCGCTGCAGATCCTGCTCCAGCTCAAGCTCAGACACCGCACCCGGCAATGCCAGCTCACGACCCAGCTGCAGCGATTCCGGGATCTGCTGAAACAACTCGTCCACCGAAGCAGCACCAATCGCTGCCAGCATCCGCTGCCGCTGCTCCGGAGTATCAAACAGATAGGCCACGCTTCAGCCCTCCCGACAGCCAAACACCCCACTCACCGCTCTTCGCTCACCACCCCTCGCCGCACTCTCCGCAGCTCAGGCTTCAGCCCGAGCACACCGCCTGCAAAAAACACACACTGCCCTGCCACCAGCTGCTTCCGCTCAAAACAAAACGGCCCCGTGACCCTCGCAGCTGCAAAGCCCGAGCCAACTGAACCACAGCGTGCGCAGGCAGCCCGCACTACTCGCCGCAATGCTGCAAATACTGAGCACGACTGAGCAGCTGCTGCAGATCACCCGGAGCACTCATCCGCAACTTCACAATCCACGCACGCTCAAAGGGACTGTCACTCAGCAACTGCAGCTGATCCGGCAATCCCACATTCACCTCCAGCACCTCGCCTGCCACCGGAGCATAAATGTCGCTGACCGCCTTCACACTCTCCACTTCACCCATCGCCTGACCGGGCAGGAAGACTTTTCCAACCTTCGGAAGCGACAGATACACAATGTCCGTCAACAGCCGCACCGCAAAGTCCGTTATCCCCACCGTCGCAATGTCGCCGGTGACAGAAACCCACTCATGAGTCTTTGCATAACGCAGTGTCTCAGGATCCATGAATCCGCTCCGCTTCCTCACGCTCCAACTCGCCAATCCGCTGGACACGGCGAGCATGTCGGCCACCGTCAAATTCCGTCTTCAACCAGGTCCGCACCACCTGATCGGCCACCTGATCACTCAACTGATCCGCAGACAGACAGATCACGTTCGCGTCGTTGTGAGCACGGCTGTACTGCGCTGTCACGCTGTCCTGACACGTCACCGCTCGCACACCGGCAAACTTGTTCGCCGTGATGCACATCCCCAGACCCGTGCCACAAATCAAAATCCCGCGATCCACCGCACCCGTGGATACCTCGCGAGCAACCCGGGCGGCGTAGTCCGGATAGTCCACACTCTGAGCCTCAAAGGGGCCCAGATCGTGCACCTCAAAGTCCATCGACTGCAATAACTGAGCCAGCCTGGACTTCAAGGCCACTCCGCGATGGTCGCTGGCAATACCGATCTTCATGTCAGTGTCGTGTCTTTCCTGAAGAGCTCTTCAACCCACTGCCGCAGGTTCTGCCCAATCTGCAGAGCACAACGGCGATAATCGTCCACCGTCCCACCAAACGGATCGTGCACATCCCGACCATCACGATCCAGCAAATGAATCCGAGCACCCAAAGCAGGACAATCGTTCAACAGCAAATCCCGATGACGACCCGTTAAAGCCAACACCAGAGTCGACTGCTCAACCATCACACGATGCACACGCCGACTCAAATGCTCCGTCAGATCCAGCCCGTGCTCACGCATCACCTGAACCGCTTCAGGTGACGCTGGAAGGTTCTCCCAGGCACCAACGCCCGCAGAAAACACATCCAGACCACGCTCACGCAACTCACGGTCCGCACAACCCAGACGCTCAGAAACCAGCTTGCGAAACAGCATCTCGGCCATCGGACTGCGACACGTGTTGCCCGTGCACACGAACAACACTCGCAATACGGATCCCTCAGGAGATCCCAAAGATGACTGAACACTGCTCACTTAACGCCCCAGTTGCTGCCTCTTGCTTCTGCGCACCACAAGCACTGAACTGCCAATAGCTTAGGCAGAAATGGGGGGAAACTCAAGTTTTCCGTCGTGTGTAGCACCAGTTAGGAGATGGAAATCCGGACGCACACCAGCACACCACTCACCCTTTCCAAATCATGCGAACCCACAAAACGCGTTTTCCCACCCCTGAAAGGTGAAATGAGAAAAATCCGGGGCGTTTTTTGGCCATGTGACTTGAAACGGGCCGGCGATCTGTTCCCCGGGGCGGATCACACCCCGCCCAACGCAGACTCACTGCAAATCCGGCCAGCGCACACGCCACTCCAGCAGTCGCACCGCCGTCGGCTCCACAGACTCCTCCCGCTCACCATCACCCTGACCCGTCAGCTGACTCAGCAAATGCACCTCGCCACGCTCCCGCCACACACCAAAATCCACCAGCGGGTCCGCCTGACCCACACCACCCGTCAGCCCCCAGTACTCCCAGTCACCCCCCGCATAATCCCCCGTCACCGCCGCCACCACCCCGCCACCCCACTCCTGATCCCGAAATAACACCACCGCTCGACGTGAACCCGCCGCCGAATCCAGCAATAACAGCGGA
Source organism: Planctomyces sp. (assembly GCA_005791255.1). Lineage (GTDB taxonomy): Bacteria > Planctomycetota > Planctomycetia > Planctomycetales > Planctomycetaceae > SXXK01. Next base: position 5,162 of record SXXK01000529.1, read on the forward strand.
CGCGATATCGGCGGACGCTTCGTACCTCCTCCACGACGCTCAAAGTTCAATGTCCGCTCACCCACCTGCACCACCCGCCAACCCGACTCCCCCAAATACACCAAACGATACTGCGGTACCGCTCCCGCTTCTGCACCACGCCAGAACGTCGCGATCACCGGACGACCTGACCCGTCCACTGACATGCTCGTCTGATTCGCCAGCTCACTGCCCTGAGCAATCCGGCAGGCATACTCAGATCCCGCCGACGTCATCGGTACCAGCAAACGAACGCCCGCCGAATTCGTCCACGTCACCCCACCATCCGCCGACCGCGCATAACACAAATCATGATTCGTCACGACATCCGGAGTCTCCCGCCAGACCCACGACAAATGAATCACTCCACCGCCGTCCACACACGCCTGCCAGTAAGCATTCCGCTCGCCCTCACCATCAATCAGATTGCTCTGCACACGCTCCCACACCCCCGCACCACCACTCACAGACGGCCGATAACGATTCAGCACCAAATTGCCCGCACCAGCTGCCCCCTCACGGTAAAAAAACAACAAACCACCATCCGGCAGGCGGTAAAATTCCGGATACGTCACCCGCTCCTCGTCACGACCCACCATCACCTGCCGCTCGCCCGGTTCCAAACCACCCCCCGCAGACACCCGCACATACCGCAGCGGATGACCATGATGGTCCCACGACACATGCAGCTCGCCCGCTCCGTCAAAAGCCAGCGAGATCACATTATGAGCATCCGTGACCCGGCCCCGCAGCTCCGTCACCTGCACCCGCCAGCGATCCTCTCCCAAACGACGCTCACCCAGACACACTCGACCCGCACCGTCATACCAGCCCGCCACCTGACGATCACCCACACTGTCCACTGCACTGTGCCGAAAAATCGCCATGTTGACCTTGGTACGAGCCCACCCGGGGCCCAGCACACCCGCCTCACGCACCACCGCCTCACGCAACGCCCGCAATTCCTGCTGACCTCGCACCTCCGACACACTCAACACACAACAGCTCACACCCGCACACACACACCAAACCACACACAACCGCTCTCGCAGAAACCTGCCCACACAACACCACCGCTCTCTCACTTGTCACCCTCCAGCAAATCCCAAAACTCCTGCTCACTGGGATCCGCCGGCCGCTGCACACCACGACCTCGCACCCCACCACCAGACGCACCA
>SXXK01000530.1 GCA_005791255.1 Planctomyces sp.
ATTCGTCGCTGGGAAACGGGCGCGCAGGGGTTGCCTCAGGCCTGTCTGCAAGCTCCGGGAATTGTGCTGCTGTTACCAGCGGGGAACAACTGAAGCGGTTCGCCGTTGTGTCAGGAGGTGTGTTGGCTGGCGAGCAGTTCGGCGATCTGCACGGCATTTGTGGCGGCACCCTTTCGCAGGTTGTCGGACACGCACCAGAAGGTGATGCAGTTGGGGTGTGACAGATCCCTGCGGATGCGTCCCACGAACACATCGTCGCTGCCATCGCAGATGGATGGCATGGGGTACTGGCCGAGATTCGGATCATCGAGGACTTTGATGCCCGGGAAGGATTCGAACAGCTGTCTGGCTTCAGCGACGGAGAGTGGTCGTTCGGTTTCGACGTTGATGGTTTCGCTGTGGCAGTTGGAGACGGGGATGCGAATGCAGGTGGGGCAGACCTGAATGGAGTCATCACCGAGGATTTTGCGAGTTTCGAAGATCATCTTGAGTTCTTCGCTGGTGTAGCCATCCTGTTTGAAGCTGCCGATCTGGGGGATGGCATTGAAGGCGATGGGGTGGCGAAAGGCTTTGTAATCGTAGGTTGTGGAATTGAGGGCAGCCCGAGTTCCTGCGAGCAGGTCGGCTGTTCCCTGCAGACCTGCACCGCTGGTGGCCTGGTAGGTGCTGACGACGACCCGGCGGACTCGAGCGGCATCGTGCAGTGGTTTCAGGGCGACGACCATCTGGGTTGTGGAGCAGTTGGGGCTGGCGATGATGCCGGTAGCGGAGAGTGCTGCCTGCGGGTTGATTTCGGGGATGACCAGTGCGACGTCCGGGTGCATTCTCCAGTAGCCGGATTCGTCGATTACGCGGCAGCCGGCGCGAACGGCTGAGGGCAGGAATTCGGCGGCAGTTTCATCGGGGGTGCTGGCGATGACGAGATCAACGCCGTGAAAACAGTCGTGGGTCAGTTCTTCCACCGTGATGCGACTGCCTGCGAAGTCGATCTGCTGTCCGGCGCTGCGGGCGGAGGCGAGCAGGCGGAATTTTTGGGCTGGAAAGCGACGCTGTTCAAGGAGCTGCAGGATGATTCGTCCGACGGCACCTGTGGCTCCGGCCACAGCAACTGTATTAAACACGGCAGTTTCCCTGGTGATCTTTCCGAAAATCAACGATGATCGCGACGTCAGGTCGGACAGCCGGCATTCCGGCGGGTGGAAAAATAACGAGTCTGAGCAGATTTTCCACAAATGCCAGACAAAGCCGTCCGCCCTGCGTGTTTTGGGAAGAAATGATGGACGGGGATTTTCAGATACAGGTCCAGCACTGTGCTCAGCGACTGTCTCAGTCGCCGGAGGCAGCGCTGGCTGAACTGTTTGATCTGACAGCAGAGCGTCTGGTACGGTATGCGATGTCTGTCACGTCGTCTCAGGCAGATGCCGAGGATGCCCTGCAGGGGGCTTTCTCAAGGATTGCTCGACGTCCGCAACTGCTTGTGGCTGCAAAACTTCCGTGGTCTTACCTGCTGCGAACGGTCCGCAACGAGGCTTTGCGAATTCTGCAGCGGAACAGTTCACAGAAACGCCTGCAGGTTCCAGCGTCGGCTGTTCAGGCAACACCCGAACAGCAGTTGCTGCAGCAGGAATCATCAGAGAGTGTGCGTCGAATACTGAAGAGTTTACCGTCGGAGCAGTCGGAGGTGGTGACACTGAAGCACTGGGAGGACCTGACGTTCGCAGAAATCGCTGAAGTTCTCGGGATTTCCCAGAACACGGTGGCCAGTCGATACCGTTATGCCATGGAGAAACTGCAGCGTGCTTTGGAGGGTCTGGTGCGATGACCGGTGTTGCAGCTTTCCGGAAGTCTGTCTGTTTTTGTGTTTTTTAACTTGAGTCTGGTTGAAGCCATGAGTGGTGGACTGTCGGGGATACCGGAACCAGTCATGCCCGAGCATAACCTGCTGCGGGGTGCTGCTCCGCAGGTGCGGCTTTCTGCCGGGCTGCGGCAGCAGGTTCTGACAAACGCTGTGGCTCAGTATCATCTGGGGCGGCGTCAGCGTCTGCTGTCGCGTGCTGGTTTGATGGTGGCGGTGGTGTTGTGCGTGGCGGGTGTGTTTTGGCGTCTGAGTCAGCCAGCGCCGTCGGTGCCGGCTGCTGCACAGACGCCGGTTGTTGTTCCGGCAGTTCCGGTGCCTGCTCCGTCAATTCCCTCGGTGACGGTGCCATCGACCTCGTCCGGAGCAGCGGGTACACTGGCTTTGCCGCAGGGTCAGTTGCCAGCAACAGAGTCGACTGAGACGGTTCCGCTGCTGCGGCCGCTGTGATGTCCTGTCGGGTTTTAAATTCCTCCGTCCGTCCTGATGCTGTCGAAGATGCCAGACCCTGCTCGTTACCAGATTCCCGATCCGTCGATTCGTTTGACTGATGAACTGATTATGCAGCACATCGGCCGGGGCAGTCGCGTGATTGACCTTGGTTGCGGTGACGGTCGTCTGATGCAGCGACTCAGTGAAGAGCTCGGCTGTGACGTGCTGGGGATTGAGGTTGATCATCAGAATATTACGTCTGTGGTGCAGCGGGGTTTGCCGGCGATCGAGGCGGATCTGGATCGTGGCCTGCAGGACATTCCGGACGACAGTTTTGATTTTGCAGTGCTCAGTCAGACCCTGCAGCAGGTGCGCAATCCGCGTCGACTATTGTCAGAGATGCTGCGAGTGGCACGCCGCGCTTTGGTGGTGGTACCGAATTTCGGTCACTGGCGTGTGCGTCTGGAGGTACTGCGTCGCGGACGAACTCCGGTCACAGAATCGTTTCCGTGGGAGTGGTATGAGACTCCGAACGTGCACTTCATGTCGATGCGTGACTTTCGGTCACTGATGGAGCGGATGGGGTTGCGGATTGTGATTGAGAGTCCGATTATTCGCGGACGTGCGGTGGACCGTCTGCTGGCGTCCAATCTGCGAGCTGACAGCGCGTTTTACCTTGTTGAGCGTGGCCTCTGAGGTGGCGTGCATCGCTGTGGTTGTGTCCGCCGTGCAGTTTTTGCCGCGTTTGTGATCGGGACTGGGATGCTTCTGGAGGGCTGGGGCATCTGGGGGCTTCTGGTGGTTCCCGGTTTGGGTGGCGGGGATCTGAGCAGCCGGGGTTCATATTGACCCCGAGTCCGGAATCCCCGTAATTTTCCAGTGTTGTGGCGCTGATCGGACGGAAATGTCTGGGTGGAAGTCGGATTGAAGCCGTCTGTGGCCATGAAATTCTGGTGCCAGTTAATGGAATATCGGCTGCCAATACTTCTGGTGTGTCTGCTGTTCACTGCGCGGATTGCGGCAGATGAGCGCGGCGTGAATGCTGCGCTGACGTCTGAGGACCGGCAGTCTGCGGTTTTGGTGCTGACTGATGGGACTGTGCTGGAGACATCTTTGCGGGCACAGGGTGGCGGGTACAGTGTGGAGGTTGCCGGGGGGCGGCAGTTCATTGAGTCATCGCGAGTGCGATTTCTGGCAGACGATCGTGTGGACGCGTGGCGTCAGATGCGAGCCTCGTTTCAGGAGCTGACTCCGGAGGTGCACCTGCAGCTGGCGCGCTGGTGTCTGAAAAATGGTTTGCCGAAGCAGGCGGAGCGTGAGGCGCTGGATGCACTGCGGCTGGATCCGCATCGGCAGGATGCAAAGCGGATGCTGGAGCAGCTGGCAGCTGATGGAGCCGGGCGTGGTGGTCGTCAGTCGGCTGCTCCGAACGCACTGATGCCTCCGCTGCCTGCAGCGGGTGCTGCTGCAACGGCGCGTTCACTGGCCGGGCTGCGACGGGTGACTGCTCAGCAGTTTGTGCGAAGTGTGCAGCCGCTGCTGTCGAGCAAGTGTGCGACCGGCGGCTGTCACGGTCGGAACTCGGAGTCTGAATTTCAGCTGCTGTCGGTTCGCAATGGTTCGGATCCGCGAACGGCTGAGCAGAATTTGCTGGCGGTGCTGAAGCAGGTCAGTTTTTCGGAGCCATCTCAGAGTGCGCTGCTGCAGCAGGCGGGGCTGGCTCATGGGGGCGCGACGGAACTGCCGCTGCGGGGGCGTTCCGGAGTTGTGCAGATGCAGACACTGCGGCAGTGGGTGCTGGCTGCCGCCGCAGATCTGGCACCAGGTGAAAATCGGGAATTGGCGGAGTCAGCGGAAGCGGAGCAGGTGGTTCCGCCGGTGGCTGAAACAACTGGCAGTGGCCCTGCCGAGCCTGCGGATCTGCCCGAGGAGACTCATGGGCGACTGCAGGACGGGGTTGCTGTGGATCGTGAATTTCTGGCGGAAGCAAAGCGTTCACTGAGGAATGATCCGTTTGATCCGGCGGTATTTAATCGTCGGCATCATGGGGACCGCAGTGAACAGTGAACGGTGTGATGGAAAGACAGAGAGGCGTGAATTATGAACAGATGGACGGCTGCCGGGCTGCTGGGAACACTGCTGCTGGTTCCGGGTTGCGGAACGATGGGTCTGATGACTCGCAGTTCGTACTCCACGATTCGCGACCCGTTTCTTGAGGGTTCTGAGGATCCGACTGCAGGCGATGGCGGGGCCGTGGTGAGCGGTGACCTCGCGGGGCGTGTTGCCGTGGATGCTGATCCGGCGGGGCCGGCGCCATTGCCTGGGGCATCGGGTCGTGCGCGTCTGGACGGTTTCGAGTCATCGTCCGCGGGGCCGGCGGGGGCGACTGCATCCACTGGTCCGGCGGCAGCCACAGCGGTTTATCCGGGTGAAGGGGAATCGGGCGAGGCGGTGCTGCAGACGATGAAGGGCCCTGCCCTTGCGGGTTTTCTGCGTACCGGTCGCACTCCTGACGGCCGGACTGGTGCGGCCGTGATTGGGGATTCCGGTGCCGGTGTGCGATCGCGAACGAGTGGCGGGAGTGGCGATGCTGCTCTGGAGCTTCCGCGTGCTGCAGCACTGGTGCGACAGTCGCCGGCGGCTGAGGCGGCTGCGATGACTGCCGTAAGTTCCGAGGTGGATGGATTCAGCAGTTTCCTGGCAGGCAGTCCGGGTCCTGCGGCAGCGGCAGGCAGTCCGGCTGCGGCTGAGGACTTTTCGGAGTTTGCCAATCGTCGTCAGGCGGAGTGGAAGCAGAAGGCGGCTGGAAAATCGGGCGTTGTGCAGACTTCTGCAGTGGCGGACGGGAAGGTGGAGTCCGGCACACGCAGTGAACGCATGAAGACCCTTCCTGCTCAGCCGGCGGGTAAGGCTTCGGAGCTGAATCCCTTTGAGGATCTTCCGGCCTTTGATACAGTCGAAGGATCTGCTCAGCAGCAAAGCGGTGCAGCCACGTTTGATGAGACGTTTGGCGGCAAAGCGGACTGGAAGCCGGCAGAATTTGAACCTTGATTCCGCACGGTGCACAGTGCCGGGGGTGAGAGCAGATGCGTCCGAAAATGACTGCCGGCATGGTCGGCATGGGTATGATCTTTGACGACACTTATCGCCCTTTTTTCGAGGCTGTGGCTCGTCAGGGTTTGCAGGACAGGCGTTTTGGGGATGTTGATGTGCAGTTGGTGGCGGTTGCCACAAAGACGGGCAGCCGCGCCGAACGTTATCAGCGGCAGTCTGCGGGTCTGATCCCGGCGTTTGAAAACTGTGCCGGTGATTCGGCCGTGCAGCAGATGCTGAAGCATCGACCGACGTTTGCCTGTGTGGCAACGCCGGACAACCGCCACTTTGAGGCAGCGCGAGAGATTCTGGAGGCGGGCGTGCATCTGCTGGTGGAAAAACCATCAGTGCTGTCGCTGAGTGAGCTGGATGAGCTGACGTCGATTGCCGAGCGGCGCGGCGTACTGGCACGAGTGGTGTATCACAAGCTGCTGGATCCGGACCATAAAAAGCTGCGAACTCTGGTGGCCGACAATGTGCTGCAGCATGTGAACAATGGTTACTGTTCGCTGCTGGAGCCGCGTCAGATTTCGGGGCAGCAGTTTTCTGAGTGGATCACCGGGCGCAATCCCGGTACCTATGTGGCCGTGCATTACATCAAGCTGATCGATTTTACGTTTGGCGGGCGACTGAAGACTGTGCTGTGCACAGGGCAGCGGGGTCTGGTGGGGCCGCGGGACGGAAACACCTGGGACAGCTGCCAGTTGCGGCTGATCTATGAGTACGAAGATGGTCGAGAGGCAGCTTTCGACATTCATACATCGTGGGTCACCCCGGATAACTTTCCCGGTTATGTTGAGCAGGAAGTGCAGTTCCGATTTGACAACGGAATCTGGAACGGCCATTCGCGAAAGCGGGGTGTTGAGCTGACGGTAGATCAACTCACTCCGCTGAAGCTGAAGAACACGATCAACAACCACTACAACGGCCGTTTTCTGGAACCGTGGGGCGAACGTGCCCAGCGCGGTTACGGAATTGAAGTGATTGACCGGTTTGCTCGAGAGACTGCGTGGGTTGAATACGGTGGTCCGGCGGGTGAGCGTGAGCAGCGACTGCAGCAGATACGTCAGCTTTCGTATGCGGACCTTGCGGCTGATCGGCAGGTTGTGGCGGCTGTTGAAGCGATGGAGCGAATCCTGGAAGAGCAGGCAGCGGGCAGGCCGGACCGGGTGGCTCGTTACGACGGTCACACCATTCGGCTGTGCTGAGAGTCAGTGACTCAGGTCGCGGTGGAATGCGTGTCGGAGTCCAGCTGTCGCAGGTGTCTGCAGCCCAGAGTTGCCAGTATGATCAGCAGCGGCATGACCGGGGTGCGCATGCGGGCGTCGGTCCAGTAGAACAAGTGTGTGCCGACGAACGCCAGCAGGCAAATCCAGAGCTGGATTTCAGCGACGTTGCGGAGGGAGCCGCGGCCTTGCCGAAGCAGCTGCAGCAGCCTCAGCAGCAGTCCTGTCCACAGGACAAGATACCAGCAGGCAGTGAGCAGACTGAGTGTTGTCGGGGGTGCGCCCGCCTGTCCGAGGGCCCAGAATCTGCGAAACCGCAGAGTGCAGGCCTGCAGAAATTCGGCGGGTTGCCGCTGTATGGTTGCGAATGCAAGCTCGTAGTGGAAGTGGTCCAGCGCCTGTTCATCGGCCGGGTTGATCCCCGACTGCACGGCTGTGGCGAGTGTTTGTTGTTGCCACTGGTCGAGTGCCGCGCCATCCCACGGGAATTCGTCTGTTCCGCGTATGACGTCTCGATAGAAGTCGGGATTGTTTCCCAGAGCGAGTGTGTAGCCCCCGTGTGTCGTGGCTGGCATGAAAGCGTGGAACTGGACGGCATTGCGCAGCAGCCACGGCGTCATGCCGGCAGCCAGCCCGACGGCCAGCATTATTGGTGCGTGCAGTGGCATGGGACGGGATACCGGACTGCGGCGCGAGTGCATTGCGAGTGCGAGCTGGCAGAGGCAGATACCTGCGCCGGCCAGCAGCACTGTGGGACGTGTGAGGGCAGCAGCGGCCAGCAGCAGGCCTGCAGCGAACTGTATGCGGGGTTGGCTTCCGTGTGCAGCGGCATGGGCGACAGCGGCGCAGGCCAGTGTCAGAAGTGCGGCGCAGGGTACTTCCGTCATAGGCTGGATGGAGTATCTGAGGAGCAGCGGGTCGATGGCGGTGGCAAGTGCACAAAGGAGTGCCGCGCGATGTGAGCCGAGCATTGAACGGGCGAGCCAGAAGACAGCAGTTGAGCAGGTGACGGAGGCACCGATGCTGACCAGCAGTACGGCTGTTGATGGCGACAGTCCACAGGCGAGGGCTGCGGCCAGCACGAGGGGATAGAGCGGAGGGCGGAAAGCTGTTGGTTGTCCTGTGAATGGGCCGACAAAACCGTGGTGCCGGAGGGTGGCAGCGGCGTGTGCAATGTAGCCGTCGGCATCTGTTGTGAGCATTTGCGGGGCGACGACAGCCGCGGTGATGCGGAGGAGGATTACCAGCAGCAGTGTGAGCGGCAGCAGTGCCCGCGGCGGGCGTCGGTCGGCAGTCGGCGTGTCTGCTTCAGAGGGGGTGGGATTGAGATCAGGCATGCGACCAAAGTCACCGGAAATCAGCCGTGGATTGATGTGTTTCCCGCAGATTCAGGAGTGTAGGTGATGCGGGTCTGCATTTTCAGTCGCCGGAATATGTCGTTATCGGATTTCTGTGATTTGCGGTAAGTGCTGCTCTGGATTGTGGTTGCGGTGTTTCGGTTCCGTTTTTCAGGCGTTTGGAACGATGCCTGGCGTGCGGGTTTTTCCTGGATTTTTGCCGGGATCCGGAGGGCTCAGGCAACCTATACTGCGAGCAGGGTATGACGGTTGGCCAGAGTTAACCTGCGGAAATCAGCGTGTGGGAGAGTGTGGTTTGTCTGCGGCGTCAGCATCGTCATTGTCACCATCGGCCGTGTTTCTGGAGCACGAGGGCTGGTTGCGCACAGTGGTCAGCAGTCGTCTGGGTGAAACGGATGCAGTCGATGATGTGATGCAGACTATTGCCATGGCGGTCGTGCGACAGAAGGCCGCATTGTCCGGCGTACAGCGAGTGGGTGCGTGGCTGTACCGCATTGCTGTGCGGCAGGTGCTGATGTATCGCCGAGCGACGGGTCGTCGTCGCAAACTGCTGCAGCGAGTGCAGTCGGACGCTGGCCTGGCAGTGGATGTGGCGGAGCCACTGGGGATGATGCTGCAGGATGAGACGCAGGACAGCGTTCGTCAGGCACTGGGGCAGCTTGGTGAGCTGGAGCGGCAGCTGCTGCTGCTGAAATATGCTGAGGGCTGGAGCTATCGGCAGATCGCTGAGAGGCTGGGGGTCCAGGAGGACACCGTGGAGTATCGACTGATGAAGGCGCGGAGGACGCTGCGGCGTCAGTTGAGTGCATTGAACATTGAGGGTCTGGAAACATGAGCCTGTCTGAACATGATGAACTGCTGATTCAGCGATGTGTGGACGACGAGCTTTCCGGAGAGCAGTTGCGCGAGTTGCTGGGGCGTCTGGACGGGATAACCGGGGGCTGGAGGTCTCTGGCCTGTGGCTTCCTCGAGGATCGCTGTCTGCGAAAGGCTTTGGCTGCAGGGCGTTCTGCTGTGTCGGCTGCTGCCGTCTCTTCACCACCGGTTTCTGCAGGCACCGACGAGGAGCGCTGGGAATCCGGCGGTGGTCGTGGCGCTGTTTCGGTCGGAAAAGTCTGGAGGAATCCGCTGACATCGCTGGCGCTGTGTGCCGCCATTGCTTTCGTCGGCGGGCTGCTGATCCCGGATGGGATGTTTTCTGAAAACGGTGGTGCGTCAGCGAAAGTGGCGCCGGCAGTGCAGGTAGCCAGTGCGGGTGATTCCGGCCGGATGGAGTTACAGATGCCGGGTCGGCCGACTGTGCGGGTGCCGATTTACAGTGATCCGGCGGAATGGCTGCAGAACAGCAGCCGTGAGTTTCTGGCTCCCGATGCCGGGACTCAGTACGTGATTATTCCAACGGCTGACGGTCGGGCTGCGGTGGTGCCGGTATCGAAGGTATCCCGTGGTGGTTTGCAGTAGTCCCGACTGTTGTCAGCGATCTGTTTGAAATCTGAGGTTTCGGATTTGTATCAGCGGAGGATGAGTTCGATGTCATTCGGTGAAATGAGTGTAAAGCGAATCATGGTCACAGCTTTGACGCTGGCAGCGACAGGGGCGGTGACAGCAGCGGATGAGCCGGCAGCAGGTCAGTCAGCCGGGGCGGCAGCTGCTGTGGCTCATGGTCAGGTCGGCAGTCGGGTGGAGGTCCGTATTGAGGAGTCGCAGA
>SXXK01000531.1 GCA_005791255.1 Planctomyces sp.
CGCTCTCCAGCAGACTTTCATTGAGTGCTGCGCAGTTGAGACAGACGAAGGGGCCATCGCGTCGGCTGCTGCGATCATGAATACTGCGAGCAATCAGTTCCTTGCCACAGCCGCTTTCGCCGCGGATCAGCACAATGGCATCGGTTTCAGCGATCAAAGCAATCTGCTCGCGAAGATTGACCATGGACGGAGTCTGGCCGACGAGCCCGCCGGCGCCTGGAAGCTGGCTCCTGAGCAGGTCATTCGCGGAGCGGGCACGGGCCAGTCCTTTGGCCAGCGTTTCCCGCTGCTGCAGATTTCGCAGTGCCACGGCCATCTGCCCGGCAACAGCCAGACAAAAATCCAGATCCCCGCGATCGAGCGGGTTTTCGGGATTGCCGGAATACAGGTGTATCAGTCCCAGGGTGTGTTCAGCAGCTCGGATCGGTGCACAGATCACGCTGAGGGCTTTCATTTCCCCAAGACTGTCAAACATCGACAACTGTCGGTCGTCAGCCACATCGCGGGCCAGAATAGCCTCGCCGCTTTCCAGCACCTTGCGGGACAGATTGTCCGACACGCGACGGTAAGGCAGGTCACTGCGACTGCGGTATCCCAGCAGCTGCAGATCGCTTGTGCTGCTGTCTGCCGCAGCTGACTGATCCGGCATGAACACCAGCACTGCCACAATCATGGCCACAGTTTCGCGTTCCAGACTGGCCAGAACCACGTCGGCCAGTTCACTGCGGGTGCCGGCTGATCCAAGGTCCAGGCCCAGCTGGTACAGTCGGGACAGCACTGAGGCGTATGCCGTCAGCTGGGATGCGGACCCGGCAAACTGCGGCCGGGCAGCGCTGTGCAGGATGCTGGGAGGTGGAGTGTCGCGTCCCGGCAGCGTGGCGTTGTCGTTGTCGACAAGGTTCCGAGGCCGGGCAACGGCCAGTTCGTCCAGGCTGTGGCAGAACGCCAGCCGACAGGCACCAATGCTGATGACGTCACCCGGTGCCAGCGGCTCGTCAGCATTCACTTTGCGCCCATTCAACTGCGTCCCATTGCGGCTTTTCAGATCCCGCAGTTTCCACTCCGAGTCGGCAAAGAAGACTTCACAATGGTTCCGACTGGCCCCTTCGTCCTGCAGCACCAGCCGGTTGGTCGTCGAACGACCGATGGTGGTCACGAGCTGTCGCTTCAGACGCACGGCATCGCGCCACGTTCCGCCATCCCACGTCAGCAGAAAGGCATCGGGGTCAGGACCGACCTGGTCCGTGCTGGTCCTGTCTGCTGCACCAGACTGCATCAAACGATTCTCCGTGAACGTGCAATTTCGAGCCTGTAACCCTGAACCGGCGGATTCTGACGGGGTGATTGTGGGCATCGAGCGTTCGATATGCAACCGGCGAGGACCGCCAGTCTGCCGGTGGCAGGTGCGGGTGACAGGTGCGGGACGGATCTGACTTCCCATCCGGCCGGCTGCAATTCAGAATACCGACGGACCGACCCATTCCCATCCCACTGGAACCTACGGCAATGTACGCAGTGCTGCTGATTCTGTTATTCACCCTGCTGTGTGACTCGACCGCTGCCGCCGACGGTCAGACTCGACCATCCCCCAGCGATCAGCAGCTGCAGTTCTGGCTGCAGAACATGGTCTGGCATCATCGCTACAGCACTGCAGAGATCTGTCAGGTGACAGGTCTCAGTCCCGAGCGGCTGCAGCAGCGTCTGACCGCATTCGGCATCTCGGACGACACCCGCCCGCCCCGGCCCGTTGATCGTCTGCTGCTGCTGCCCTACCCCGGCGGTCGCCATCCCCGGATTGGATTTCTTGACGGCGCAATCGAACCGCAGCGGGAGACGAAGCTGAGTGCATTCTGTCCGTGGGACGATCACAGCTACGCCGTGCTCGATTTCCCGGAAGCACTCTGGTCAAACCTCGGCCTGACATATCTGGCCCACACCCACATCGACACGATCTGGAGTCGCCAGGGCATCACACTGCCGCAGCTGGAGTGGGTGGCAAACGGCGAGAATGGCTGGACCTCAGAAAGAACGCTGCCCAATGGTATCCGCATCGGCACCACAGCCACCGCTCATCAGGACCACATCGAACTGATGATGTGGCTGCACAACGGAACGGACAAACCACTGTCGGACCTGCGAGTTCAGAACTGCGTGATGCTGAAGGCCGCTGCCGGATTTACTCAGCAGAACAACGACAACAAACTCATTCGCGGAAACTATGCGGCGGCCCGCTCGGCAGACGGCCAGCGCTGGATCATCACCGCCTGGGACCCGCTGCATCGCGCGTGGGCCAACGCCCCCTGCCCCTGCCTGCATTCGGACCCGCAGTTCCCGGACTGTGCGCCGGGGCAAACCCAGTACCTGCGGGGCTGGTGTTCATTTTATCAGGGCAGTGACCCTGACGGTGAACTGGCCCGTATCGAAGCCACCGGCTGGAAGCAGCGACCACTGCGACATCGCACCGCGAATGTGACCGGCACAATCTGCGACGCGGACACGGGCACCCCGCTGGCGGCAAGACTGTATGTCCAGCGACTGGATGACCCGCAGCAGCCGTTTTTCTTCGCCACCTCGCTGAACCCACAAAGCACAACAGTGGCGTACAATCGGCAGGTACCGGGAACGGAGTCGCAGGAACGTCACGTATCGCTGTCGGCTGAACCCTTTCAGGTGCAGCTGCCGCCGGGAACCTATCGCGTCACGGCTGTGCGCGGCAAGGAATATCTGCCGGCAACAGCGGAATTCACAGTCCTCGCCGATCAGCCCGCAGAACTGCAGTTGAAACTGCAGCGGTTCGTGCAGATGACTGAACTGGGCTGGTACAGCGGTGATGTGCACCTGCATCGTCCGATGGCGGAGATCCCGACATTGCTGATGTCGGAAGACCTGAATGTTGGCCTGCCGATGAACTACTGGGTGCGGGACAGTCGCGAAATTCCGGCAGCCAGTGGCCCGGCTCTGTCACCAGAACCCGTCTTCGTTTCACCGACTCATGTGATCCTGCCCATGAACACGGAGTATGAAATCTTCAGTGTGGCCGGACAGCGTCAGACTCAGGGCGCCGTGTTTGTCCTGAATCACCGCGAGCCATTGAAACTGAGTGCTCCGCCGGTCGCTGCTGTGGCGGCTGAAGCCCGACGGCAGGGAGCCCTGCTGGACATTGACAAGCATTCGTGGGAGTGGTCACTGATGATCATTCCGATCATGAATGTGGACCTGTTCGAGCTGGCGAACAATCATCACTGGCAGACAAAATTCGGGTTCCCGAAATGGACCCTGAATAACTCGCCCGACTGGCCGGAGATTGAGCGAACTGACGCGGGATTCACCGAGCTGGGCTGGACGGAATTCGGCATGCGCACCTATTACTCGCTGCTGAACTGCGGATTTCGCCTGCGAGTGTCCGCTGGCACGGGCTCGGGTGTGCACCCGGTTGCTCCGGGCCACGGACGCGTTTACGTGCATGTCGGCGACCAGTTCACTCCGCAGCGATGGCTGGAGCAACTGAATGCCGGCCGCAGTTTTGTCACCACCGGCCCGTTGATGGACCTGCGGTTTAATGATCAACTGCCCGGTACTGCCTGGCGAACAACGCAGACTTCCGAGCCAGTGAGGGTCCGGGGTGTGATCCTGAGTCAGCATCCGCCGGACCGCGTTGAACTGGTGCGGAATGGGGTGATTGAAGCTGTGGCGGTGCAATCCGAGCGAGTGGCAGGAGGCGACCGGGGATACTGGAAGACAGCTCTGGACCACAGTGTGGAGCTGGCAGCCAGCGGCTGGCTGGCGGTGCGAGTTTTCGAGAAGATTCCCGGGGGAAAAGTCAGCTTTGCACATTCCAACCCGATTTTTCTTGACAATCCGTCGCGGCCCGTTCCAGCGAAGCGTCGCGAGGTGGAGTATCTGGTGCGGCGGATGGACGAGGAGTTGCAGCGCAACGCGGCAGTCTTGTCTGATGAAGCGCTGGACGAGTACCGTCGGGCGCGCGACATTTACGCCGCAAAGTTGCCGGACGCAGTCCCGTAGAGGCCACACCTGCTGCCCGCGTTTTTCGGACGCGCGAAGCAACGGGTCTTTCTGCACAATCGCGAAACCGCGCATGGCACCCCTCGCCACCGTTCCGGGGGCGAAGGGAGGATTGTGTGTTTGTGCACACTGAGGAAACCGTGCATGGCACCCCTCGCCCCTGAAAGGGGAGAGGGGCCGGGGGTGGGGGGTGAAACTCCCCTGGAAGCCGCTGTGCTGAGCCACGGATGAGCGCGGATGCGGGGTGTTTTTCGCCACGGATGAACACGGATGAACACGGATTCACACGGATGAATCGCAGGGATTCCGTTGTCTTCTCCTTTCCACTTTCTCTGGTCTGCTTTCTATGGCATGGATGCCATGCCCCCTCACCCCCGACCCCTCTCCCCCGTTCCGGGGGCGAGGGTAGGATTATGTGTTTGTGCGCGCTGATGAAAGCGTGCATGCCACCCCACCCACTGCGCGGGCGAGGGGAGGATTGTGTGTTGTGAAGGCTCGTCAGCCTGATCAGCCGGCAGAGAGTGTCACCAGCGACGCCTGATCATGGCCCACTGTCACCAGCGTTCGGTCACTCAGCATCTCAAACGCATGCAGATGGTTGCCCAGTTTTTCCTGAGCCAGAAGTTTGCCGGACTCCAGCGACCACGCACTCAGGAATCCCCCGTTGTCACCGCCCGCAGCCAGCAGCCACTTCTGGTTCTCGCTGAACTGCAGTTTTTCCACCAGCCCCTTGTATTTGCTGTCTTCGATCTCATGCACACGTTCACCTGTCGGCAAACGAAAGACCTCAATTCGTGACTTGCCTTCCAGATGGTCAATATTCCCCACCTGACCCATGCCGCCGACCGCCAGCAGACTGCCGTCACCGGAAAATGCCAGTGACCTGATGCCGCCAATCGAATGCCGCCGCGCTTTGGGATCCCACGTGTACATTACCGGCGCTTCAATAGTCTGTTGAATTTCGCCAGTCCCCGCGTCACGAATCAGTACCTTGCCGGTCCTGTTGCCGGTGGCCAGTCGCCTGCCGTCGGCAGAAAAACACACGGCGTACAGCATCGATGGAAATCCCTGCGGAGTCTGCAGGTCATAACCTTCCAGAGTCAGCAGACACGCTCCGCTCACCGTGTCCCAGATCTTTGTCCGCATGTCGTCTGCGACTGTTGCCAGACGCTGTCCGTCCGGGCTGACCGCCAGCGAGCGAATCCAGCGATCATGAGCCCCCTCAACCTTCCGCAGCTGCTCGCCCGTCTCCGCGTTCCACCAGATCAATGATCGATCATAACCCCCGGAAATCAGCGTGCCGCCGGCATTCACCACACCCGTCACATAGCTGGAGTGCCGAACCTCACTCAACGGCTTCGTCTCAGGCTTTTCTGCCGCCGGATCGAACGAATGCAGCCCGAAATCGGCACCACCGCAGAACACCCGGCCACTCTGTGCGTGCCGCGCCAGGCAGAAGGTCATCGAGGGCAGCCGCACCGTGCGATCAATGCTGACCTTTGACGGAGCAAAAGGCACTGACACTGCCGCAGAATTTTCTGATGCGGCCGGCGTTGTCTCAGCAGACATCCCAGCCACAGGTTCGTCGTTCACTCCCATTGTCAGTCTCCTTCAGACCAGCACCGAGCGAATAGGTTGGCTGCCGAAATCTGCCAGGGGAGTCGGACGGGATCCCACCATATACTCATGAGTGTGATCAATTCCAACAGCCTGCAGGATTGTCGCAAACAGGTCGGCCGCCGAAGCCTCGCCGTCCTTGACCGTCTGACCCTCGGCGTCCGTGGCACCATGCACGACGCCACCCCGAATACCCATCCCCGACAGACTGCAGCTCCACGCCGAAGCAAAATGATCGCGGCCAAGACTGGCGTTGATGCCCGGTGTCCGACCAAATTCGCCCAGAGTGATCACGAGTGTCTTTTCCAGCAACCCGCGCTGCTGCAGATCATCCAGCAGCACGGACATGCAGTGATCCAGATCCGCACACAACTCCAGATGCGTCTCGAAATTCTGACCGTGACTGTCCCACCACGCGCGAGCCACCTTCACGAAGGGCACGCCGGCTTCCACGAGGCGACGAGCAATCAGGCACTGTTCACCGAACTGCGTCGGTCCGTAGCGCGCCCGCACTTCCGCGGGTTCCTGCTCGATATTGAACAGCCCGGCACTGGCCATCATGCCCTGCACCCGCTGATAGGCGGAATTCAGGCTGCCCACCGTGCTGCCCCGATGCTCGGCCGTAAACCGCTTTGACAGCAGATCCCGCAGAGCTGCCCGATCCTGATGCTCGGCCGCTGTCAGCCGCTCGTGGAGACCGGTGTTCGGCGGGGCCATATTTTCAGCCAGAAACAGCGGAGCATACCGAGCTCCCAGAAAGCCACTGGTGCCCTTCCGACGACCCTCAGTCGATGTATACAGCGACACATAGTCCGGAACCGTGCTTTCCAGTCGCCCCAGTTCCTTTGCCACAACGGCCCCAAGGTCCGGATAACGCAGCCCCGGATCGTCCGGACGACCACGCTCCATCAGATCCGCTCCGCCTCCATGGTCCGCGATCTTTGTGTTCAGCGAACGGATGACGGCTGTCAGATGCATCCGCTGAGCCAGTTTCGGCAGCAGCTCGCTGACCTGAATCCCGGACACATTGGTCGGTATCGCCGCGAATGGCCCACCCGTCTTCGCGCCAGGCTTCGGATCCCATGTTTCCAGCTGACTGGCGCCACCCGCCAGCCAGAGCAGTATCACGTGCTTCTCACCACGTCGCAGTTCGCCCGCGATCTCTTCTGCTCGCAGACCCTGCACCCCTCGCATGTCGGTCGCCAGAGCCCCGCCAACACCGACCGCCGCCCCGCCCAGAAAACCACGACGCGAGACACCCGCCGGGTGCACCAGACCTGACGGCACCGGAATTAATCGTTGACCCGACATGCATGCCTCTCTGATAAACAGGATGCCTAATGGTTAAAGCGAAACTCCGCACCCGCCAGCACCGCCCACAGCAGTGCCTGCACATCGGCCTCGCGCCGCTGAGCCGCACGAGCAAACCAGTCCACGACCACCTGTGTGTCCGCTTCCGCCGGTTCCCGGCTGCAGGCCACCGTCCACAACAGCCGGGCAGCCTGCTGCGGAGTTTCAGCGGTTTTAAGCGAATTCACCAGACGGTCACCGCCATCACGCAGCAAATCATTCTGCACTCGATCGTTGTTGCTGAAAAACAGAGCTTCGTCCACCGCAATCTGAAAATCCCGCGATGGCTGCTCAAACTCACGCATCCAGCCGTTCGCCTGATTTTCAAGATCCGTCCGCCGCTTCTGCCACTCCTCCGGCCTGGCTGTAACCTCGTCCACCGCAGGCCAGCTCTCGGATGTTCGCGTGGCAATCAGCAGCGATGCGGAGAGCTGACGCGGTGTCAGGGGGCGCGCGACTGCGACGGCGAATGTCTGTGCCGCCGGCAGCGGAGTCTCTGTCGTCCAGATGCTGGCCCGCGCGTAGGCTTTGGTGAGCACAATACTGCGAATCAGCCGCCGCAGGTCATAGTCGTGCGTCACGAGGTCCGTACCCAGTGACTGCAGCAATTCAGGATGACTGGCCGGGTTGCCCGAATGCATCTGATCCGGAGGATCCACAAAGCCGGTACCCACAAGCCGAGCCCACGTGCGATTGATGATATTGCGGGCCAGATACTGCTGCTGCTGATCCGCCAGCGCCGTGTCTGCCAGCGCCTGACGCGGACTGAAGGAAACCGGCACCGGCTGAGCATCGTCCTCACGCTCCAGCCTGCGGATCTGCTCCTCAGCGGATTTCTTTTCCTCGTCGCTGTACGTCGGAGTCGCATCGGTCACAACCGCGCCGTTCAGAAACATCAGCACGGCGTCACGGTCAGCACCCGCGGTTGTGCGAAACTTCACTCCGCCGAACGGTTTTTCGAGGATCAGATTCTTCTTTGATGTGAACGTACGATGAAAAAAGGCCTGCATGCCGTAGTAGTGATCCTGCTTCCAGTCGGCCACAAGCGGATGATCGTGGCATTTGGCGCAGCTGATGTTGACGCCGAAAAACAGGACTGCCGTGTCATTGGTCAGATCATCCAGCTCGCGGACACGCGACCTGACGAACTGAGCTGCTCCCTTGTCCGGTCCCTCTGCTGGTGCCGCCAGCAGCATTTCACGAAACATGCGACTCCAGGGACGCCGTTCCCTGACAGCCGTCAGCAGATATTCGCGGAATTCGCCATCGTTGGGACGTTCAGGCAGCAGCATTTCGTCCAGCGAATTGCGGAGATGAAATTCGAAGTCAGGCAGCTGCATCAGGCGGTCCACCAGCTGCTGCTGTCGGGTTTCCGCCGGCAGCTGCAGATACCAGTCACGTTCCCGACTGGTGGGGATTCGTCCCGCCAGATCCAGAGTCGTGCGACGCAGTAATGTGTCCGGGTCAGCCTGCGGAGCTATGGTGATACCGGCCGCGGTATTCTGCTGGTCAATTGCGGTGTCAATCAGCACTGCAACGGGGTCGGGGTCAGCCGTCTGGGCCGCTGCACAGGGCAGGGGACCGAACAACGCAAGCACAAGCAGCAGGCGACAGACCGGAGCGAAATCACAGCGGACCACACTGCCAGTAACAGCGCGCAGCGGGAAAATCGAGAAGGGGTCTGGCAGCATGAGGCTGGTTTCAGGGGGGCAGGGGGGCAGGGGGCGAGGCGGGCGGGGCAGAGAGCAGGAGAGAAAATAGCAGCAGTTTGCTGCGGATTCAATGGAATTTCGAGGGGAAGTGCGAGTCAATGTGCCGGAATACCGCAGCACACTCGTCTCCCGAGGTCCACAGCAGGAGCCGTGCGGCCGCACGGGGTGGCTAATGGCCTGCCTTGGCAGAATCGGCAGCGCTGAGATCACGGCCCGAGCCGGGTTTCGTCCTGTCCAGCAGCCCGAAGAACACCGGTGTCAGCAGAATTCCAAACGCCGTCACGCCCAGCATCCCCGAAAACACGGCAATCCCCAGCGTTCTTCGCATCTCCGCGCCGGCGCCCTCTGCAATCGCCAGCGGAATCACACCCAGAATAAAGGCAAATGACGTCATCAGAATCGGACGCAGTCGCACCCGACACGCTTCCACCGTCGCCTCAGTCACAGTCAGCCCTGCCGCGCGCTTCTCCTTCGCAAACTCCACAATCAAAATCGCGTTCTTGCTCGCCAGACCCACCAGCACCACCAGGCCAATCTGCACAAAGATGTTCAGATCCATCCTGGCCAGCTGCACCCCGGCCACCGCACACAACAGACACATCGGCACCACCAGAATCACGGCCAGTGGCAACCGCAGACTTTCATACTGTGCCGCCAGCAGCAGGTACACCAGCAGAACCGCCAGAGCAAACACGATGATGGCCGTATTGCCTGCGCGAATCTGCAGCAGAGTCAGTTCGGTCCACGCGGATGTCATTCCCGGTGGCAGCTGACTGGCTGCCAGCTGCTCGACCGCCGCAATCATTTCTCCCGAACTGACACCCGCCGCTGCCGCTCCGTTGATCGACGCCGCGGTGACGCCGTTGTAGCGGGTGATCATGGCGGGCCCCCCAGTTTCGCGGACATCGCCGATTGCCGACAGTGGCACCATCCTTCCTTCACCGTTGCGAACCTGCAGCCGGCGAACGTCGTCCGGAGTCATCCGGAACTGCGGATCAGCCTGCAGATTTACCTGCCACGATCGTCCAAATTCGTTGAAATCGTTGGTGTAATAACCGCCCAGACACACCTGCAGCGTCAGAAAAACTTCGCTCAGGGGAACTCCCATCGCCTTGCATTTCTCACGGTCAATGTCCACATACATCTGCGGTGTCACCGCGCGAAAGGAACTGAACAGGCCCGCCAGCCGTGGCTCCTGAGCACCGGCCGCTGCCAGTCCATCCGCTGCACTCTGCAATGCCTGCAAACCTGCTGCCGCCCGGTCCTGAATCAGCACTTTGAATCCACCGGCACTGCCCAGACCGTCCACCGCCGGGGGCCCGAAGACAGACACTACCGCGTCCTGCACGCTGCGGAATGTCGCTTGCTGCAGCGCTGTGGCAATCGCCGCGGAATTCAGCCCCGGCTGCTGACGCTCATCAAAATCATCCAGAATCACAAACATCGACCCGTAATTCGAACCATTCGCATTCTGCACAATCGACTGCCCGGAAATCGAAATCACATGCGCGATTCCAGGAATGCCGCCAGCCCCGGTTTCGCCAGTACCCAGCGCCAGCCCCTCCACCTGCTTCATCACCGTTCTGGTGCGTTCCAGCGACGCTGCATCCGGAAGCTGCACATTCACCAGCAGATAGCCTTTGTCCTGCGACGGGACAAAGCCGGTGGGAGTTTTTGTGAAGCCGTACCAGGTGGCATACAGCAGGCCGGCATAGGCCACCAGAACCGGCAGGGAAAATCGCAGCAGTCTCCGCACAAAACTGCCGTATCCAAGGCTAAGCTGATCAAACAGTCTGTTAAAGATTCGAAAAAACCAGCCAAACACCAGGTTCAGCAGCCGCGTCAGTACATCCCGCTGCTCCGCTTTGCGGCGCAGCAGCAGTGCCGACAGGGCCGGACTGAGCGTCAGTGAGTTCAATGCCGAGAAGAACGTGGCAACGGCGATCGTCACCGCAAACTGCCGGAAAAACTGGCCGGTGACTCCCGAAATGAAAGCACATGGCACGAAGACCGCCATCAGCACCAGCGAAATGGCAATCACCGGCACGGCCACCTCGTCCATGGCCCTGCGAGTCGCCTCGCGAGGTGACAGACCATGCTCCAGATGGTGCTCGACTGCCTCCACCACCACAATCGCATCGTCCACCACAATCCCAATGGCCAGCACCAGACCCAGCAGCGACAGATTGTTCAGACTGAAACCAAATCCGGCCATCACCGCGAACGTCCCCACAATCGCCACCGGCACCGCCAGCAGCGGAATCAGTGTCGCACGCCAGGACTGCAGAAAGACCAGCACCACAAGACCAACCAGAATCACCGCGTCACGCAGGGCATTGAAGACTTCGTGAATTGACTCATTGATGAACGGCGTCGTGTCGTAAACAATTCCGTAATCCATACCGGCAGGAAACCGCTGCTTCAGCTCGGCCATCCGCGCCCGAATCCGGTCGGCTGTCTGCAGCGCATTCGATCCGGGCGACTGATACACGCTCAGACCGATCGATGGTCGGCCATCCAAAGCACAACTGGTGTCTGCGTTCTTCGCACCCCGCTGAATTCCTCCCAGCAGCTCACCCGTCACCGGATCCTTCCGCTGGTCTGAGACCAGATCACGCAGCCGCAGGATTTCTCCATTTTTTCCAGTACGGATGATGATTTGTGAAAACTGGTCGGCCTCCTGCAGTCGTCCCTGTGTACTCAGCGAATACTGGAAAGCCTGACCCGCTGGCACCGGTGGTCTGGCCAGCGATCCCGCCGCCACCTGCACGTTCTGCTCACGCAGCGCCGAGACCACCTCGGAAATACTGAGCCCCCGCGCCGCCACCTTATCCGGATCCAGCCAGACGCGCATTGAATAATCCTGCTGACCGAACATCTGCAGGTCACCCACTCCGCCAATCTGCACCAGCTCGTCCCGCAGATTGATCGTGGCGTAATTGCTGAGCCCCAGCTGATCCCACGTGCCGTCCGGCGAAAACAGATTAATTACCAGCAGGATGCTGGGCGATTTTTTCCGCACACTGACGCCGGTCTGACGCACAACGTCCGGCAGTCCCGGCAACGCCAGATTGACTCGGTTCTGAACCAGCACCTGAGCCATGTCCAGATCCACACCCAGATCAAAGGTGACAGTCAGCAGATACTGCCCATCGTTGGTGCACTGCGACGACATGTACAGAACGTTCTCAACTCCCGTCACCTGCTGCTCAATCGGAGCAGCCACGGTGTCAGCGAGGACCGCCGCACTGGCTCCCGGGTACACACAGGCCACGGAAATCACGGGCGGAGCAATCTCGGGGTACTGAGCCACCGGCAGGCCGGGGACAGCCACCGCACCGGCAATCAGAATGACAATGGACAGCACCGAGGCGAAGATCGGACGGTCAATGAAAAAACGACACAACGCAGCCACAGTGTTTCCCCAGGTGTAAATGATCGGACTATGAAATCCCGAACATGCCGTCTCATTGTTTCGCCACGTGCTGGTCCACCGTCGCGACTGCCGCCCCATTTCGTACCCGCTGCAGACCCTTCACGATGACCCGATCGGTCGACAGCAGACCACGGTTGTCGGAACTGCCCGGGGTCCATGCACGAGCGATCTCGCGGAGGCCATTCAACTGCAGACCAGGCTCCACATCCAGCCGCCGTGCCGTCTGCTGATCATCCACAATGAACAGATAACGCTGCCCCTGCTCGGATGCCAGTGCCGATTCCGGCACCAGCACCGCGGATCGCAGCGGACCGATCGGCACCCGCACTCGCACAAACATCCCCACTGCCAGCACTCGACCGCCCGGGTCCAGCTTCGGATTCTGAAATTCGGCCTTCAGACGAATCGTACCCGTGGACGGATCCACCTGATTGTTCAGGAATTTCACTGTGCCCGACAGCGGGTAGTCGCCCTGATGAATC
>SXXK01000532.1 GCA_005791255.1 Planctomyces sp.
CCGGCGATGCATCTGCAGCACTCCATCAAAGTGTCAGGAAATTCCGTCGCGTCAGCTCCTTTTTGTGGGAAGCACGCCGATTCTCAAAAATAGCCGGTCATTGTCAAGTTTGAAGCTCCATGAAAACATGACCAAAATCTGAAATAACGCAAATCTCCGCACGAAGTCTCGTTTCGCTCCGCGAAACGATCCCCAGGCCACTGCACTTGCAAATGCGATCAGATTTCGGCAAACTAATGAAGCGCAGGTCGATAAAACGTGTCAGGGCAACAGTCAGTCAGACGCGCCCCGGACGCTCAGATCCTGCACGTCTCGGTAGCTCAATTGGATAGAGTGTCGGCCTCCGGAGCCGAAGGTTGTGGGTTCGAATCCCGCCCGGGACAAATCAGGGCCGCAAGGATTTTTAAAAATCCCTGCGGCCCTTTCTTTGTGGCAGGGGAACCCACCTTCGTCACCCCACTCCGTACAGTCTTAACTGGCCGTCCGCATGCGCCACCGCAACCCCGGCGCCGTCGGCCGTGACACTCATACCACGCCCGTCACTCGGCAGCTTCAAACGGAAGAATTCGTCCGCCACGTCGCCCTTCCAGAAGTACAGCCAGCCACCGCCACCGCCGCCCGTCAGGCCAACCCAAAATCCTCCCGGATGCCACCACAGCCCCCACGTCGTACCCACCGTCCTGTCCTTCGAACCCAAAACCTGCTGCAACTTCCCCTCCGCCACATTCACAACCGCCACCACGATCTCACCCACCCCGGCAAATGCATTCGACACTTTCGTAATCCCGCCCAGCGCCAGCTGCCGCCCATCCGAACTCAGAGCAATACTGCGAGCCCCACCGATGTCCGCACGAAAGGTCGTGTCATATCCATGCAGCTCGGTCACCACCGACAGGACCCGCGGCTGCGACACACCAGCCGACCACTCATGCACCACACCCTTCAGATCACAGGAATACAGTCGAGCACCATCCGGAGAATACTGCACGTTGTACACATGCGAACCATGACCAGCATACTCGTGCAGCAATTGACCCGTCGCTCCGTCCCACTCCTTCACCAGCCGGTCATTCCCGCACGTCGCCACTCGCCGTCCATCAACACTGACCGCCAATGACCGAATCCAGCCCCGATGCGCCTCAATCACCCGCAACGGACCAGACTCATCACCCGATACCGGCCAGAACAGCAGTCGACCGTCATACCCACCACTGTACAACACCTCGGCGTCCGGCGACGAACCAAAAGCCCGCACCCAGCTTTCATGCCCCACCAGCTTCTTCACCACACCGTCACCAGCAGCCACCCGGTGAATCACAAAGTCCTCAGCACCACAGAACACATAACGCGATCGCACGTCCCAATGACACGCTGTCAGCGGACGCTCCAGCCTGTATTCCTTCTGCAGCTTCCACTGCTGCGGATCCGCCATCGCCACACCACTCATGACAACAACTCCGAAATCGCCTGACGAGCCGGATCGGCGATCGGAAATAACCGACCACCCACCTCAAATTCCCCCAGCGAATCCACTCCCGCACCCCGCAGGATCGTGTGAAAAATGTGACCGTGATCCACCACCCGGTCCGTCACCTCCGTGCCATTCGCATTTGTCTTCCCAATCACCGCACCAGGCTGAATCGCTGCCCCACCCAGCAACACACTCCACGCCGTCCCCCAGTGATCACGACCATAGGTTTTGTTGATCTTCGGAGTCCTGCCGAATTCGCTCATCACACAAATCAGCGTGTCTGCCAACAACCCACGATCCGCCAGATCCGCCACCAGCTGAGCAAACGGCTGATCAAACTCGCCCAACTGCTCAATGTGGAAGTCAAAGTTCTCGTGGTGAGTATCATAGTCGGCGTGATTGACCTGAACATACGGAACCCCATGCTCCAGCAGCCTCCGCGCCAGCAGACAATGCCGACCAAACTGACTGGTCCCGTATCGCTCCTGATCACCCGCCGACTCGCGACTGACCTCAAACACATGCCGATTCGCCAGCAGCTCGCGAGCCTGCGAGAATGAAAAATTATAAGCCTCAGTCTCCGCCGTCCGACGACGCATCAAAAATCGCTCGTTCGCCCGCTGACGAATTCCGTTCCGACGCTCGTCCGCAGCATCCGTAATCTCACCCGGACGATCCTCAAACTTCGGCGGATTCGCATCATACAATGCCATACTGGCATAACGCGGCCCCAGCCACGCCGCCGAATGAAACTCAGACTCCACATTTCTTCCGCCCGGCGAACTGCGAATCAAAATGTGAGCCGGCAGCGGGAAATCCTCCGGCATCAGCGATCGCGCCGCCACCGCCCCCAAATGCGGATACTCCACCCCCGGCATCCGCGGACGCCCCGTTGTCATCTCCACCACCCCGCGAGCATGATCGCCGTTGCGAGTATCCAGGCTGCGGACAATCGACAATCGATGCATCTGCTGCGCTGTGTACGGCAACAGCTCACAAATATGCACACCCGGCACCGTCGTCGGAATCGCCCGAAACGGACCACCCGTGTCCGTATTCGGCTTCGGATCCCACGTCTCCAGCTGACTTACACCACCATGCAGAAAAATGTTCAGCACGCGGCGACTGCGAGCCTTCACCTGGGAGGCTATGGCAGAACGACCGGTCAGGAGCTGCCCCAGACCAGCCGCACCCAGACCCGCCGCACCCAGACCCGCAGCACCCAGACCCGCAGCACCCAGCATTGATCCACCCAAAAACATACGCCGACCAAAACCGTGCTCAGTCGATCCACATGGTCTGTGACGAGTCATGACAGTCCCCGAACTGAATGCAGGCAGGTCGAAAGCAGGGCAGCAGATAACCCCATGCTATCGACGGCAGGAATGGAAAACAATGGCGTTTCGCCCGACAGCCCCCAACCACCTCGCTGGCCCCGCCAGCGATCACCAGCACCATGCCCCACGCGACGCCGCGAAGACGCGACGGAAGAACCCACTAACAACTAACAACTAACAACTGACAACTGACAACTACTCCCCAGCCAGCGGCTCCAGCAACCAGTCCACCTCCCCCGTAACCGAAAACACCGGATATTCACCACCCTCCCGCAGACGCTCATCAAAAAAATTCCACGTCACCAGACCATCACTGCTCTCAGGCTCCAGCAGCCACGCCGCCAAACGCCCCAGCGGCTGCGACGTGCGCACAATCACAGCACCCGCCCCCAACTCCCGCTCCTCACGCACATCCTCAGTCTGCAACTGCACCAGATGATGCTGCTGAAATGCCATCGCACTCCGCTCCAGCGATACCACTCGCCGCACTACAACAGGTACACGCACAGCCCGCTGCAGCACCATCAGCCGCACACCATGGTTCCGCAGATTCCGCACAACCTCCGGATCAGCCTCCGGCAGTACATACGCCACCGGCACAGTCACTCGCTTCGTCGCCTCATACCGCCCCCAATACTCCACTTCATAGTCCCGCGGCTCCTCAGTGCCCGGAACACGCCCCAGCACCGTCACCTTCTGCTCAAAAGGACCCAGCACTGCGTTCAGTGGCAACTCACTGCCAGCCACACTCACCGCACTCTCCTCAATCGCTCCCAGCAATCGGGATATCTGATCAGCCCGCGATAATGACGCCTCCACACACTGTCGCACGAATTCACGCGATGCCAGCACCCGAGTCCTGTAGTCGGCGTAACTGTACGACTCCGACAAAATCCCTATCCGACCTCGTATGCCCAGATATTCCGTGCTGTACCGAGGCTCAAAGCCGAAAGATTCCCACCGCGAATGCTGGCGAGCAAAATTGCCGTAATAAAAAGTCTCAACGCCCGCCGTTCGCATTCGCTGAGTCACCTCCGGAATAAACTCCTCCCGCAAAAACTCACGCAGCCCGCCAGCCACCGCCGGATTATGCGGAATGTCATACGTCAGCGGATAACGATGAACCGAACCGTTCGTGGTGTGACAGTCAATAAACAGATGAGGATTCCATTGGTCAATCAGCCGCACCAAAGCACGCCCCTCTGCCGTCTCCAACTTCACAAAATCACGGTTCAAATCAAATCCCCGCGATGTCTCGCGACGCCCCATACCACGCACCGGCCCCACCTGACCCGGTCGATTGTCCACCGACATCTGATCATTGCCGTCCGCGTTATAATTCGGCACCACCACAATCACCGCCCGCTGCAGCCACGGATGATCAGGCGTGAGGGCCAGCTCACGAGCCAGCATCAGCAGAGCCTCCTTCCCGTCGCACTCGCCGCTGTGAATGTTCCCCAGCAACATCACCACCAGACGCCCCTGCCCCAAAGACGACAGCTGCGCGGGATCTGCCACAGGCGGGTCCGCAATCACCAGCCCCGACATCAATCGCCCCTGCTCAGTGCGCCCAAACTCAAACATCCGCACATGCTCAGACCGCTCGTCACAGGCCCGCAGAAAAATCAGCACTTCCTCCGACGTACTCGTCGCCTGATACCCGCTCGCCTCCGCCACCGTCGGCAAATCCCCCACACCAGCAAATTCCTGCGGAACTGCCAGCACCCGCCCACAACACAACAAGACCCAGCACAACACACAACACACTCGCATCACACAACTCCCCCCCCCAAACCCCGAACCACCACACAAGCCGCCACCGACGCCCATCCGCGTCCATTCGGAGCTTAAATGCACACGCGCACACGCACGCAACGCTCACATTGCGACCGGAATCAGGCTCGGGCTGGAAAGCCCGAGCTACAGAAGCCCCCACCCGGTTGCTGCAAGTCAGGTGCGGCAGTGCTCCGCACGAATGCCGTCCGCACCTTCAACAACACCCGCGGACTCCCGTCCACAGCTCGCCAACTCGCAACTCGCAAACCGAACACCGAACACCGAACAACTGACAACTGACAACTGACAACTCGAAGTTCAATTCCGCTGCGAGTTGCGAATACAATACATCCGTGCTGCCGTCCGAATCAGCAGCCGGTCGCCGACAATCGCAGGAGTCGCCATGCCCATGTCGTCCTCCGCCAGGGCATTCGTCCGCACCAGCTCGTACTGGTCACTGTCACGCAGCACAAACGTCACACCATCCTCGTTCAGACAGTAGATCTTCCCGTCAGCTGCCCAGGGCGATGCCGTAAACGCCCGCCCGTTCGGCAGTCGCTGCTGCCCAAACAGCTCACGCCCAGTCCGCGCATCAAACCCTGCAAAAAATCCCCGGTCATACAACACAAACAGCCGCTGTCCACTGACCAGAGTCGACGGATTGTACGGCCCGGCCTTCGCCTGCGACCACACAATAAACTCGTTGCTGCTTTCACCCTTCGCCAGACTGATGTCACCCGTCGCTCCCGGACGGATCGCATAGATCGGACGCTGCTGATCCAGCACATACCCGGAACTCACATACAGCAGCCCGTCCGCCGCAAAAGGCGTCGCAATCGTGATGCTCGACATACCGCCGGTTGTCGACCAAAGCAGCTGCCCGTCAGGATCATAGGATCGAATGCCGCCCGTCCCCGCCAGCACAATCTCCGTCCGCTGTTCGTGCTGCCAGACAAAAGGAGTCGACCAGTTGCTCCTGTCGTCCCGCGCTGTCCGCCACAGTTCTTTCCCCGTTGCCGCATCCAGACACAGCAGCGATGACTGCTGCTCATTATCGCTGCAGTAGTACAGCCGACCGCCATGCAGGGCCGGCGATGCCGCTGTGCCCCAGCCAAAACGCATCGGCATTGCCGCCAACTCATGCCGCCAAACTTCATTTCCGACGAAATCAAAACAAAAAATCCCCAGATTGCCAAAACAAAAACAGACCCGCTCACCATCAGTGACCGCCGTCTCAGAAGCAAAACTGCTCTTGATGTGGATCGAAGACAGTGGCTGCCCCTCATGCACCTGCCGCTCCCACCGCACCTCTCCCGAACCCAGATCCAGACACAGCACCTTCCACTGATGCACAGACTGCGGCGGCGCTGTCCGGTCTCCACCGAAATACAACCCCTTCTTCGGCTCCTCAGACTTGCCCGTATTCACCACCGTCGTCAGAAACACACTGTCGCCCCAGACCACCGGCGAAGACCAGCCACGCCCCGGCACATCACGCTTCCACGCCACATTCTCAGTCGCAGACCAAACCTCCGGAACTCCCGTCCCCAACGCCACCCCTCGCGCACCCGGCCCACGAAACTGCGGCCAAAACACCACGTCATCCGCCATCGACGGCAGCACACTGCACAGAACACTTAAACAGCTTCCCAATATCCAGTTGCCAATCCTCATCACCACACTCCCGCGGTCACCGTCAGCAATTCACCTGATACCATAGCCCGAGTCTACCAGAGCCACCGCGAGCATGCGAGCACCCCCGGAGTTTGACCGACATCGACGGCCCGCTCGCCTGCCTTCGCGATCCCCCTCATCGTACTTTTGCACACCCGTCCCCGTGCTCGTTATCGATCCAAAGCCCGGTTCCGGCCCCCCTCGCCCCCGCAGGGGAGATGGGTCGGCGGGTGAGAGGGCCACACACCCTAAAACTCCCCGGCCCACCACGCTGCCCCCGCCAGCACTCAGCAGCACAATGCCTCACGCGAAGACGCGAAGGAACAACACCCACAAAACCGGAAACTGAAAACCAATACCCCCCTCACCCAATCACGTCCCAGATCGGCACGCCGCCATGAGCAATTGCCAGAGGACGACCGGTGCGGTCCGGCAGCATCGTACCAGCATCAATCCCCAGCTGATTGTAAATCGTCGCCACAATGTCCGCCGGAGTCACCGGGTCTGATGCCGGCCACGCCCCAATCGCATCCGAACTGCCATACACCACTCCCGGCCGTATGCCACCACCAGCCAGCAAACAAAAACCACACTGCGGCCAATGCTCGCGCCCCGCCTTCGCGTTGATCTTCGGTGATCGCCCCATCTCTCCCATCACCCACACGATCGTCGAATCCAGCAATCCACGCTGCTCAAGATCTTCAATCAACGCCGGCAGCAAGGCATCCAATACCGGCAAATTGTGGTCCTGCAGCATCGCAAAATTGTTCTCATGCATGTCGTACGTGAACGATCCATGCGGAAGAAAGTTCTCCGCGTGCACACTGACAAAAGGTACCTCAGCTTCCACCAGCCGACGCGCCACCAGCATGCAGTTGCCAAACAACGATCGCCCATACCGCCGACGCAGCTCTTCCGGTTCACCCGACAAATCAAACGCCTCACGCACGCGACTGGTGGTCAGCAAACCAAAGGCCCTCTGCTGAATCCGATCCATTCGCCCCAAAACACCCGCCGACTGCAGCTCCGAAAACTGCCGATCCAGTTGCTGCAGCATGCTGCGACGACGATCAAGTCGGTCGAGGGTCATGTCCGGCAGAGCATCCGCGGCAGGCATGCGCGGTTCACCCAGCGCAATCGCAGTGCCGTAATACGGACGATCCGGCTTGCGATCAAATGTCGGCTCACACAGACTGAATAGCGGGTCATACTGAGCACCCAGCCAGCCACCATAAGGCCCCGGACGGCGGATTCCCGGATACTGGCTGCTTTCGCCCCAGCCCGGATAACATGGCAGACACACCGCACCCGGCATGTCCCCGGGCCCCAGCCCCAGATACTGACAAACCGCGCCAATATCCGGAGGATCAGTGGGGGCAGGAGTCAGTGCTGAGGGATTACCCAGACTGAAACCCGTCATAATGTTCAGTGGATTGTGAGCGTTGTAGTTGTGAGTCACCGAACGGATCAAAGCCAGCCGGTGCATGATTCGAGCCGTATTCGGCAGATGCTCGCAAATCTGCACCCCCGACAACGACGTCTGAATCGGTGAAAACTGACCGCGAATCTCCAGCGGAGCCCCCGGTTTCATATCGAACATGTCCAGATGACTGGGCCCACCCAGCAGATTGAACAGGATCACCGACTTTGCTGCGCCCGAACGACGACCAGCAGTCTCAGCCAACCCCTGATCGACTTCACGCACCTGACCCTCTGCTGCACGCAGCAACCGCGGCAATGTCATCCCACTGATCAGGGACAAAGCACCAGCCTGCAGCAGATCACGCCTTGCCCCGCCAGCGTTGGCAACCGCCCCGGTCTGACTGATTCGCAGCATCTCAAGACTCCGGTAACGGTACACACAGCGCCGCAGCCACAGCCCGGATCCTACCGCCAGTCATCCGGCGAAGCAAGAACGACACGGGAAACCACAGCTGACGACTATCCCCCCCTCGCCCCC
>SXXK01000533.1 GCA_005791255.1 Planctomyces sp.
GGACCATTCTTGCTGCCCGCCGTGTAATGGCTGAAGTAATTGCGATTCAACATGTCCTGCGCATGAGCGCCGGAGGAATCAATCAGCAACTGCTCAGGAGCCAGAGGCGCTCGAGGATCCGGTTTCAGAGTTCCCGCCACCAGCCCGAAATTCAGATCAATGTCCAGCCGCACCGCCTCACCACCGGGATCCATCCGCGCCCGATTGATCAGCTCAATCAGCAACTGCTCGTTGTCCGTCATCTGCAGAGCCGTCAGCAGCTGACGCGATTCAAGAGCCTCAGCGGTCAACTGACCGGAACGACGACGACGACGACGATCGCGCCCCAGAATCGAACGAATCGACGACAGAAAACCAAACGAACCGCGCATGACTGCTTCCCCCGGAATTCATCCGACAGCGTGCTTCATCCGTACCACGCACTGCAGCATCCGCTGCACGGCACGGCAGACCGGTGTCCGTACTCAACGGACGCAACCGTCCCCCGAACACACTGCACAGACAGTTCCAATCCGGGCACTGAACGCGGATTTTTCCCCGCAGAGCGCAGGGCAGGGCCGACACCCCACTTCGAACAAACCCGCCAAACCCGCGAATTTCAGAGCGTTTTTCGGCACTTACTCACGCCTGAAAAACCTTCGCCCCGCCACCGCAGGGCCGGCCCCGGCACGCTGTTCGCAAGGCCTGCAGGGCCGCCACCCCTGTCGCAGAGACACAACGAATGATGCCACCCGGCAACACCAATTGATGCTTCGTAACAGCGCCGGACCAAAAACTCAGATCTCGCTGATCACTCCGTCGCTGGCCCCGAAATGGTCAGTCTCCTGCCCCAGATGCCTCAGTATCCTCACAAACAGATTTGACATCCGCACATTGTTCCGCACGTCACAGGCCACGTGACCCTGATGCCGAAAACGCCCGCCAGCCAGCAGCACCGGCAGATTGGAATTGTCATGCGACGAGGAATTCCCCAGATTGCTCGCATACAAAACAGCCGTGCGGTTCAGCAGAGTTTCCCCGTCTTCCTGAGTCTCACTCAGGCGATCCAGAAATTCTCCCAGTACCCGCATCTCCGCCTCCTCAATCAGCGCCAACTGCTCCAGCTTCGCCGGATCCTGACCATGATGCGACGCATCATGATGCCCCAGATTCACCCCCGGAATCTCAGGACGATCCTGAGTCCCCAGCCAGAGCGAAACACAGCGAGTTGAATCAGTCTGCAGCGCCAGATGCACCAGGCTGTACCACTGACGGGATCGCTCCAGCAACTGGGCCCCGCCAAACTCCGACGTCGGTGCCTGCATGCTGACTGTCGGCTTCGGCGTCCGAGCCCACTGCTCGTCCTGCTGCAGCATCTGCTCCGCCTCACGCACCGATCCCAGAAACAGCTCCAGCCGCTGCCGGTCCGCTCGCCCCACTCGACGCGTCAAACTGCTGATCTGCCCGCCCACACTGTCCAGAACACTGCGACCATCCCGCAGTCGCTGCAACTCACGCAACTCCTCGTCAGCCGTTCCCGCCAGAAACAATCGCCGAAACACCTGCCCAGCCCGACTCTCAGACGGAATCCGCACTCCCCGCCGATTCCACGAGGCATTGCCACCTCCCAACACCAGCGATGGAAAACGAGTCAGCCTGCCAACCTGCGCTGCCGCCTCCTGCTCCAGCGAAATCCCGTTCCTGATGTCATTCTCACGGATTTGCTCCGGAGCCACCCCCGTAAATAATGCCACCTCCGCAAAATGCCCCGCCGGGTAATGATGCGACATCCCCGAAAACACCGTCAGCTGACTGCGATGACGCTCCAGACCGCTCAGGTACCGGCTGGACACAAACTGCGGCCCCGCCTGCTCCGGAAAAAAGTTCGGACCATACATCCCCAGTGGCTGCCCCACCAGCACAATCCGCAGCGGATCCGACGGCAGTGGATCCGCACCTCGCCCTGACCGCGTCCCAGCCATCGCCTCCAGCATCGGCAGCCCCAAAGCCACCCCCGCAGACCTCAGCATCAGCCTGCGATCCAGTCGCCGTATTGACATACCCACTGCTCCCCGGCAAAACCCTGCCACACTACTTCCACAAAAATGCCCGACTGTTCACCACTTCGTGAACCACCGACCGCAGACCAGCCCCGTCCCGCTCCAGTCGCTCCACCAGTTCATCCAGCAACTGCCGGTCGGCAAACTGCACCTTCGCACTGGTACTGAATTCCAGCACCCGCTGCACAATATTCCGCACCAGCTGCCGCCGCTGATCCAGCAGCAACCGTCGATACTCACGAATCCCCGTAAACGCTCGACCATCCGCCAGCTGCCCCCCGGCATCCACCGCCGGACCACGATAAATCGGCCGCCCCGAACGATACGGCAGCTCCACCACTCCTGCCTCAGTCCGCACCGTAACCCGATAAAACTCACGATAATTGCCAATCGGATCAAAACTCTCCAGAGCAAAACCGGGCGGATCAATCTGATTGTGACAGGTTGCACAGGCCGGAGTATTCCGGTGCGCCGCCAGCTGCTCGCGAATCGTCGTCGTGCCCCGTATGTCAGGCTCGATCGGAGAAATGTTCGGAGGCGGCGGACTGGGCGGAGCACCCAGCAGACGATCCAGTACCCACGCCCCCCGCAACACAGGCGACGTCCGCGTGCCATCAGCCGTCACCTTCAGCACGGCTGCCTGAGTCAACACCCCGCCACGCACGGAATCCGGCGGCCACTGAGTCCTCACGGGAACACTGCCCCGCAGTCCGGACACGCCGTACAACTGACCCAGACGCTCATTCAGCATCGACCAGTCAGACTGCACAAACTCCAGCACACTCCCATTCGTCCGCAGCACCTCCTCAAAAAACAACTCCGTTTCACGCTGCATCGACCACAGCAGCAGGGGATCAAAATCCGGATACAGCGCAGGATCCGGCAACGTCGCCTGAAGTCGCCGCAGATCCAGCCACTGACCCGTAAAACTGGTCGTGAATCGCCGCAGCTTCGGCGATCCCAGCATCCGCTCAACCTGCTCCCGACGCCCCGCCTCCGACAGCAGACGACCGTCCGCCGCAGCAGCCAGCAATGGCTCGTCCGGACACGAACACCACAGGAAACAGGACAGTCGGGAGGCCAGTTGATAGCCGTCCAGAGGCTGCCCCGGCTCACTGTCCAGCAGCAGCAGAAATCCCGGTGACGTCAGCAGCAGCTGATACGCATACTGCATCGCCTCAAAAAACGTCCCGCCGGATTCCAGCCGCGAATGCGCCGCCGCAATGAACACAGCAGCCTCCTCCTCCGCCACCGGACGCCGCAGTGCACGCACCAGAAATCGCCGCAGCAATCGCTCCGCATCACCACGCGCATCCGCAGACACCGGCACCAGCGGATCACTCTCCCATTGCTGGATCGGACGATTCTCACGAATCACCGGCACCCGCTCTCCCGCCGCCGTCGCCTTCGCCACCGACCTCGCCTGCAGCGGAAGATCATCAAACAACGCCTGATAACCAGGACCAGGCCACGCACCAATCGGACCCTCCAGCTTCAGCCAGTCCACACGCAGGCCCGCACCCGTGTACTCCTCAATCGGACGCTTGAAACGACGGATGTCCCAGTACGTCAGCAGATTCACCACAAACGCCTGCCGCGCACCAAGCTCACACTCAAGTTCCACAACCCGCGGCTCACCCGCCGGCATGTCCACC
>SXXK01000534.1 GCA_005791255.1 Planctomyces sp.
CAGTGAGAATTCAAGAACAATCGTGGCTGCAATGCTGAATCCTTCTGCAGCTGTGTGGAATTTAACGGGGTGTTGCGAAAAAGCCACACACTGGCACACCTGCCCCCCCGGCAAGGGAGAGCAACCGGGGGAGCAGCCACGGATGAGCCACGGATGAAAGCGCGCATGGCACCCCTCGCCCCTGGAAGGGGAGAGGGGACGGGGGTGAGGGGTGAAACTCCCCTGGAAGGCCGGGTGTTCAGCCACGGATGACGGCAGATCAGGGCTGTTTTTGCAGCCACGGATGAACACGGATGAACACGGATTTTCACGGATGAATCGACGAAGGTGAATCTGTGTTCTGTTCTCAACGTGCTCTGATCTGCTCACTGCCGCAGGGGCAGGTGTCAGGGTACCGTCCGAAAATGCAGACGGTAGGGGTGTGCGGGACCGCCGCGGTCGAGAGCATCCTGCAGCGTGACCAGATAACGACCGGCTGGTAACTCCGTTTCAATCACCGAATCCCGCGACAGCGTGGTTCCAACAGCGTCATCACTGCTGGCGACAATCGAACCTCCGGCAGTCCACAGCGTCAGCATCGAATCCAGATTGGATCCCAGCGACGCGGCTTCCACCTGAATTCGCAATTTCGTGGTCTGCAACAGTTCAAATCCATACACATCCACATTCGCGTCTGCATGAATGCCGCCAACCACCAGCTGCGGAACCGAGATCTGCTGGGCCTGACGAAAGCCATCATTCGGCTCCTGCTCCTGTATCAACGGCAATTCGCTGCCAAGCGGCAGTCGCCGAGGGGGCGATTCACCGCCCGCCGTTTGCACACTGATCTGAATGGAATCAGCCGCAAATCCCGCCGGTACCTCAACGTCCAGCTCCAGCTGCTCGTCACCAGTCTGTTCCGCCTTTTGCCTGCCCGGTACGGCTGCGGCCGCATGCGATACCACCGTAATCCGTACCTCGGACCTGTCCGCCACCACAGCCGTCGGGTCCTTCAGCAGCCAGCCCCGCAGAATAACTCGCGTCTTCATGCCGGCCATCACGCCCAGCGGACTGATCAATGCGATTCGCGGAGGCTTTGCCGGTGCAGGCTCCTGCGCTGGCACTCGACCGCTGAAACAAGCCCACAGCGACAAACAACAGACCCGGAAAATCCAGCGCGGCCGGTCACCGGGACACCAAGCAACCTCAGCCATACAGTGCCTCAATCAGCCGGCCTTCGTTCAAAATCGGGACAGGGCGACCATCCGGTGTGTACAAGTGCTTGTGCGGATCAATTCCCAGGGATTTGTAGATCGTAAACGCCACATCGGCCGGGCCGATCGGTGAATCGACCACCTGAGCCCCGTCCCGATCCGTTTGCCCCAGTACCCGGCCCGGTACAACACCTGCGCCGCAGAACAGCAGTGAAGCGGCAGGTCCCCAGTGGTCCCGACCTGCATCCTTGTTGATTTTCGGAGTGCGTCCGAATTCGCCCATCGCCACCACCAGCACGTCCTCCAGCAGGCCCCGCTGATGCATGTCGGTCACCAAAGCTGAAAAGCCTCGGTCGAAATCGGGCAGCTTCTTTTCCAGACCTTCCCAGATCTTCGCGTGGTGGTCCCAGCCGGCGAAGTTCACCGTTACAAAACCGACGCCGCGTTCGACCAGCCTGCGAGCCAGCAGACAGCTTTGACCAAAGGTTGTCCGACCGTAGCGGTCGCGAAGTTCTGCGGACTCCGCATCAATTGCAAAAGCATCCCGAGCTTCCCCGGACAGCACCATCTCGGCTGCCCGCTTCTGAAACTGATCGTACGCGGCCAGCTGATCGTTGGCCTCGATGGAACGAGTCACTGCATCCACACTGGCCAGCAGCGACTGTCGCCGCTGAACTCGCACCTCCGGCAATGGCTCGGCTCGAGTTACATCCCGCACCTGATAATTCTGCTCATTCGGATCACCCGCCTTGAAGGATTCATAGCGTCCCCCAAGCCAGGCACTCTTGCCCAATTCCCAGGTAAATGACGGATTGCGGGGAATCGCCACATAAGGCGGCAACGTTCCCGGGAATCCGCTCTCATGCGCGGCAACAGCCCCCATCGCCGGCCAGTCACCAAACGGTGTGCCGAAGCGACCGGACATCACCCAGTTGGTGGCCGTCTCATGATGGTCATTGTTGTGTGCACCGCCACGGTGCAGACAAACCCGGTCCATGCACTGAGACATCAGCGGCAGCAGTTCGCCGATCTGCAGCCCCGGCACAACTGTGTCGATCGGTGCATACTTGCCGCGGATGTCGGCCACGGCATCCGGTTTCAGGTCAAAGCTGTCGTGGTGCGACAACCCGCCACCGAGATACACCAGGATCACGCTCTTCGCACGCCGAGCTGCCGTCGCACCCGGTGGCTGCTGATCGGCTGCACGCAGCAGATCGGCCAGACTGAGACCGCAGCCTGTCAGTGCGCCAGCCTGCACGAAACTGCGTCGCGAAGACGGTGTCAGATGAATTTTCAACATCGTCAAGCCTCAATGCTGGAAGGCAAATTCACGGGAATTCAGCAGAGCCCAGAACAGGTCCTGATACACACCGGGACGTTCGTCCTGCCCTGCCGCTGACAGCTGGGCCTGCACTGAGGCCAGCTCGGATTCCGCAGGCGGTCGGCTGAGCGTTGCCTGAAACAGTTCGCTGATGATCTGCTGATCTTTGAGGCCACCTGAGAGCAGACGCTGCAAACGACCATCCGGAGCCTGAATCCGTGCCATCAGACTGTCACTGTTCTGCAGGTGCAGCAGCTGCGGCAGTGTCACATCCCCCGAACGCTCGCAGGCACACGCTGTGACTCGCTCAGAACGACCAAACAGCGTCAAAAAATAGGAATCCACGCCGGGATCCGGTACCTGAATTGCCCGAATGCCCAGTGGATACCCGGCAAAAACTTCCGGCTGATCCGTCGCCGCTCCGATCGCATCCAGCAAGACCTCGGCCGGCAGTCGCCGAGCCAGTGCATGCGAATAGAACCGCTGGTCGTGCTGATTTTCGGGCAGTGTCGAAGCCGAAAGCTGGTAGGTCCTGGAATTCAGGATCAGCCGCATCACATGCTTCAGGTCAAAATCCGACTGCACGAACTGCTGATTCAGATACTGCCAGAGAGCCGGGTTCGATGGTGGATTCGTGGCCCGCAGATCGTCTGCGGGTTCCACGAGCCCGGTGCCGAGAAAATGCTTCCACAGACGGTTCACCATCGCGGCCGAAAACCACGGGTTTGACGGAGCTGTCATCCACTCAGTCAGCTGCAACCGCGGATCCGTCCCGGGCGGGATCTGCACCGCACTGCGATCCAGTTGACGAGGAGACAGCATCTGACCGGTGCGCGGCTGCCGCACGGTGACAGTCGCTTCCAGATTCTGCCGAATCTCCTGCTCCAGTTCCCCGATCCGTTTTTGGAATGCAGCCTGTTCTGCAGCGTCTTTCGACTGCTGCAGCTTCGACTGCTGTTCGAGCATCTGCTGTTGCAGATTCAGCACGTGCCGAGTCGCCACATGCAGGCTTGTATCGGCCTCGTCCGGATTGCGACGCTGCAGTGCCAGTCGCGAGAAGAAGGCCGTGAAATGGTAGTAATCGTCCTGAGTGTAACGTTCCAGCGGATGATTGTGACAGCGGGCACAGCCGATCCGCGTTCCAAGAAAGGCCTGCGCCACTGAATCAGCAATGTCTGATTCCTCAGCCGACTTTTCGCCGATCGTGACAATATAATAGCCCACCGCCGGGTTTTCTGTGGTATTTCCCGTGGCCAGCAGCACATCGCTGGCAATCTGCTTCCAGCTGCGTCCGGCCACCAGCTGCTGGCGTATCCACTGATGAAACCGACGTACCCCCTTGCGCCCGCGCACGTCGTGATCCCGCTCCACTCGATTCTGCAGCAAATCACCAAGCTGCAGCGCCCAGTAGTCATAAAACTCGGGGCGCTGCAGCAAACTTTCCACCAGCCGGGCTCGTTTGTCCGGCTGAACATCCGCGACGAAGGACTGAACTTCGGCAGGAGCAGGCAGTGTGCCAATCGTATCCAGCATACTGCGGCGGAGAAACGTGGCGTCATCGATTGCGGGCGAGGGCGGAATTCGCAGTGCCTGCAGACGCCCGAACACCAGCTGATCGATCGGCTGGTCGCTGTCCGCATACAGTTCAGTGGCGAGCTGCTGGTCGCGCGGCATCGTGAAGGTGGCCACCTGCACTTCACCCTGGTATGTCACTCGAACAACATGTTCCCCGTGCCGCAGTGCCTGAACTTCCCCGCCGGCATCCACCTCAAGGAGTGACGTGTCGCCGGACGCGAATCGAGCCAGTGACGTGACGTCACGACGGGACCCATCGCTGTAGATCGCCGTCGCGGACAGTTGAACTGCATCACCAGGCCGCAGTACTGCGGTCGTTGGAGCAATTTCGAGGCGGTGCAGCAACGGGTCCGAGGCCAACGGACCGGGCAGACCCGCTCGGATCCAGTTCAGCAGCAAAGTCTCGGCTTCGCTGCCGCGCTCAATGCGCCGACCACCGGCATGCACGATGGAACCGTTCGCCTTGCCCACCAGCAGGCTGGACTCCGGCGAAGCCGGATTGATACGACGACCGCGGGATTCCCGCGTCAGCGATTCATAATCGGCTTCCGGAGCAAAACCGCGCAGCGACAGGCGGAAGCCGTTCTGACCGGCCAGCTTTCCGTGACAGCCACCCGAGTTGCAGTCATAGCGAGTGAGCAACGGGAGAATGTCGTTCAGGAATGAGGGGGCGACTGGGGTGGTTTGTGCCAGCACGCTGTTGCTGCGGCCGGCAGTCAGCAGCAGAAACAGCAGCAAAAACAGCCCCGGATGCCGCAAACGAGGGAACCTGAGGCGGTGAATTTCCGGAGTCGTTTCGCTGATATGCTGGTGGTGATGTACCGGGGCCATCGAGTCGGAGCCGGGAGGTAAGTGGGGGGGGACGGCAGGCAGAACCTTGTTTTTAGTGTGAGAAAACCGCGAGGGCAACTGGAAACCAGGCGGAAAGCATGAATTGGGGGATTCGGGTGTCAGTTGTCAGTTGGGGCCGTCTTTCTCTGGCTTTGCGTGAGGCCCTGGCAGGTCGCCGGGGGTTCAGCCACGGATTGTCGCGGATCATGGCTGTTGTTTTCGCCACGGATGAACCGGATGGGCACAGATGAATCGCAGCCGTCGCTGGCGTTCTCTACTCTCAACTTTCTCTGGTCTCCTTTCTATGGCATGGATGCCATGCCCCCTCACCCCCGACCCCTCTCCCCCGTTCCCGGGGGCGACGGGAGGATTTGCTGTTTTTCCATGCAGTGAAAGACGCGCATGGCACCCCTCGCCCCTGAAAGGGGACAGGGGACGGGGGTGAGGGGTCAAACACCCCCGGAAGCCCGAGTGTGCAGCCAACAGCGTATCACTGTATCCCCGGGCCGGACTGCAGGTAGTTCAGCAGCGAATTGATCTCAGACGGCGTCAGGCTGTCCAGCAGTCCCACCGGCATCGGTGACAGCTCCACCGGCTGCAGACTTTCCACCTGCTTCTTGTCAATCGTCTCAAACTGACCAGGACGCAGGATCTCAGTGTTCAGCCGAATCAATTCCGAACGGTAATCCCCTTCCGCCAGCAGTCGGCCGGTTCGAGTCAGCCCATCCAGAGTACTGACGTGCGTCAGGCGATAAGGCTCAGCCACCACCTTTGAGGGTTCCACAATCGAAGCAAGCAGGTCAGAGCGGGAAAAGCGGCGGCCCACTGAGGTCAGTTCCGGACCGACGGCACGCCCCTCCGTCCCAAACCGATGGCAGCGACTGCACAGCGCTTCGCGGTACAACCGAGCACCGGCTGCAGGGTCATTCACAGCCGGGTGCTGCTCGAGCAGCGGCAACAGCGAATCCACCCGCCAGCGCTGCACCACCGGACGCGACACAGTCAGAACCTCATCCGTGACCGACGCGGCAGGCCCTTCGCGATACGTGTCACGCAGCGATTCCGGAAGCGACGCAACGGCATCCTCACGCAGTCGCCCTAAAAACACCGCCATACCGTCTCCACCCAGCCACCTCGTACCCTCGTTCAGCACTCCGAAATACAGAGCAATCAGCGAACTGTCAGCCCGCGCCAGCTGCTTGCGCAAGCCCAGCAGCGCGGTCAGCTGGTCCTGTTGCTGCGGACTTTGCAACAGTGACCGCAGCAGCTCCGACTCGGGTGTGCCAGCACCGGTCAGGGGCAGCCCAACTTCCGCTGCTGCAGCCACCAGCCGATATCGCAGCGTCGTCGTCTGTTCCCCCGCGCCGAACACCAGTGCCGCAGCAGCACACCGCTGCAGGTCGGACAACAGCCAGTCGCGTACAAATCCCGCCGCACCATCGCCCTCCCGAATCAGTTCGGGGAACCGGATGCCCATTTCCTGGATCAGCTGCAGGCGAACTGACGCCTGTCTCAGCCACACCGGTGCTGACAGTGCCTCAGAGTGCCCCGAAACCAGTGTCGACATGCGTCGCAGCAGCTGAGTTACCTGCTCCTGCGAACCAGCGCGCACCAGCGACAATGCTCCCTCCACAAACACTTGATCGTCCGATACCTGCAGCAGTCGCCCGCCCCAATGCTCCACCGGCATCTGCTCAAGCACCGTCCGCGCCATCGCCTGCAGCTGCGGATCAGATTCCGCCAGCGTGCGTTCTATCCACCTGAGCCGTTCCTCAGCATCCTGCACCGAAGATTCAGATCGCAGCCACTGCTCGGCAGCCCTGCGCTGTTCCTGCTGCCTCAGGGCATACTGCGTACATTGTTGCTCATGCAGACTGTCCGCAGCCGGTGTCACATCCGGTTGCTCCATCGTGACTCGGTACAGTGCTGACTGCGTTTTGCGTCCGCCTGTGATCAGATACATCGCCCCATCCGGACCGGCGGCAATGTCCGTCACATTCAACGGGACTCCCTGCAGAAACAGTTCCCCCGCCATGCGATACACGCTGCCTCGCGGAGCCGTGTGCACCGCCAGAACTCGGCCGTAAGCCCAGTCCAGCACGTACAGACAGTCACGCCAGGCCGGGGCGAAATTCAGTTTCGATCCGAACATGACCGAGGTCGGTGAACCTTTGCCGGTATCCAGTTGCCACACGCTGTTGTCTGCCCGGTCCGGAAAGTACGGCGGCCACTGCCCCTGAGCGACTCGCCAGCCAAAATCCAGCCCGGCGGACAGCTGCCAGATGCGAGTCGGACGGTACCAGGGCGTTCCCATATCAAACTCGTTGTCCGCATCATAAGTAAAGGCATCTCCGGCGGCATTAAAATCGATGCCGAAGGGGTTGCGCAGTCCGGTGCAGACCACTTCCGACTGTGAACCATCAGGGCTGATCCGTACCACATAACCCTCCTGACGAACCGGACCGCGACGCGAGTCTCTGAGCGGACTGGTGATGTCACGCGAAGTACCGGCCGCAGGAGCATCCACGGAATCGCCGTGAATCGCCCAGATCCAGCCATCCGGCCCCAGCACCAGATCGTTGCGACCGTGCCCGACGCCGCCGGAATACTCCCGCAGTTGCTCAACACGCTCCAGCGAGCCATCCGCATCCAGGTCCTGCAGTCGGTAGATGGCTTTGGAGTTATTGGCGTTCGCATACAGTGCCCCGTGAGCAAACAGCAGACCGCGACATTCCAGCAGCTCCTGATTGATCACCTCGGGTGGTCCGGCGGCGACCCCACGATCTCCCATGCCAAATCGCAGCAGCCCTTTGTCTTCGCGGGCGATGATCAGGCGACCGTCCGCATCGAATGTCATGCTGACCCACGATCCTTCGTCAGGCCGGGCATCGCGGATGCGAGTCACCCGGAAGCCGGGCCTGATCCGCAGTTTTGCATCCAGCGACGCAGGCCTGACATCACCAGTCGCCAGTCGCCACTGTTCGTAATTGTCGGCTCCGGACAATTCCAGCGACGCTGCCCCGATTCCCCACAGCCCCGGTCGCACCGTTCCGTAATCCTCCAGAACAGATCCCGCGGGCACAGTCCAGTTGCTGCTGCTGAGCAGCTGCTGCGGACCATCGACATCAGCCGCGGTCAAGGACAAGGCCACGGCGGAAGGACCAGCCGACGTCAAC
>SXXK01000535.1 GCA_005791255.1 Planctomyces sp.
ATTCTCACTGGCACTTGATCTCACAGGGCGCAAGCACCTCTTTTCCAACTCAGATGACAGCAACTCACCCGATTCTGACCAATAACGCTTCTTACCACCGTGGCAGGACTTCACCACACTTCGGGCCCTGCATGTCCTCGATGGCCCGGTTTGTCCTGCTGCTGCTGATCACAGGTACGTTCCCGCTCGCCGCCGATGATCCGCCGAATATTGTCATGATCGTAGCAGATGATCTTGGCTATGCTGACCTGCACTGCCAGGGTGCTCCCTATCCGACCCCGCACCTTGACAGCCTCGCTGCGGCAGGAACCCGTTTAACCGATTTCTATGTGGCGCAGCCGGTCTGTACAGCCAGCCGCGCCGGATTTCTGACCGGGTGTTACCCCAATCGAGTCAGTTTGCAGGGAGCATTGAACCACACCAGCCGTAATGGCATTCATCCGGATGAACAGCTGCTTCCGGAATTGCTGCGGCAGCGTGGTTATGCCACCGCTCTCATCGGCAAGTGGCACCTCGGTACGGCTCCGGATTTCCACCCGCTCAAGCACGGCTTTGACCAGTACTTCGGCATTCCCTATTCCAACGACAACAGTCGCTATCATCCGGTGCTGTCAGCCGAAATGCCGCCGCTGCCGCTATACGACGGCCTGCAGGTGGTTGAGCGTGACCCGGATCAAAGCCAGTTCACTCGCCGATTCACGGAGCGCGCAGTCAGCTTCATGCAGCAGCATGCCCGTCGACCGTTTTTTCTGTATGTGCCTCACGTGATGCCGCATGTTCCGATCTTCGCGTCGGAGGCCTTTCGAGGCCGGTCCGGTGCAGGCCTGTATGGCGATGTGGTGCAGGAGCTCGACTGGTCCGTCGGCGAAATCCTTCGCACTCTGGAGGCACTGCAGCTGCAACAAAACACGATTGTCATCCTGTTTTCTGACAATGGTGCCTGGCTCAGTTACGGCGAACATGCCGGGTCCAATCGCCCGTTCCGCGAAGGCAAGCTGACCGTGTTTGAAGGTGGCGTGCGAGTCCCCTGTCTGATGTCGTGGCCCGGAAGAATTCCGGCCGGCCGCGTCTGTGCGGAACCTGTCATCAGTCTGGACCTGCTGCCCACACTGCTGAAGTACTCCGGCATCCGGCAGCCTGACAGGCCAGTTGACGGACTGCCGATTTGTGATGTGCTGGAGGGTGTACCGAACGCGAAGGCTCCGCACGAAGCCCTGTACTTCTGGGCCGGGGATGAACTGCAGGCAGTCCGCAGTGGT
This sequence comes from Planctomyces sp., assembly GCA_005791255.1. Lineage (GTDB taxonomy): Bacteria > Planctomycetota > Planctomycetia > Planctomycetales > Planctomycetaceae > SXXK01. The sequence goes on from SXXK01000535.1 coordinate 1,260, forward strand.
CGCTGGAAGCTGCATTTGCCACACCCTTACATCACCACGCTGGCCGAACCCGGACGCAATGGAAAACCCTCGGGCTGGGGCTCAGCCAGGGCCAAAGCCATTACGCAGAGCGGCATCGATGGCATTGCCAGCCGCCATGGCGGCCGGATCGAACAGCTTCCACTGTCTCTGTTTGACCTGCAGACAGATCCGGGAGAGCAGCACAATGTCGCTCGTGAGCATCCGGAGATCGTGGCGCGACTGACCGGTCTGGCTGACCGGATGCGGAGGGATCTGGGCGACAGTCTGACGGGCATTCAGGGTACCGGTGTGCGGCCGGCGGGACTGGCTGCCGAGCCGTAACTGGCCTGCGCAGAACTCGTCGAGTTCCGACCAATTCTGATTGCTCGGGCCATGCTTGTCGCTGGCGATAAATCCCACGAGAACAGTATGTTGGTCCGGTGCCTGCCTGCGTGCATCCTGCCAGTTCCGCCACCTGCCGGAAACCATCTGCGTGTCGTCCTGCCTTCGCCCCCTGCTCTTCCTGCTGATCTGCCTGCACTGCTTTGTCAAAGCTGTCGGAGGCAGTGATGAATGGTCGTCGCCTGCTGGCTTCCTGCAGCAGCACTGCATCCGCTGTCACTCCGGCGATCAGCCATCCGGTGGCCTGCCGCTGACGGATCTGCAGCCAGATCTCAGCAATCCGGACGAACGCGCCCGCTGGGTGCATCTGCACGATCGTGTTGCCGCCGGTGAGATGCCTCCGGAAGGAACTCAGCCGGACGCTGCCGCCCGCACCCGCTTCCTGAATGTACTCGGTAGTCTGATCAGCCGCAGTGAGTCCGGCGATTCACGCACGGTGCTGCGGCGCATGAATCGGGAGGAGTATCAGCACACGGTGTGTGACCTGTTTGGCATCACAGTGGATCTGCGGACCATACTTCCTGACGAAGCGTCTGACCAGGGCTTTGACACCATTGGATCCAGCCAGGCGGTGTCGACAGAGCAGATGCTGTTGTATCTGGATGCGGCCGACGCCGTTCTCGATGAGGTCTTCGGGCCGGCTCAGGCTCCCAAACCGCTGCAGACGACGGTCAATTTTCGCGACCTGCGATCAAAGGACACGGCCGACCGAGTTGACTCGGACGGCGTCGTGCTGTTCAGCGGAGCCAAAAGTCTGCCGATGTACGGGGTCGCGGTTCAGGGCCCGGCCGCTTATCGTCTGATCTTTCACGCAAAGGCCATTCAGACAGACAAACCGGTGATCATGCAGGTGGAAGGCGGAGTCACCGGTCGCATTCCGGGGCATGTCGCCGGCTTCGTGGAATTGCCGCCTGACCGGCTGACGCGTTTTGAACTGATTGACCGGGCGGTCGAGGGTTCTGATACGTTTGCTTTCAAACTGGTGGGTGGGTTTCCGTGGTGGAGCGTGAAGGCCGATGAATACGAGGGCGCCGGGATCTTTCTGGGTGACATCACCATTGAGGGCCCGCTGGAACCGTGGCCGCGTCCCAGTCGCCTTGCGCTGTTTGCGGGAATTGACGAACGCCAGGCGGTCGCCGGGGACCTTCGCAGCATTCTTGCGCGGTTGCTGCCCAGGGCATTCCGTCGTCCCGTTGACGAATCTGAGCTGGATCGGCTTGCAGCGATTGGCGCAGCAGCACTCGCCGATGGCCAGACTTTTCCACTGGCACTGCGGAAGTCTCTGAAAGCCATGCTGTGCTCGGCCGAGTTCCTGTATTTTGAGGAACCGCCAGCGAAGACTGCCGGGGACACAACTGCTGCCAATGTGATTGACACTTATGCACTGGCCAATCGGCTGTCGTATTTTCTCTGGAGCAGCCTGCCGGACGCCGAGCTGCTGGAAGCAGCGGCAACCGGAGAACTTGCGCAGCCTCCGGTTCTGCGGGCTCAGGCGGAACGCCTGCTGCAGGACGCGAAGGCCGATCGTTTCGTGCAGCGATTCACGGATCAGTGGCTGCGTTTGCGGGACATTGACTTCACGGTTCCGAACGAGCAGTTGTATCCTGAGTACAACCAGCTTCTGCGGCAGTCGATGCTGGACGAGACGCGAGCATTTTTTCGCGAGGTGCTGCAGCAGAATCTGAGCATCAATACGTTCATACAGTCTGATTTCGCGATGCTGAACAGACCACTGGCGGAATTCTGCGGGATCGAGGGCGTCACTGGCCTGCAGATGCAGCGAGTGCCACTGCCTCAAGGCAGTCTGCGAGGTGGAGTCCTGTCGCAGGCGGCGGTGCTGAAGGTCTCAGCCGATGGCACTCGGACGTCTCCGGTTCTGCGGGGAGCGTGGATTCTGAAGCATCTGTATGGCACTCCGGCACCACCGCCGCCTCCGGGAGTGGCGGCGGTGGAGCCTGACATTCGTGGTGCGACCACGATTCGCCAGCAACTGGAAAAGCACCGCAGTGATCAGAGCTGCAGTCGCTGTCACAGTCGAATTGATCCGGCGGGGTTTGCGCTGGAGTGTTTTGATGTGATTGGGGGTGAACGGCAGTGGTACCGGGTTGCTCAGGGCGGTCGCCACGTTTCGAAGCCGCTGCATCCTCAGGCTCCGGCGCACCACGTGCGGTATCAGCAGGGCGGAGACATCGATGCCTCCGGTATACTTCCGGATGGTCGACGGTTTGCGGACCTGAATGACTACCGGCGACTGCTGCTGTCGGACCCGACCGCGCTGCCCCTTGCGCTCGCTCGCCTGCTGACCGAGTATGGCACCGGTCGTCGGATCACCTTCAGCGATCGCCCGGAGCTGCAGCGGGTGATCAATCACACGGCTGGGGGCAGTTTTGGCTTGCGGGACGTTGTACTTGAGATCATCTGCAGTCCGCTGTTCAGCAGACAATGAAACGAAGGATGTATTATGTTCAGGCAGCAGTCTCAGTCCGCCGGATTTCTGCGAAACGGTCGACTTTCGCGAAGGTGCATGTTGCGAGGCAGCGGTGTGGCACTGCCCCTGCCATTTCTCAACTGCATGACGGCTGCAGCGGCGGGCTCGGAGGCAGACGCGGCAAACCGGCGGCGGATGGTCGCCATCAATTTCGAGCTGTCGTTTCATCCGCCGAATCTGATGCCGGAAGTTTCGGGAGCAGACTATCCGCTGACGCCTTACCTGTTGTCGCTTGAGTCTTTGCGGCGGGACTTCACGATCATTTCCGGGACATCTCATCCGGATGTGGACGGTGGCCATGCGGCATCGAAGTCATGGCTGACCGGAGCAGCTCATCCGGGAGCCTCCAATTTCGTCAACACCATCTCGATGGATCAGCTGGTAGCGAATGCGATTGGCCTTGAGACACGCTGGGCCAGTCTGGTGCTTGGCAGTGGCGGCATTTCCGTCTCGGCCAACGGCGTGCCGGTCCCCGCCATGCCGTTTGCAGCCCGCCTGTTTCAAACGCTGTTTGTCGAGGGTGACGCGAACGAGCAGAAGCGACAGATTCAGCGGCTGCAGGAGGGTCGAAGTGTGCTGGATTCGGTCAGTGACGGCGTCCGCCGTATGCAGGCGCGAGTGGGCACCGAGGACCGCGGTAAGCTGGAACAGTATTTTACCGCGATTCGTGACGCCGAACAGAGACTGAAAAAAGCGGAACAGTGGCAGCACAAACCCAAACCTCACGTCGACGCTGAGCCCATGGTGGAGCTGCGGGATCTGAACGACATTACCGGCCGGGCAAAACAGTTTTACGACATTATGTACCTTGCACTGCTCACAGATTCGACTCGCGTCATGACCTTTTGCGTCGGCGATTCCAACGCCGTGGCGTCATTGCCCGGAGTCACCATGAATTACCACGACCTGTCGCATCATGGTCAGGACCCGGAGAAGCTGAAGCAGCTGGCGATCATTGAGTCGGCTCACCTGAACCTGTTCGGAGAGTTTTTGACGAAACTGAAGTCGGCAGACGAGGGTGGTGTGAGCCTGTTGTCGCAGACCATGGTGCTGCTGGGCTCACACATGCACAGTGGCGGGCATGACAACCGCAATCTTCCCGTGATTCTGGCGGGCGGCAATTTCCGGCACGGGCAGCATCTGGCGTTTGACCGCACCAGTAATACTCCGATGGCTCAATTGTATGTAAGCATGCTGCAGCAGATGGGCCTTGCGGCCGAACGTTTTTCCAGTGGCAGTTGCACCTTGCCTGGGCTGGAGGCGAAATCCTGAGCTGCTGTTCTGCGGGGAGAGTACTTCAGTCTGCTGGGCGTCACGTATCTCCCCGCGCACTGTCTGCTCGTTCGTTTTGCTGGTGAAGACGCGCGGGACATTGCTCGGGCTTCAGCCCGAGTTCCCCGGGGCTCTTATCGCAGCTCGGGCCAAAGCCCAGGCTGCGGAAAGACAATCGCGCTGCCATGAACATCCGTGTTCATCGGTCGCAAAAAACAACCGGGCCGCTGCAGGGACGAGCTCGGGCTAAAGCGCAAGCTGCGGAAAGACTGTCGCGCTGCCACGAACAACCGTGTTCATCGGTCGCAAAAAACAACCGGGGCCGCGGCAGGGATGCAGCTCGGGCTAAAGCCCGAGCTGCGAGTTCCCGTGGTGTCATGTGAAGTCCCGAGAATACCGCGTCGCAGCGATTGCCGTTTCAGCCCGACATTGCTTTCCGTCAAGTCAACGTTTGGCACGGTTTTCGCTGCTCTTTGCGCTCCGGGGCCGGTTGTAGCGAAGGGTGAAAGATTGGCAGCAATTGATGACTGCAAACTGTACCTTGATGCTGTCCGTCACCAATTTTTTGAACACTTTGTCAACAACACTTGTTCAGCGTTCTGAATCAGTTTGATGACTTAAGGCACCTTGATGAACAGGTTGTTTTCGTTTTTGGTCTGAACGGAGCACAGACCCTTTCATCTCATTTTTCTGAAAGTGCTCGGTCATGCGAAAGAATCGAATGATGTTCGGGGGTTGGCGGGCATCGGTGCTGTGTTTGCTGTTGCTGCCTTGTTCGCTGGCGCAGGCAGGGATTATCTTCAATCTGACGGACGTGACAGGTGGCGGGGGGATGGGCAGTGCCGCGCTGGCTGCTTTTAACAGAGCCGGTACGTATTATTCGTCCCGCCTGAGTGACAACATGACGATCAACCTTGATATCAGCATGGCGTCACTGGGGGCCGGTGTGCTGGGGGAAGCAACGTCCTATGCGATTGGCGTCAGCTACTCGACCTTTCGCACGGCAGTGATGGCGGCCGCGAATCAGACTTCTGCAGCTGATGCTGCATTCGCGGCCGGGCTGCCGACCGGTTCTGCGTTCTCTATGTATGTCAACCGCACATTTGAAAACTCCGGCAGCCCCACAGAATATATCGACAGTAATGGTACCTTGAACAATACGTCCGTGGCTCTGACGCGGGCAAATGCCAAGGCGCTGCAGATCCTTGATGTCAATAACTCGGCAACTGACGGCAAGATCGAGTTCAACTCAGGCTTCGCCTGGGACTTCGACCCTGCAGACGGGATCGACAGCGGTAAGGTCGACTTCACGGCCGTGGCAGCGCATGAGATCGGACACGTCCTCGGTTTTGTCAGCGGAGTAGACCAGCTGGATTACGACGCATTCAGCACCACCTATCTGGACGACACCGACACCTATGTCACTCCGCTTGATTTCACTCGATTTTCCGCAGACAGTCAGTCGGCGGGAGCAGACATCGACATGACCGCCGATAGTCGCGACAAGTACTTTTCGATCGATGGCGGAGTCTCAATCCTTGTCAGCAATGCGTGGTCGACCGGTGTCAACTATGGTGATGGCCGCCAGGCCGGTCACTGGAAGGACAATCTGTCACTTGGTCTGCTGGACCCGACGCTGGCACCAGGCGAAGTGGGTGCACTCAGCACGCTCGACCTGACGGCCTTCGACGTCATGGGGTTCGAACTGAATTCGGCAGCAGTGCCCGAGCCTGGCCAGTACGTGGTTCTGGCAATGCTGTGCGGTGCAGTCGGCTGGCGGCGTTTTCGTCGGCCTGACTCGCGGCAGGCCCCCGGTACCGAAAACATGACGGCGTAAACCTGCTGCAACGCCGGACAACGAAACGCAAAATGCCCCGGGAAGGAACTTCCAGGGGCATTTTTAGTTTCACAGCCTGCTGAACTGCTTGTTGAAGCCGCCAACTGGATTCGAACCAGCGACCTACGCTTTACGAAAGCGTCGCTCTACCAGCTGAG
>SXXK01000536.1 GCA_005791255.1 Planctomyces sp.
ACTTTCTTCCTCGCTGAAGTGCCGGCCGCAAAACCTGATCTCAGTCTGCAGCTCACGAGCCTGCTCACGTCATTTGCATCAGCGTCCACGCCAAAAGTCGGGCAAACGCGATGAGTGTGCGACAGCAATGACGGTGATCCTGTCTCTGATGACCCTAAAAATGATCAAAAATGGAAACCGGCGCAATTGTCAGGTAACGGTGACCGTGATCGACGGCTGGAAACTGCTCGGCACCGGCTGCGATACGTCGCAGGGCACTGTCAACTTCCGCATCGAATTGCAGAGCGACTTCGGGATTCCGGGTGGCGTAGTATCGCAGGGCCTCAGTGAAATCGGTTTCAGCGGCAGAACAGAACTGGACCGAATTCATTGATGAAGTCCTGTGGCCCTGCGAGCCCGTTGCCGCACAACGTCCCAGTCTGCCGTTACCATCGTTCCCTGATCAATCTCGGAACTGCGACGCTGAGATTCGGTCAGCCAGGGGGCAGAAGGAGAAGCCCAGTCAGCAGGGGACACTTCATCCCAAATCAAAGGAATCAACCGTCCGCGGTCGGTCCCCGGAAGCAGTCGTACAGCGGCTAAGATTTCGTCAATAGTCGACATGCTTCAATTCTAATGGGCTACTCCTGAAACGCAGGAGCATTCGGCGGGAACGCCCCGGCAATCAGTCCGCGAACCTGCATCCATCCAGCAGTTTTGGCGAAATCGAAATCGGCTGACCGTCGTTTTTTGAGACTCCCCGGAATCTGCAGCCGGGTTAATCCACGCAGCCCCACCGACGATGCCTGCCGGACGAACCGGAACGCCTCAGGCTGTTGGTGGCAAGTTGCAGCCGTCCGCCCAGCGCTCGGCCAATGGCATTGGCTTTCTCTGAAATTCTGTGAAAAGACGGGTGAAGACCTGGGCGGGCGAGGCTCCTGCCGAGCCGCTGAACGCTGGTCCGCGCTGTGAGCGTTTTGGCAGCGTTTTTGCGGCGCAGCGAGGATCGAAGAAACGCTCGCGGCAGGGATGCGGCTCAGCAGGAGCTGTGCCCTCCCGGCACTGCATCTGGTAGTAAGCCAATGCTATTGGGGGGGCGCCGGGAGCTTCAATCGCGTGCAGCCGGGCGATCAGCTGCTGGTCGAAGTCACCGCGTTTGGTCAGTGGCCACCCGCCGATGCGATCGAAGATCTCACGCCGGAAAGCGAGACTGGCGTGGAAGCGGCCGGTGGCGTCCTCCTGCTCCAGACGTCCGGTGTAACTGCTGAGCACGAACGATGGCTTTGACCAGAGCCGCCCTTCCATCGCACGCACATGGGTGCTGACGTGTTTCGGCAGGCAAACGTTGTGACCCCGAAGGAACAGGATATTATCTTTTGGCCAGCCCGACGATGGCGTTGAATTTCTCCGGCAACGACGGGGATCTGGCGAATACCTATCCTTGCTGCACCAATGATCGGAGGGCCATATTCACGGACTCTGAATCCGGAAATCTGGCTCTCAGGTCGGGATCCAGCATGACAGCCCCATCCTGCAGTGTGAAGTGCCGCTGCTCAATGCTGCCATCAGCCTTCGTTACCACAACAGTGTGTCCTGCCCTCCAGGATTTGTAGTGCTTCCCTCGCACACCCGTTGAGAAGTCATACTCCTCCATCATTTCGTCCGGATGGCGATTATTGTCGCTCATCTGTGTAAACCCTCTCTTCTGTTTTTGTTGCCCTGCGACAACCTATGATTCGTATGCTGCCGCCACGTTCAACGTACCACACTACCAGTAACCTGCCTTGGGAGGAGAAGCCGATGTCCAGCCATCGATCCTCATTAGCAGAATGGGCCGGGTCAGCAATTGTGATGGCAAGGGGATCATTGAAGATCGTTCTTGCTTCCTCAAATGTGACACCGTGCTTGTTTTCGTTACCGCTGGCCTTTTCTTCGTCCCATTCAAACTGGATGCTCATTTGCCACGCTTGCAACTCGCTGATCGTTATCAACATCCCGCCCATGGGACCGATCTTACCCGGTTCAGAGAGCGACAGGCAAGGGATAAATGGTAGATATTGATTCAGCAGATCGGCATACCGGCACAAGTCCGTCGACGCTTTCTCGGCGAATGCGTCCTGCCCTTATCGAAGTCACCACGTTTGGTCAGTGGCCAGCCACCGATGCGGTCGAAGATTTCACGCCGGAATGCGAGACTGGCGTGGAGGCGGCTGGTGGCGTCTTTCTGCGTCGGACGTCCGGTGTGACTGCTGAGCACAAACGATGGCTTTGACCAGAGCCGCCCTTCCATCGCACGCACATGGGTGCTGATGTGGTGCGGCGGGCAGATGTTTATTCCTTACAGAGTCAGGGAAGCTGCTGCAGGTCATCGATGTCTTTGGGTCTGCCGCTGGCCAGTTTGTTTCGCTTGAGATCAGCAAGGCTGATAATTGGCACCTGAATTCCATCGATGAAAGCGAGGATCGCGGCGGGCCGGCATTCTTCGAAGGTCACGCCATCAATTTCGTTCATCACTTCGATGCGAATCGGAGGATGACCCATTCGCACGATTCGCCGCCGCTGCAGAAAAAGATCTACGGTGAGATTCGGGGTGTTAAACCCAAACGCCCTGATTGCAGCACCGACGAGCAGGTAATCAACGTGGTGGCAATTCAGCAATTTCAAGAACTCGCTGAAGTCTGGCGGAAGACTCATCACCATAATTCATTTTCCGCAGAGCCAGCATGTGCTGGAGACGAGTCTCCGGGGGTTGCCGGTGCCACCAGAGCCTCTGTTCAGGGTCATCAAAATTATCATCACACGTGAGCACCGAGCGGTCGATTTTGAGCGTGGGCTGGGCTGGAGACGGTGTTGTCATGTGGTGTCGTTCACTTTCACGCTGTCCCCAGAGCAAATCCGCTGCAGGCGACTGAGTTTACCTCAGGTTGCAGGGGAAGGCAACTTTGAGAATTCAGGGGCTGGTGGATGCGTGTTCCTGACCGTCGGGCTTTGAGACGCACCGGGATCTGCAGCCAGCGGAATCCACGCACCACAATGCCAACAGCGGCAGCGACTTCTGCCGACATCCGAGATCTCAGGCTCTCAGCCGTGGCGAACAGCGCGATGTCGAACACCCATCCGCCGACCAGTTCTGGTGTTCAGCGTTTGATTGGTCCTTCCGGGATTTCTGTGGGCAGGCCGCTTTCTCCAGCTCCGCCACCAAAGGCAGAAAACCCGAAATTTTGAACAAATTCATTTGATCAGGGTCGTCGAGCCGCGAGGTGGATCGAGGCGTGGCTATCCCTCGAGCGCCGGTTGAGCGTCTGAGGTCGGAGGGGACGCCTGCGACGCGTGTCAAAGGGGCTGCTGCGCATTGACGCAGCAGAAGAGAGAACACTGGCTGGCCTTGCCCCCAAATCGTTTTCGAATGCCGCTGACAGTGGCAGGACGCTGAAATCAGTCCGAGCGTGAGCACGAGTCGAGTGGCAGCGGCAGATTTGTGTGCATTCGTGGTTCAGGAGGCATTGGTGGGGCAGGCTGAATGGGCACCGCGGTCAGAAGAAATCGAGACTGGCCGCTTTTCCTCCCGTTTCAGTCGACTCGGCCACTCTTCCGGTCTAGAATCCTCACCCGCCCGTCCCTGTTTTCTCGCCTCGTCCCTTTCGCCCTGCACTGACTTTACTGTCCATGAATACCGACCGAACCTGCCGCCTGGTGACTCTGGGCTGTAAAGTCAACCAGTATGAGACTCAGCTGGTCCGCGAGGCCCTGCTGCAGAGCGGCTATCGTGAGGCGCTGGAGGGCGAGTCGGCGGATGTTTGTGTGGTGAATACCTGCACGGTGACCAACACGGGTGATTCGA
>SXXK01000537.1 GCA_005791255.1 Planctomyces sp.
CCTTGTAAGGGATGCACTCTAGCCAACTGAGTTAATCGCCCGGTTCTTTGACACGGCAACGGTTTCGGCTGCCGAGCACACCAGTATGCAGACATCCGCTGAACTTGCAAGGTTCGGTGCCGCAGGTTTTCACGGTTCGCGACGGATTGCAACGATCACACCGATTCCGGCAGTCATACCAGACATGTCACAACTGCTGGTCCTGCTGACGCTGCTGCTGAGCCTGCTGGTCCAGATACTGCTGCATCAGTGCCGCCTGCTCAGGGCTCTGACGAGACATTCGGTAAAACGCCACTCCAAAGCCCGTTACGATCGTTGCCGGCATCCCCAGCATAAACAGGATGCTCATCATGTAAGCCCGCGGACGACGCGACTCAGTCTCGTTCGCAGTCTTGCACCCGGGACAGGCCTGGACACATGTCGAAATCGGCCCCAGACCGACCACCACACCCATCGCCACCACACACAACAGATTGCGTACCAGTTTCATCTGTTACTGCCCTGGTTCTGCGAGACACTGCCATGACGAACAACCAACACTCAACCGTTATTCGACGCAGATTCGACCGGAAAATCCATTGGAATCCGGCCAATCCCGGCGAATTCCCGACACCAAACCCCCAAAACTGTCCTCACACAAGCCAATTCGACCAGTTCCTCAGATTGCATTGCCCGGCATGATGGCCGTAGGAGCCATTGTGCTCCACGGCCAGTGGTACAGCATCCAGTAAATCACCACCCCCGTCACCGAGACAAATCCCCAGATCGGCAACGTCACCCGAGCCAAACGACGATGCTGCACCCACCGCTGTTTCCAGGCCAGCCAAAATACTCGCAACGCCAGCACCGGCACCGCTGCCGCCAGCAACACATGCGGCACCAGGATCGACAAATACAGCCACCGCGCCAACTCTGAACCCACAAATGCCCGGCCACGACGCCCCGTATACGCATGCAAAGCTTCATGATAGGTCAAATAACACCCCAAAAACACCACCGACACCACAAACGCCGCAATCATGCAGTTGCGATGCTCAATCTTCCGACCACGCAAAATCAATAAGTACCCAGACAGCAACAGACAGAAACACAGCGAATTCAAGCCCGCATTCAGCGTTGGAAGAAACTTCACCCAGTCCGGCAGAACCTGATCAATCGCTCGATTCTGCTCCGCTGCCGACGCAGCCTGAGGAACTGCAGATGGCGTCTCTTTCAGGCCGTCCGAAACTTCTGCGCCCGACGATGCCTCGGACTGCACCTGCTCAACTCCGCCGCCACCATCCAATTGCGGCTCCTGCGGCTCCGGCGAATCGCCGGACTCCGCGTCCCCGGCAGACTCCGAAACGACACATCCATCCCCGGCACCCGGCTGCAATCCCCCACCATCAGCCTCTGCAGCCGCCCCGCCCGTTTCACCAGTCTCAGACGCCCCTGAACCGGACTTCTCACCACCGGACGGATCACCACCGGACGGATCAACGGCTGATCCGCCGTCACCCGCCGCGGCCGGCAACAGGTTCAACTGCACATCAGGATTCTCACCCGTCGACTCAGTCTTCAGCAGAGGTCCGGGCTGCGGAAATTCCTCCCGCCCCTCAATCACACGCCGCAACTTGACCACATCCTCCGGTACCGTCATCAGATACGTTGCCACCGGCAAGCCAGCCTCATTCACCAGCACCGCACGATTCGTGTGCGCGACCTCAAATCCCGGCTTCCGCTGCTCCCCCAGATTCGGCTGCACATACTGCACAAAACCACGTCGAATCAGATCGTGAATCGCCTGCTCGTCCCCCGTCAGGAACTTCCACCGCGCGGGATCCGCCTGAAATGTCTCGGCATACTTCCGCAACACCTCAGCCGTATCAAAACTGGAATCCACCGAAAATGTTACAAACACAAAGTCCGGACTGGACTCAGCCACACGTTTGTGCAGTACGGAAATATCGCGAGTGATCACGGGGCAGGTGGTGACACACCGAGTAAACACAAAGCTGGCCAGCCAGCGACGTCCCTTCAGACTGTCCAGACTGACTGTGCCACCCTGACATTCCGGAAATTCAAAGGGCGGCAGAGGCCTGGTCGGAAAACCAATCCTGATCGTCTTTGTCGACGCCACAACCGCATCGTCAGGTGGCGTGGCCGTATCCGATTGCCCGGCCCCGGCAGCGCCAGACACACCCCCGGTTTGCCCCGGCACACCCGCAGCACCGTCCGACCTGCCACGAAACACGTAGAGGTAGAACACCAGCGCGAGCACCAAAGCCCACAGGACCGAACCGAGCACAAATGAGGCTGCAGACATGCCCGACCGAGCATTTCCGGGGATCAATACCCGCAATGTTTTCGAGCCCGCCTTCATTCGCTACCCCCCCTCTGCACCCAACCAACCAATTCGCCGGCAGCACATGCAATCCGCGAAATTCTACACCCGCAGCCGCCGGAGCCCGCAAAAACACCGCGGTATTCCTGAGGTTGCTGCAGACAATCCAGCGAACGGGAATTCAGCCTCTGACTGTCTGCACTTCAGGTGTGACCAGGCCCCTGCAGCAACTGATTGTCAAAGTAGTTGATCCCCATCCCCGCATCAATCACCAGCCCCTGAGCATTGATGCCGGAAGAACGCGGACTCAGCAAAAATGCCACCGCTGCCGCGACCTCCTCAGTCTGCACCGCCTGCTTCCGCAGCGTCGCCTTCTCGGCAAACAAATAACTGTCCACATATCCCGGAATCCCCGCCGACGCCGAAGTCTTCAACAGCCCCGGACATACGGCATTAAAACGAACCCGAGAAAACTGAGAAAAGGATTTCGCCAGAAAACACAAAGACGAATCCAGAGCCGCTTTGACAGGTGCCATGTAGCCGTAGTTTTCAGCGGCCATGCGAGTCGTTGATATGGAGATCGTCACCACACTGCCCGTCTGCGGATCCAGCTGCTCGCGAAACGCATTGCTCAACGCAATCAGCGAAAAACAGGAAATGTCCACCGCCTGCAGAAAGGCGGAACGCGGAGTCTGATGGAAGGGCAGCCAGCCAGCCGAATAATCTGCGAAAGCCACCGAATGCACCAACCCGTGCAGCACCGGAAACTGCGCTGCCACCGCATCACGCAGCGAATCAATCTGCGACTGCTGCGAAAAATCACACACGTGAATCGGCTCGTCCGGAAACAACTTTCGCACCGATTGCGCACGTGCCTCACTGCGTACCGACAACACCAGCTGTGCCCCCGCAGCCTTCAGCAGACTGGCAGTATGCCACGCCACACTTTTGCGATTCGCTATCCCCGTCACCAAAACCGTCTTGCCACTCAACTGCAAAAAATCCATCACAACCTCCGCTCAGCCACAACCGCGGCACTCCAGCCACATCTCGCCCGTCGCACCCACCAGCAGCACGTGCTTCGTCTTGTCCATCACCAAACGTGCGGCGAGGATCGGGTTGCGCACCTGCTGCATCGCCGCCACAGCGCCTGAGCGGCCTGTTGCACCCTCCATGATCGAG
>SXXK01000058.1 GCA_005791255.1 Planctomyces sp.
GGCGTAGTTGATCCAGGGGACAGGGACGCTGAGAGTTGGGACGTCGTAGGTGAGGTTTACGGTGAGTTTGGGCAGGTTTGCCGGCAGTTCGGGCACCCGGAACTCGAGGAACGGTTCGAAGCTGATTTCGGGGATAACGGCGTTGAGTGTGAACCATTTCATGCTGCCGAGTTCGGGTAGCGGTGCGGTGGCGAGGTTCCGCATATTGAGCATGAGATTGAAATCAAGCCCTGAGATGTCGAAGCCTGTGAAATCGGAATTGCTCCACGAGGGTCCGTTGACTCCGACAGCAGCATCGACATCGATGCCCCAGAATCGGACGAAGTTCGTTGGCAGGCTGATACCGGGGAATGACGGCAGTGCGACGTCCATGTCTCCGAATTCGATTCCGAATCTTCCGCGGAGGTTAACGAACCCGGAGATTCCGAATTCGATGAGGGCTGTGGCTCGGAGCATGCTTCCTTTGAAGTCGAGCGTTGAGGACTGTCCTCCGACGTTATTTGCGAGTGGTGCAACGGTGAAGTCCGCAGTGACGGTGTTGGGGTTTCCGTTGAGCGTGCCGCCGGCGCGATTCATGTTGAGTGAGAGATTGGCGACTGACGCTGTGACGACATCGACTCCGACGAGTGCGGCCTGGCCGACGGTAGCCCTGAGGGCGCTCCACGTGCGTCTGTCTGTGCCGCTTTGAGAGTTAACTGGTGTTGCGAGCGTGTATCCGAAGGACAGGTTGGAGAGGCTGACCCCGGTCTGATCACTGCTTCCTGGTGCGGCATTGAGTCCCGCAAAGCCTGAGAGGCCGGAACCGCCGATCTGGACGGCTGTTGTGTGGACAGTGCTGCCGTCGGCAAGGGTGATAGTGGCGTTTTTCTTTTCGACAGCGATGGTTCCGGTGAGGAAGACCGAGTTTTCAGCGCTGAAGGTGGCAGTGCCCGCGAAGCTTGAGGCGTCCTTCGGTACGGCCAGGGTGCGAGTCGTGCCGCCGACGCTGAACGATTCGTTGACGTCAGTGCCGGTCGTGTTTTTAGTTGCAGCGAACGTTCCGGTCAGAGCCACACCTGTGATTCCTGTGACTCCTGCACTGCCGGAGGCGTCGATGGCCCAGGTTCCGTTGGGGTTGATGACGGCAACAAGATTGCCGTTAGTGAACTGGATGCCGCTGTCATCCGCAGTGGTTACTGTGCCTCGGTTGTTGCCGACGAATCCTGTAATGCCGCTGGCTGCCAGCAGCAATCGTCTGGTGGGGGATGTGCCTGTGGATTCTGCAGTGAAATTGCCTGTCAGATCGGCGATGGGGGTGCCAAGGGTGGTGTAGCCTGTGACACGCGTGGAATTTGCAGCATCGTCGTGGCGGACTCGGACGGTACCGCTTCCCACACTGATGGTTTCATCGATTGCTGCGCCGAAACGCTGAGCCTGCAATTCGAGGGTGCCGGAGAGGGTGAGGTCTGACAGTCCTCGAGTGCCGGCCTGACCGGAGGCAGTGACAGCGTAGCGAGCTGGCTGTCCGGAGTTTCCGGCGACGACGATCATACCAAGTGTGCCACTGGAGATTTGCACACCCTTCGCCGAATCGGTGCCAGCCTGGTTCCCGACAAACGCCTGCAGGTTGGTGGCACCGACGTGCAGTCTGGCGACACTGTCGGTCACGGTCCGCTTGATTTTGAAGCTGCCGGAGGCATCTGCGAATCCCGCGATGACTCCGGAAACGGTTCCCGCGGCTGCTGCATGCGATCCTTCGCTGGATGCGGTATTCAGTGTGATTGAATCTGCAGCTGCGGTGGCGATGGAGACGGGCGACGCGGCGAAGTTGACAAGTGCCCCGGAGCTGTCCGGTCGATTAATTGACAACGCGAGGCTGGAGCTTTCCAGGGTGGTGTCACCAAGATTTTGCGCTGCGATGGAATCGACCGTCGCGATTCCGGCAAGCCAGCGTCGACCGGGAGTGGCCGGATCAGTGGCTGCGACGACGCCGAATTGCATGTGATGCAGGCTGATTCCGGCGGCATTGGGATTCGAGGCGGGGCCATTGAGTCCGGCAAATCCTGTCAGGCTGGAACCACCGATTTTGAGGACGTCGGCGCTGAGTGTGCTGCCGTCGTGAAGTGTGACGGTTTGAGATCCGCTGTCGATGACGAGGTTACCGCTGGCTGTAATGAAGTTTTCAACAGTGAACTGTGCATTGGCGGCGAGGGATTGCGAATTTGCGGTCATGGACGGCAGGGTGACTGTCGTGCCGTCAACAGTGATTGACCGTGAGGGCCTGGCCGATGCGAAGGTGTTCTGCGCGGAGATTGCGGTTCCGCTGATGCCGCCAATATCGGCAATGTTCAGCTGGAAACTGCCTTCGGCAAAGAACTGGCGGTTTCCGGTTGAGTCAAGCACCAGTGCTGCGGCAGATGCGGAGACACCGGCTGAAGCGGAGCCCGCCGCTGCGGTCGCTGTTGCATTGGTGATGACAGCCTGCAGCTCTGTGGCATCTTTTTGAATTGCTGCATTACCGGTGATGGTGACGAAGTTTCCAAGCCTGGCAGACAGGCCCTGCAGCGAAAGAACCTGAAGTGACGGTGATTGCGGAAGGTCAGCGAAGGTGGCAGTCGTACCGCCGATCGAGATGCTCTGCCCGGTCCATGTGGTGTTGGTGGAATTGTATCGCAGTCTGGCAACGCTGGCTGTGGCACTGGAGATTCCCGTGGCGGACAGGCTGAGTGTTCCCTGAGCTTCGAGGGCCAGCTTGTCCTGAGGCGTTGCGACCATGGCGAGTGTTCCGCCGGTCAGGCCAGCGGAAACGGTTCCTGCGGTCAGCGCCCCGGAGGCAGAGGTTGCCACACCGCGCAGATTTCCCGACGCCTGATCGAATGCAAAGTTTCCCTGCAGCGCTGCGTAATTATCCACGGTGAGCGTAAGATTGTTTCCGGCGAACTGGCGGGCACTGGCGGGTACATCGATGACAGCCGTTGTGCTGCTGACTGTGACCGTGCGATTCACTGCGGTGGCGGTGCTGTTCCGTTCGAGGGATAGTGTTCCACCCAGTGAAACGCCGGCAAGTCCGCTCAGACTGGCATCGCCCGCTGCTTCCAGGGCGTAGTTTCCATCGCTGGATACTACGAGTCCGAACGTAGCATTCGTGACAGCGAGGCCGCTGGAGTCACCGGTCATGGAGGCCGTCAGACCAGTGCCAGCGGCAATCGTTTCACCATTGCTTTGCTCAAGAATAAAGTTCCCTGAGATGCTGGCCAGCCCGGCAACTGACATCTGGCCAGTGTATGTAAATGACGGAGCTGCGAAATAGTCGCCAAGAAACCGACCAAGGGCGTCACGGTCAGACACCTGAGGAACCATAGATAGTCCGTTGAGGAACCCCTTGACCTCGAGAGTCAATCCGCCACTGCCATCGCTGATGATGTCGAAGTATCGGTCGCCGGCGGGAAACGAGAACATTCCGGTCGCAAGCGGAAATGTTGTGCTAACCGGACTGCCGCCGCTGATCTGCAGAAAGTTGAAGCGATCGCCGATGTTGGGGACGAAGTTGTTGACCAGTCGAATGTCGAGGACGCCTGTGGACAGATTCGTGGATCCGCTGAGTACCTGAATCTGATCGAAGCCGTCGTCGTTGCTGCCACCCGCGGGGTTGCCGGCCTCGTATCCGCCAATTTCAATTTCGAGGCCACCGACCGGCACGGTGTATCCGCCGGTGTACTGCAGTATTTCGGTCAACCCGCTGGTGAGCAGGATTCGGCTCTCCAGCGACTCCGTACGCCGGAGATGACGCCGCGACACGGTATGCTGCCGGGCCGTCCGTGTCCACGGCCGCGGACGCTCAGGCCGGTCCGGCACAAAACACGACACCAATCTGTTCCAGAACGACTTCGACATATGGACACCGTTCACTGACGCCGTATAGCACGCGACCTAAGTGTGTTCTTGTGTTCAGTTTCTCCGGGGCGCAGGACGCTCCCAGGGCACTTGAAACGAAACAATCCTCCGTTCTAAGAGTGGTGTGTTCAGCGCGGAAGTGACGCCTGTCTGCGGTGGCGTCAAGAGACCAGAAAGCAGCGTGAGCCGAACTCAAGTGGTCGATTTTGTAAATGAGTCGTTTCGAAGAAAACGATACGAACTCTCACCCCGTCCTTCACC
>SXXK01000538.1 GCA_005791255.1 Planctomyces sp.
CCAGACCGTTCAATGCCTTGCTCTGCACCGGTACTCCCAGCACCGGCAACAAAGTCTGGGACGCGACCATGCCCGGCAGATGCGCAGCACCACCAGCCCCCGCAATAATCACCCGCAACCCGCGCCCCGCAGCCGACACGGAATACTCTGTCAGCCACGCCGGAGTCCGATGCGCGGAAACCACGCGGCACTCATGAGCTACACCGAACTGAGTCAAAATGGCAGCCGCTTCAGACATGGTCTCCCAGTCCGAACGGCTGCCCATGATGACACCCACCAGAGGAACAGCTGCACTGTCAACACCGGACATACTTCATCCCCAACCGCAATTCCCCCGGAGACAATCCGCACTCAGCGACGTGGCTCGCCCAGAGTCGCCTCGACCTCCATCGTCGACTCGCCACGCTTCACCGTCAGCTTCAGCTTGTCGCCAGCCTTCGCTGCTCCCAGCGTCTCAATCAGAGTCTGATAGCCTTCGACATCCTTGTCCGCCACTTTCACAATCACGTCGCCCGTCTGCAGACCCGCAGCCGCCGCCGGTGACTCAGGACGCACCGTCCGCACCACAATCCCGTCAGCTCCGCTGGCTGCCAGATCCGGCTGCAGTCCCAGATAAGGAGTCCGCGGACCGGCACGACGACGGCCCGGCTGAGACGATGCAAAGGCCGGTCGAGCAGGCAGGTCGGACATCCCCCGCAGCAACTGCTCGGAATAGTCAATCACCAGCACCGCTCCCTCCATGTTCAGAGTCTTCGAATCGTCATCTGGAGTATGATAAATGTCGGTCATCCCGGTGAAACAAAACATCACCGGAATCTGACGCTGATAGAACGGCAGATGATCGCTGCCCGCAAACGCACTCTCCACCGCCGTCACATCCACCGAAATCGCCTCGTCCGCCTTCTTCACAACCTCAGCAAACTCAGCCGCTGTCCCCACACCACCAACCTCCACGTTGTTGTTCCGCAGATTGCCGATCATGTCGAAATTCAGCATCGCCACCGTGTTCTCCAGCGGAAACACCGGCTCGCGAACGTAATGAGCACTGCCGAGCAGGCCACGTTCTTCACCCGAAAAACAAATAAACACAAGCCGACGCTTCGGCTTCGGACCGGCCGCAAAACGCCGAGCCAACTCCATCACAGCAGCCGTGCCGGATGCATTGTCGTCAGCACCGTTGTGCACTTCACCCGTCCGAGTCGCAGCGCGGGATCCGTAACCACCAAATCCCAGATGGTCGTAATGACCACCAATCACAATCGTCTCATCCGCCAGCGGCCCCTCGCCCTCAACCACACCAATCAGGTTGTATGCCGTCACCGTGTTGGCTTCAAAACGAGTCGACACGGTGGCGGTCCAGCCCGGAAGATCCTGCGACAACGGCTTCAGAGTCTGATCGATTGCCGCGCACACGTCCTTCAGACTGGTCAGCGCCTGACCGTCAGCCCCCTTCAATGGAACCGCCTTCAACATCTCGTCCACCACCGCGCGCGTCACGTGCGCAAACGGAACCGCTGATTCGTCGTTGCCAAAACTGGAAGGATCAGCCAGCTCGTCCGACTCGTCCCCCTCCGCACCCATGTCGTTCACAAACAAAACACCCGCAGCACCCGAATTGCGAATCAGCTCAAGCTTACGATCAATATAGGCATTCGGACTGGTCTCCTGACCACGAAAGGCCCCGTCAGGTCGGTTCTGCGGCTCACGCCGAATCAGGACCACCACCTTGCCCTTGACGTCCACCCCCGAGTACTCGTCGTACTTGTCCTCAGCTGATGAGATCCCGTAACCAACAAACGCCACACCCCCCGTCGCCTCGCCGTTCCTGCCGCGACGAATCGGCTGGAACTGCTCACCCAGCTTCAGCTGCAGCTGCAACCCGCCAGGCCCCTGCAAAGTCACTGCCGTGCTGTCAGAAATCACCGTGTCACCAATCGCAACCTCAAACGCCTGCCGCCAGGTCCCGTCCGGCATACCCGGCTTCACACCCGCAGCCTCGTACTCCTTAAGAATATGCTGAGCTGCCAGCTCGATACCCTTCGTCTCGACCCCACGCCCCTCAAACTCCTCCGACGCCAGCAGCGTGATGTCGTGAGTCACCCGGCGCACGATCTCCGCACGCTCCGGTGATACGGGAGCTGACTCCTGAGCAGACACGGCAGGCACCTGAGCCCCCGCGAGGCCCAGTAAAGCCTGCAGACACAACACCCGCCCCGCAATTCTTGATGCTCGCCCCAGCAACAGCTCCATCGATTTCCCCCCGGCAACGCCTCAGGACTTCCCATAGAAAGAATGAAAAAACAGTCAGAGCCCGGCCGCTGAAAACGCAGGCAGGAAATGGCACAAACCCTGGCTGCCCCGAGCATATCGTCGGGGGGCAGGTTTGGCGAATTCCACGGGCTCGGAAGCGCGGGGAATCGGGAAGAAAAAGGGAATTCCTGTGGAAAATCGGGCGAAACGGGATCAGGCCACGTCTTCCGCCGACTCACCCGCAAACGGCACACCCGCCGGCACCGGCATATCCGCCTCCAGAAAAATCCGGATCAAACCCGCCAGACCGGGCACTTCCAGCCGGCGATAAGCCGAAAGTCGATGCTTCTCAACGGTCTTGACGCTGATCCCCAGCCGGTCCGCACAATCCCGCGAAGACAGACCCGCTGCCGCCAACCCCGCAATCTCCTGCTCACGACGCGACAGACGCTCAAAGACCTGCCGCGCCTCGTCCCGACGTCGCTCCCACGCCACATACTGGCCACGGTCAATCCCGCACAGATCACACATGGCAGAAACCTCACCCGGCCCTGCCCCTGCCCCCGCACCCGACAATGCCCCCGAAACCGCTGCCTCGTCCGCCGATGAGTCCGCTGCAGTCAGCATCAGAGTCCGCATGGAAAACACCGGAGCAGACGCTGGCAACTCAGCAGAAAATCCACGACTCAGGTCGCCCGAATAGTCAGAAGCAGCAGTCATCAGATCAGCCCTGGTCTCTACCCCCCGGAACAACAGGAGTCCTTTGGCAGTCGATGACACAAAACCCTGCCGCAGACCCGTGAAGTCGCCGTCAGGGGTGGCAAAACTGTTGCCGCCAAAGGATCGTCAGGAGGGAAGCGAGAATGTTTTTAACGAGTTGGAGGAAAAATCGGGCAGAAAACTGGCGGAGAAACACGTGTACAGACGACCAGTGAGCAGAACACTGAACATCCCAGAATTGTCGCAGAAAGGCCAAAAAACGGCGTTAAGAGAACACTACAGGTGTGCGAAGTGACTCCATTCCGCACACCCGATTCGTTCAACTTAACACTTTCTCACTGCTGCAACCCACTTGATTCACGGAATTTGAGATAAAAAGAGACATGTTTTCCATTTTTCGCGTCAGGAAGCTTCGAACACAACGTGCGAAAGGTAGTTTTCCAGGGGAAACCCGCAGTGCAAATATGTTCACAAAACCACTGGTGATTTTTCCCCTCGGGGGGTGGCCTGCACAGCCAAACGGTTCTCGCTGCCCGCCCGGGCAGCCTGCCACACTTGCCCTCCGCAACCGCTCCTGAAACAATTCAATATGCGGAGCGCAGGGGCACCGCACCCATCCACGCGTTTCGCTCCGCAAAGCCTGCACTCAGCACCTGCCTGCCTGTGCCACATTCAGAATCCAAAGTTCGCACTGCTC
>SXXK01000059.1 GCA_005791255.1 Planctomyces sp.
CGGTGATCATCACCGGAATCGGATTCGGCAGATCCTCAGTCATCCCCACCGCTGTAATCACGGAATCAATCGAAAACACTACATCAATCAACAGATTCTGAAACAGAACCGATGCCTGACTGACGACCTTCTTCGCCCCCGAAGAGTCCACTCGCGCCTGCTGCACACGATGATGGATCTCCTTTGTCGCCTTGAAGATCAGAAATACGCCGCCCAGTATCAGAATCAAATCCTTCCCGGTCACCTCGCGCCCGATCAGCCGGAATAACGGCTCCTTCAGGCCCATCACCCAGCCGATCGCCAGGACCAGCAGAATTCGTGAAACCACCGCCAGCCCCAGTCCCAGCCGTCGAGCCCTGTCTCGATCCCGCTCAGGAAGCCGACCGCACAAAATGGCGATGAAGATCACATTGTCGATCCCCAGAACCAGCTCCAGCGATGTCAGAGTCAGCAGGGCTGCCATACCCTGCCCCGTCAGAAGCTCACCCATGTCTGCTGCCGTCCTGCCTGAACTGCCTGGTGAACCGATCGCGACCTTCCCCAGCACCGCACCAGAGAATAGAAAAACACCCCCGCAGAATCGATGCATCCCGTTCTGAAATCCAGCCGTTTCGGGGGTTTTCCCGGTTCTGTGCGGAGGAATTGCACGCAGGATCACAGAGAATGGCTGTCAAACTCCGGTCGTCTGCATACACTGCATCCCGGCACATTCGCTTTTCTGTTGAGCATCAATTCTCCAAACCACTCTTCCGGAGCTTCCATCGTGCGACGCATTTTGCTGCTGACCTGCCTGCTGCTGCCAGTTTCCGGCTGCGGCGAATCCACCGATCCCGCCTCCGCAGTCGCCCCGGCAGCCGCGGCCGCCACGGCAGCTCTGCAGGTCGTGAATGCCAAATGCCCCATCATGGGCGGTGACATCAATGCTCCTGACCTGACCGCTGAACTGGTCAAGGACTGGAACGGACAGAAAGTTGGCTTCTGCTGCCCACCGTGCCTCGAAGAATGGGATGAACTGTCCGATGAACAGAAGGCCGAACGCCTGAAAAATCCCCCCAAAGGACACTGACCAATCACATGTTTGAAGGCTTCGAACAATTTCGCAGGCTGCGCGAGGCGTGGTCCAGGGTGCGCATCGAACGACCGGTACAGACGGGACTGTTCACCTTTGGTGATTCAGACCTGCACTACTTCCTGGTCACGTCGTCCGAAACCGAAAAGCTGGTGCGAATCCGACGAGGCTCAATTACCATCAGCCGCGCTCGCATTATCACACCGGAAAATATGCACCCGGAACTGCGGAACTTTTTTGAAGAGCAGGAAGATGCGGGATTCATCGAATTCCTGATGTCCCGCTCCGCCGCGTTCTCCAACATGCGGCTGACCAATCAGGCCGGCCCCGAATCCATCGTCACCGACACCATCGAAGAAGCCGTTGCCAGGCTCAACAGACAACTGGACAGCGAAGACGAAGACCAAATCGCTGTCCTGTCTGCTCCCGCCGAAATGGCCGGATTTGCCGTCTTTCGGTACGCCTCCGAACGCATTATCTCAAGCGCACCCGACAATATTCAGGAACTGCGGGAACGCGGGTTTCTGCCCTAGCAAACATGCGCCCCCGCCGCAGTTCTACAGCAGACCGTAACGGGCCAAAGTCGTCCGCAATGCTGACATCTGAGCATCCGACAGGGCAGTCAGCGGCAGGCGAACTTCACCACACTCACGCCCCAGCAGTCGCATCGCAGCCTTCACCGGAATCGGATTCGTGGACAGGCCCAGCATGTCCCGACACAGCGGAAACAGTCGATGATGCCACTGCATCGCCGTGGCTGTGTCGCCAGCGGCAAAGGCCGTCAGCATCGCCTTGACATCCCGCGGTACAATATTGCCAGCCACGGAAACCACCCCAGTTGCCCCGATCGACAGCAACGGCAGTGTCAGGCTGTCATCCCCGGACAGAACCGTCAGCTCTGATGCCGACAGAATCTGTGACGCCTGATCCATCGAACCGGTGGATTCCTTGATCGCCACCACACTGGGACAGGTGTCAGCAATCCGACAGATCGTCTCGGGCTCCATGTTCTTCGCAGTTCGACCGGGGATGTTGTAGAGCACGATCGGCAAATCCACATGCTCAGCAACCGCCCGAAAATGCTGGAAGAAGCCGTCCTGCGTGGGCTTGTTGTAGTAAGGCGCGACCATCAGCGCACCATCAGCACCAGCATGCTTGGCCGACCGTGTCAGTCGAATGGCCTCCGCCGTGCTGTTGGATCCCGTACCGGCCATCACGCGAATTCGCCCGGCCGCGTGTTCGCAGGTCAAAGAAATGACACGCTCATGCTCGTCGTGCGTCAGCGTCGGGCTTTCGCCTGTAGTCCCCACCGGCACCACACAGTCCGTGCCGGACTCCACATGAAAATCAATCAGTGACTTCAGCATGGATTCGTTGAGCGAACCATCACTGGAAAACGGAGTCACAAGGGCCACCGAGAGCCCGGAAAACATCTCACCACGTCGCTTCATAATTCATTCATCCTTTTCCGGTCCGCAATGACCGACAACCACCCGTCACACTGCACGGTACGAAGAATAACGGGCTGTCACGGGAGTTCAAATCCGGCAGAGGCGATCCGCAACAGTGGCTCAGCCAAAATCAGGTCCCCTGACCCCCGGCAGCAGGACGCTGCCGCCAGTCAAACCCCGCCATCTGCCCCAATGCAAGGATCAGCGACTGCGTCCCGGCGCGGCCGTGACCCTGCGCCTGCACGGCCCGATACAGCTGCTCCGCCAACGCCAGACCCGGCATAAACAGCCCCATCCTCCGAGATTCATCAAGGACAATCCCGATGTCCTTGATGATGTGCTCAACGTAAAATCCCGGATCAAAGTTGTCCGCGATGATCCTGGGTCCCAGATTCGAGAGCGACCAGCTGCCGGCAGCACCACTGGCCACCGATTTCAACACCGTCGGCAGATCCAGGCCCGCTCGATAGCCATACAGCAGTGCCTCGCACACACCAATCATGTTCGATGCAATCAGAGTCTGATTCACCATTTTGGTGTGCTGACCACTGCCGGCCGAGCCCTGATACACAATCGTTTTGCCCATCGCTTCCCACAGCGGCTGCAGAGCCTCGGTCACTTCCTGATCGCCTCCCAGCATGATGGACAGCGTGGCATTTCGTGCACCAAGGTCACCGCCTGACACCGGAGCATCCACGGAGTACACCCCCTGAGCCTTCGCAGTTTCCCAGATTTCCACAGCCAAAGATGGCTGGCTGGTGGTCATATCGACAAGCACAGAGCCCGGAGCCGCTCCGCGCAGTGCCCCCTGCGACCCCAGCAGCACCTCGCGCACATCCGCCGGGTAGCCCACAATCGAGAACACCACGTCAGACTGCTTCGCCAAAGCCTCGGGAGTTTCCGCCCACTGAGCACCACGGGCCAGCAATGGCTCGGACTTCTGGCGAGTTCGCGAGTACACCGTCGCCGAATAGCCGGCGGAAATCAGGTGGCCACACATGCTGGCCCCCATCACACCCGTGCCAATCCAGCCAATACGAGTTTTTCCAGGAACAATCTGCGGCACCGCCATCGCACCACCCTCCGCCAGCCAGAATCAGCCTGATGCAGCGTCAGCCGCATCGCACGCAGGCATCTTAAGCAGCCAGCGGAAACGGATCGAGCAATCGGGGGGAAAAACGGAGCCATGTGGTTTGGCTGAGAAACATTCAACAGCGCAGGGGGCGCAAGAAAATGGGCACCGGCATGATACCGGTGCCGCGAGGGGACGCATCAGCAGAACACAGAGAGGAGAAGAGAGAGGGGAGAAAGGGGGAAGGGCTTCGTACCGAACCGGCAGGGCGCCGGCTCGCTCAATTCAGTTCAAAACGTCAGCAACAATCACTGCTCGTCATCCGAGTCAGACACATACAGCACAGGGGCCGTACTGGCAGTCAGAGCAGTGTCAGGGCCACGACGGCTGGCACGCCAGCCACCGGAACTGCCGGCAACCCGCAAATCACCGGAATTGGAACGAGTCTCAGTGAGGCCGTTCTCACGAACTCGCGAAGGCTGATCACGGCGAGTCTGCGGGAGACTGAAATTCGGGTCAGACTCCTCCTCCGAAGAACGGCGGAAGGATGATCGCTGAATGCTCTCGTCTTCATTGCTGCTGCGACGGAACTGCTGGTCACCATCTGCCGGATCCGCTGAACCACCGCCGGCAGCCGAACGATTGAAGGCGGGATCCGGAGTCGGACTGGCGGCAGTACGAGACTGCACAGGAGCACCATAGACAGTCTGCACGCCACCCCACGGCGACATCGCCACCGCCGTTCCGATCGGCACTGTTCGCCAGGTCGTTTCCGGACGCATCACTGTCCGCTGCTGCGGCTTATACACCAGCTTCTGCACCGGTACTCGTTCATTACGCACATCCCGCACAAGGCGAGTTTCCTGGACCGTCATTCGCTGCGTTCCGCGAACTGCCACCTGGCGAGTCACCGGAACGCTGAATGCCATCACATTCGGCATGTATTCACGAGACGTCGTGTAGCTGGGCATAAACGCAGTACGCATCGAATAGCCCGTGCGATTCAGCCAGCCCACAACGCCCGGACGAGGATCGATCTGGCAGGGCGAGCATTTCGATACGGGATGATATCGAGTGATCCAGCGACCCATGTCGCGATTGACCGTCTGGTACTCCACCACGTTCTGGTACGACACCGTCGGAACTTCAACCGTGCGAGCCACGGTTTCCGGACGCAGCGTGGTCACCTCACGATTCTCGTACACCGTTTCCCACGTGGGGACTTCAACGGTCTGCTTCTCCTGCACATACGTGGTCACCGGCACTGTCTGGTAGCAGGCAGCGGCAGGCTGAACCGCCCAGGCATTCTGAGCAGGCCCACAGGCGCACGGATTGCCGAACAACTGAGCGGCTGCCGGGGCACTGTGCAGACTGCACAGCAGGATGCCGACCGCGGCACTGAGGGAGATTCTTCTGGACAGCATGTGCTTCTTCCCTGAAGTTGAGAGTCGCTATCGCGGCAGATCAGAACAAAACCGCGGCAGAAGAGAGAACACTGGTTGAACGCACACACATCCCGCCATGGACACGCCGTGCGAACACCGGAAGTTCAGGAAACAAAAAAGACCAGGGCAGTACGCCCTGCGGAGGCAGGCAGAACAGGAAGACGGGGTGAGAGAAACCCGCTGAACCCGATCTGCAGAACAGGACAGGTTCCGTTTCAGACTGGCGATTTCTGCCGACAGATCCGCAACGGACGGGGCGAGATTTAGTGCAACCCGGAAATTGGGTCAATACCTGTTAAAGTTTTGGTTGCAATTCAGCGAACACGCCGCTCCGCACCAACCGCCCAGTGCCCCTGAAACACCCTGTATCGGCAGATTCTGCCGCTCGCCGTCGAGATCCGCAGAATCTGCCGGAAACGGCCTCGTATTTGGGGCCAGGCTGAAGCCTGCAGCGGCAGATTTCAACGCTACTTCTTTCCCAGTGCACGCTGCTGCCGAAAAAATTCCTGCAGAATTGCCCGACAGTCCTCCTGCATCACCCCACCCAGCACTGCCGCCTGATGATTCAGTCGCAAATCACCGGTAATGCTGAACAGACTGTGGCAGGCCCCTGCCTTGGGATCCGCTGTGCCATAAACAACAATCGGAATACGGGCCTGCACGATCGCACCCGCACACATCGGACAGGGCTCCAGAGTGACATACAGCGTACAGTCCAGCAGACGCCATGACTGCAGCACCTCGGCCGCCTGAGTCATCGCGATCATCTCCGCATGGGCCGTCGGATCCTGCAGCATCTCACGCTGATTGTAAGCCTCAGCAATCACGCGATCCCGGTGCACAATCACCGCACCCACCGGTACCTCGCCCTGATCAAAGGCAATCAATGCCTGATCCAGAGCTTTCTTCATCCAAAAATCGTGGGGCGTCAGTGGATTCTGCAGGATCAGATCTGTCATACCCGAGGTATCCGTTCAGTCTGCGACTGTGTCAGGGTTTGGCAGCAGGAACATTCTGAGCGGCAGCATCGGCCTCGGCACGCAGACGACGATAGACTTCCAGAATGCTGTCTGCAGGAATCGCATAGGTTGGGTAACGATCGGCACGGGCAATCACCAGACCCAGAGCCTGCCCCTGCAAATCGAGCAACGGACCTCCCACCTTGGATGGATATACATCAGCATCGATCTGCAGCACTCGCGGAAAGCCACCGGCATGCACACTCGCGAACTGCCCCCGAGTCTCCAGGCTGTCGTACAGCGGCAGCAATGGATTCTCGTTGGTGAATCGCGGTGTCAGCACAATCTCCATGGACTGAATCTTCTCACCCCGCATGAACTGCACGCCAACCCGATCGCCGGGCTGAAAGTCACGCACACGAACAATCAACTGCTCAGCCGTCTGCACGTCCCGGCCTCCTACCGACAGAATCAGATCGTCCGCCTTCAGCCCATTCCGCTCAGCCGCTCCGCCCGGAATGATCTCAGAAATACGCACACCATTCTCTGCCGTCGTCGGCTTAATCCCCAAAAAGGCACGCCGCGAGTTTTCCATTTCATGAGCCCGCACACTGATCACCGTCGGAATCGACGGACGACCGCGCGGGTCCTGAATCAGTGCCAGCTCACCTACTGTCGCCGGAGATTCCCGGAACTGCGCCGGCTGCAGCGAAACCCCGTCAGCCTTCAGCAGCGCAAGATCAAAGGAATAGTCCCGTGCCAGCTCACGCACAGGAGCCCGCCCACCCTTCGGAAACACGATCTCCGGACGCAGTGCGTTGCTCAGCTCGGATGCCTTTGTCAGGATATATCCGTCCTCAGTTATCACCGTACCCAGGCACAGCAGCGGCCCGTTGTCCCGGATTGCCACTACGCCCTCACGATGCTCCAATGCCAGAGACTCATAGAGCTTCAGCACTCGAGTATCCCGTTTTTCGTTGGGGCCAATCCGCCGATTGTCGCTGAGCTGCTCCATGATTTCCTGCTGTCGCTGCTCGTCATCTTCCTCCGCCTCTGCATCCTCCCGACGGCCACCCTCACGCACGGCCCCCTCAGGCTTCGTCCCGGTCGTCAGTGCCAGCTCCGTCTCCACGCCGTCACGCAGCACCCGCACCCTGACAGCCTGATTCGATTCGAGCAGAGCGAGCGTTGTGCCGAGATCCAGGCGATCTGCAATCCGGCCATCGCCAACCCCCAGCAGCACATCACCGCTGCGAATCCCGGCTTTCTCCGCAGGTGCGGCTGCCCGAACTTCTGACACTGTCGGCACGAAGTCCTGCCACTTCAGCTCCACACCAAAAAAGTCCGTGGCGGCAAGATTGTTGTCCGCCGCACGCAGCTCACCCCAGCGCTCACCCGCCAGCAAACGATCCCAGTCGCTGGTGAAGACATCGATCGCCACATGCCGGTTTTCAATGATCAGGCTGGTGATCATGCTGTGGATCCCAATCACCTGACCATCCAGATCAAACAGCGGGCCACCCGAATCTCCCAGCAAAATGGCACAGTCCGAAACGACCGTCCGACTGCCCACGGACAGCACTCGCCCCACACGCAGCGGTGCCTCACGGTCCTTGCGATAACCACCGGGATGACCAAGTGCAAAACACCACTGCCCCGGCGAAGTCTGAGCCGTACGGCCCATTTTCACATGTGGAAATCCGCCTTCGCCACGCGGAGGTTCAGTGATTCGCAGCAGCGCTGCATCTGCATCAGCATTTCTGCCAAGGATTTCAGCACGATACTGCGTGCCGTCCGGCATCAGAATGATTACCGCCGGATCACCCCCGCCACTGCGACGAAAACGCCGCCGACCACCTTCAACGACATGCGAAGCCGTCAGCACATAACCGTCCGAACTGACAATGACGCCGCTGCCGACGCCCATGCCGTCGGAAACACCCACAACAGCCGCACGCGCTTTGTCGTACGCCGTCAGCAACTGCTGCTGCCGCTGCTGCAGTTCTGCCGGGACCTCCGTCCACCACGCCGATGACAGCGAAGCCGTCAGCGTCAGACAGCACAATCCGAAAACAAGACCGCGAAACAGTCGGAACAAACGAAGATCCATGACCGGTCCGATCTGAACAACAGGAGACGAAACGAGCGTCGGAAACACCCCGCTGCATTCCGACGATATGACATCCCCAACCGCAGCACTTTCCGGGCCAATTCAGCACTGTGTGCCCTCCGGACACACCCCACCGGTCGCCCGAGCCATTCTAGACACCCCGCTCCCGGACTTTCCAACGGGATTCTGCTCGGAATTTCCCGATAAGTCGGATTTCGACAGTCAGGCCGGTTCTGCCAGCTTTGTCTTCCTGAACCACCCAGCTTCTCAACGGGAAGCCCGCCGGCCACCACGTCCGGTGCATGGCACCGAAAATCCTAAGATGAATCCTCCGCTCGGTTTACAGCAGGCGACCAGCGGCTGCTCACGGCCCGCAGGAACACGCATGCATGGTCCTCGCAGAAATTCATTCTGCCGGATGGTGGCCAGTGTTCCACAGGTAAGATCGTATCGATCACAACGAATCTGAGGTTTGTTGAAATGCATCACTCTCAGTCTGAACCGGCAGCGACAGCCAGACGCGACCAGTCACAGCACTGAGGTGACATGGCCACAAATGCTGCTATCCTGCAGCGGAGGATGTCACCGCCGGCTCTCCCTCGGGAGAGCCCTGCCACCTGGGGAACCTGATCGCCGATGTCGCTGCAGTTCGAACCCGCATGGTCATGGCTTGCCGTCGTCGGCCTGTTTGCCGTCGCACTGGTCGTGATCCGCAGCGCGTACCCGTCGCAAATCCGGCATCTTGCTCCGCCCAGACAACGCCTGCTGCAACTGTGCCGACTGTCGTTTCTGCTGCTGCTGTTTCTGGTCTCCCTGCGGCCGTCCATTTCGGTAACGAATGAGGATGCATCAAAATCCGTCATTTACCTGCTGGCTGATTCCAGTCGCAGTATGCAGACGGAAGATGCCAGCGGCGGTCGGACG
Organism: Planctomyces sp.; assembly: GCA_005791255.1. GTDB lineage: Bacteria > Planctomycetota > Planctomycetia > Planctomycetales > Planctomycetaceae > SXXK01. The sequence continues at coordinate 9,031 of SXXK01000059.1, forward strand.
CGCCGGGCTGCCCTCGCGGAATTCAGCAATTCGCTCAAACCGGTCTTTGAAGCACTCGCCGAACGCTGCGAAATCCGGCTGCGCGATTTTGCGGACCAGCTGACTGCCGCAGAATCCATCAGTGACACAGCTCCCGGCCAGCTCACGGCTCTCGGTCGCATCCTCGAACTGGCGTCTGAAGACATGGCGAAGGATCGCGTGGCGGCGGTCCTGCTGCTGAGCGATGGTCGCCAGGCGGCATTCGGCAGTCTCGATTCTGATCCCGCCACCGCGGCCCGTCGCCTGGGCCGTCAGCAGCGCCCGATCTATTCGGTCGGATACGGCGGCAGCGAAGCCGGAGGCAGTCAGCTCGATCTGTCCCTCGAAGAACTGGATCTGTCCCGTGAAGTCTTCCAGGGAAATGTGCTGCCCGTCCGAGTCCGCCTGAAATCCACCGGAGCCGGCGGAAAACCGGTCACCGTACGAATCTCTCTGGAGAATCGCAACGGCGTGCCCGAGGGTCGTTCCGGAGTGCTTGAACCTGCCGCGGCCGTCGAGTCGGCCCGACCGGTGCTGCAGGTCACCCCGGGCAGCGATCAGGACGAACAAACCGTTCAGTTGCAGCTTGTTCCCGAGCAATCAGGTGATCTGAAACTGGCTGTGGAGGTGGAACCCCTGCCCGGTGAAGCCCGCCGCACCAACAATCGCGTGGAAACAATCATTCGCGTCCGCCGCGGCGGGATCCGCGTGGCCTGCTTTGACATCATCCGCACCGAACAGAAATGGCTCAGGAAAATCAACGACAGCAGTCGGATCCAGCTGGACTTCTACCCCGTCCGCTCCGGAACACTTGCCAGTCGATCGCAGATCCCCGATCGTTGTTTTGAGCCGGGGCGATACGACGCCTTCATCATCGGCGACGTTCCCGCCAGCGCCTTCAGGCCCGATCAGCTGCAGTCGCTGGCACGCTGCTGCAGTCGCGGCGCCGGACTGATGATGACCGGTGGCCGACGCAACTTTGGCGAAGGTGGCTACGGCCAGACCGTTCTGGCGTCCCTGCTGCCCGTTGAACTGCCCCAGGTTAATGCTCAGGTCACCGGCCCCCGGAAAATGCTGCCCTCACGCGATGGCCTCTCACACTTCGTTATGCAGATCGCAGCCCCGGATCAAAACCGCCAGCGCTGGGAACAAATCCCGCCACTCACCGGTGCCAATTCCCTGCAGCTCAAAAACAACTCTCTCGCCCAGATTCTGGCCGTCAGCGAAGATGGCCTGCCACTCCTGATCGGACAGGGGACGGGGTCCGGACGAGTCCTCGCGTTCGCCGGCGACACCACCTGGCAATGGTCCATGCAGGGCTTCGAAGAAGAGCACGCCCGATTCTGGCGACAGATCATCTTCTGGCTCACACGCAAGGAAACTGATGACTCACAATCCGTCTGGATTCAGGCCGGACCGCGCGACCTCGCCCCGGGCATGCCCACAGAGCTGACATTCGGCGCTCGAGACCCGCAGGGACAGCCGCTGCCGAATATTCAGTTTCAGGCCGAGGTCGTCGATCCGTCCGGAAAAGCCAGCAGCCTCGCACCACGCTCCAGTGGCGACTCCGCTGTCGCCGAATTCACAGACACAACACTGCCCGGCGACTACTGGGCTCGAGTCCGGGCACTGCAGAACGGACAGCCCATCGGCAACATCGGCGTGACCCGGTTCCACGTCCTGCAGCGCGATCCGGAACTGGATGAGCCAGCACCGGACTTTGCACTGCTGCGGGAACTGTCGCACGCCAGCGGTGGTGAATTCCTGACAGAGGAACAGTTACTGGAAAAACTGCAGAAATGGGCCGATGAAGGACTGCCCGGATTATCCGTCCGTCGTCAGGAACGGATCAGCCTGTGGGATAACTGGGGCACACTGCTGCTGCTGACCACCATCCTCACCGCGGAATGGTTCCTGCGACGACGCAGCGGACTGGCCTGACAGATGGTCAGCTGGTTCGGACATTTGCCGAAACTCGCGTCCCAATACGCTCGCCGGCGATCGCCCGGGCAATATTACCGACACGCTTGTAGTCAAACACAATGATGTCGATGTTATGCTCCATGCAGTGATGCATGGCCTGAGCATCCATGACCTGCAGATTCTGATTCAGCACGTCGCGGAAAGAAATCTCGGTGTAGCGCACGGCATGCGGATTCTTCAGCGGATCCGCCGAATAGACGCCGTCCACCTTCGTGCCCTTCAGCACCACTTCAGCATCCAGTTCGCGAGCTCGCAGGGCAGCGGCCGTATCGGTGGTCACGAAGGGACTGCCCGTGCCCGCTGCCAGAATCACCACGCGACCCTTTTCCAGATGCCGCAGACAACGACGACGAATGAACGGCTCAGCCACCCCCTCCATCCGAATCGCACTTTGCAGTCGAGTCTGCACACCGGCACTTTCCAGAGCATCCTGCAGCGCCAGTCCGTTGATCACTGTCGCCAGCATGCCCATGTAGTGCGCAGTCGATGGCACAATCGTACTGCTGACTTCGGCAAACTGCCGACCCCGCAGAATGTTGCCGCCACCACACACAATCGCCAGCTGCACACCCACCTGCACAACGTCGCGAATCTGACTGGCAATCGATGACAGTTCCTGCATGCTGATGCCCGACTCGTGCTCCCGACAGAAACTTTCGCCGCTGATCTTCAGGAGCACTCGACGATAGGGTATGCGTGATCCGGATGCCGTCATGCTGTTTGCCTTCATACGTGCTGGCCACGCCGGGCCAGCACTGCGGGAATTTTTGTCTGCCTGAATTCTGCGGGGATTGTAAACAAGACCGCTGAATTCGACCAGATGGGCCCCCGAAACAAAAAAAGCCCGAAGCATCGCTGCTTCGGGCTTCCACATCTCAGAGTTGTTTCAGGCTGATCCGCCCACTTTCCAGCGGACGTATGACACAGCCTGCACGCCACCTTCAGCCAGTGCGTCGCCGACAATCTTCTTGTCGTCCTTCGCAAACGGCTGCATCACCAGCACATGCTGCTCGCCAAACCATCGCTTCAGCTGGCCTTCCACGATCTTGTCGACCATGTTTTCCTTCTTGCCGGATGCCAGAGCCTCATTGCGGAGCCGGTCTCGCTCGGTTGCCACCAGCGCCGGATCCAGCTGCTCCGGAAAAGTGACCACCGGGTTCAATGCCGCAATGTGCATCGCCACGTCGCGGAGGATGCTGTCGTTCTTCGGAGTCCCCGAAGCAACAAACAGCACACCCATCTTGAAGTCATGATGCACATAGCCACCCACCACTCCGCTGACTCGCAAGATGCGGTTCACCACAATCTTCTCGCGAATCTTGTTCACAATCTCCTCGTACTGCTCCTGGAACGTCTGAGCAGCGCCAGCAGCCTTCTGCGACATCAGCGCGGCCGGATCGGCAGCGCCCGGACCAGCCAGCAGCTGGTCCACCATCGCCTGGCCAAACTTCTGCAGCACTTCGCCAGTGGCCACAGGAGCTGACTCGCACTGGATTTCCACCAGAGCGGCTTCCGAGGCGTCCGGACGGATCGCCATGAAAACACGCCCCTCAGCCGTTACGTTGTCAGCACGCTTCTCCTGAACCTTCTTGAACATCTCCTTCAGGATCGCAATCGCCTTCTGCTCGTCGCCACCCGCTTCCGTCAGCGCTTTCTTGCACTCCATCATCGGCAGGTCAGTCTTCTCACGCAGCGCCTTGACTGCCGCAGCCGTAATCTCAGCCATCGTTCATCGCTCCCTTTTTGACAGACGTAAATGCCAGCCAGAAATGTCTCAATAAACATGCGACGGTCCGAATTCGAACCGTCGCATAGTAAATCCGGTTAAACCACTGCCGATCCACGCGAATGCTCAGTCGCGAATCGACGGAACCGCCTTGTAAGTCTCTTCAGTTGGGTCTTCCTTGCGACGACCCTCGTCAGGACGAAGACTGCGACCCTGCTTGATGGCATCCGACAGATGCTGCATCACCAGACGGATCGATCGCAGACTGTCGTCGTTACCCGGAATCGGCAGGTCCACCATGTCCGGATCGGAATCAGTGTCGATCAGAGCCACCACTTTGATGCCCAGCAGACGAGCTTCGTGAACCGCGTTCTTCTCCTTGGAAGGATCCACGATCACCAGACATTCCGGCAGACGATTCATCTCACGCATACCGTTCAGGTTGCGATAAATCTTCTGATACTCGCGATTCAGAGTCGACTGCATCTTCTTCGAATAGTTGCGGATCTCGTCAGACTCGCGAATCTTCTCAAGCTCTTCCAGACGCTTCAGACGAGTACGAATCGTACGGAAATTGGTCAGAGTCCCGCCAAGCCAGCGCTCTGTGCAGTACGGCATACGACACTCAGCCGCCAACTCTTCAATCGATGCCGCAGCCTGACGCTTCGTACCGACAAACAGAATCAAACCGCCCTGAGCCGCAACCTTCAGGAGATACTTCCGAGCCCGAATCAGGCCACGGATCGTTTCCTTGATGTCAATGATGTGAATCTGGTTCCGACGACCGTAAATATACGGTCGCATCTTCGGGTTCCAGCGACTGGAGCGGTGCCCATAGTGCACACCTGCATCCAGAATGTCCTTCACCACAATCTCAGCCATTGCCGATCTCCTGTGTCTGCAGCCCAATGACCGCAGGACGAGGTATCAATACCCCGCACAGAACAATTGTGTGAATGCCCAAACGACGGATGTTCGTTTCGACACGCAGCACGCTGCCTTGGTTCATCTCGGAGGCAGACAAATCCGACCAGCGACCAACACGGACGCTGAAAATTCAAGCCCCTCAGTCTACTGACACGGTTTCTCAGCGTCAAACAGCATTCCGGACGAATCAGTTGCCGGAATTCATTTCACAGAGAAACTGTTGTTATGTTCAGTAGTTTTCGCGGCCGACGCCAGCGGTACCAAACCGCTCACCGGTCCCCGAAATCCGCTCTCCATTCGACCGATGCCGCCGCAAAATCCAATAAAAACCAGATTTTCAACGAATTCACCGGCGCGCATCCGGAACCCTCAGTGGAATCGCGGACCCGGATCCAGCAATTCCCGAAGCTCGTCCGCCGCGAGGGACTCATACGGAATCCGTCGGAGCTCCCGCGGTGCTGCCGGATCCGGTACTTCATACAGTTCCACCGGCTGCACTGCCTCCGGCACATCAGACTCCGGCACATACGCCGTCCAGACGCGGTTCCAGCGAGGATCTGTGCTGGTGCGAGTGGTGGCGACAATCCGTCCGGAAACTGCCACCGCCAGCCATACCGGTCGCTCAAATCCGGTTGCCCGGTCTGTGCCCGCCAGCAGTTTCCCATGCAGCAGACTGGCCGTGAACGAACTGCCCGGACTGGTCGGAGTCGGCGGCACATGCTGCCCCACAACTCCCGGAGCAATCACGGCACGCACCGCAGATTCCAGCACCGCGAATTCGTCCACTCGACGGCCCGCCAGACCGGGAATC
>SXXK01000539.1 GCA_005791255.1 Planctomyces sp.
CACTTCATGGTGAAACCCAGACCGCCCGCATGCACAGGATGCGAAACTCCCGGCCACGACGTCGACTCTTCGGCAATCGTCAAAACCCCCGGAAACTCCGCATGCAGCACCGTATTCATCCGCCGCAGAAACTCAATCGCCTCCAGGTTCTCACGACCACCGTGCTGGTTGGGCACCCACTGCCCGGAATCCCGTGAATAATCCAGGTACAGCATCGACGCCACTGCGTCCACTCGAATGCCGTCCATGTGGTATACATCACACCAGAACCTGGCGCTCGAGATCAAAAACTCACTTACCTCGCGACGGCCATAGTTGAAGATCAGAGTATTCCAGTCGGGGTGAAAGCCACGCCGCGGATCCGCGTGCTCATACAGACACGTCCCGTCAAAACAGGACAGTGCGTGACCGTCCGTCGGAAAGTGGCCGGGGACCCAGTCCAGCAGCACGCCAATGCCCCGCCGATGCAGATGGTCCACAAAATACTGGAAGTCCTGCGGAGCCCCGAAGCGGGAGGTCGGAGCAAAGTAGCCGGTGGTCTGGTATCCCCAGGAACCGTCAAACGGATGCTCCGTGATCGGCAGCAGCTGCACGTGGGTGTGCCCGAGCTCGGTGACGTAATCGGCGAGTGCGTGCGCGAGCTCACGATAATTGAAAAACTGCCGGCCATCCTTCGGACGACGCCATGATCCCAGATGCACCTCGTAAATGGACAAAGGAGTCCGCATCCAGTCCGTGGTCGCTCGACGCTGCAGCCAATCACCGTCACGCCAGGCAAAATCCCGCAGACTCCAAACCACCGACGCTGTCTGCGGACGCCGCTCAAAATAAAATCCAACCGGGTCCGCTTTTTCCAGCAGGTGTCCGGAATGAGTGCGAACAGCGTACTTGTAGCGAGTTCCCGGAGTCAGATTCTGCAGTGTTCCGTGCCAGACACCAGTGTCTGACGAATGCAGCCAGTCCCGGCCGGCAGTCCAGCCATTGCTGTCACTGATCACGGAAACTTCCCGGGCATTTGGAGCCCATACGGCAAACCGAACACCCCCGGTGACCAGATGGGCGCCCCAATAGCGATACAGCGTTGTCCCGTCCACCGGCTGGTCAAATGTCCCAGGGGCTCCCGGTTGAATTCGCAGTAGTCCCTTCTGCGGTACAGTCAGCATGGCCGTTCACCCGGTAAAAGACAGGCAGCAGACAAAGGTGCTGACACAGCATACCGACTGCAGCCCGACTCGTCAGCGCAGCCCGCCGCAGTCACGGCAGGTTCCCGGCTCCCCAAAATTCAGGACACGCCTGCATCCGGCTGAAAAAACGCCCATTTCACCCCGCTTTTCTGAATCTTAAAAAAACGCTTCTCAAACTCGGTTTTTGCATCACAAGAGGGAATCTGGCAAAAATAAGCCGAGCTGATTGACACCACGTCGGGTGTTAAAATAGGCTGTTGTCAACGGTTACACGGAATTTTCGGGTGGAAATGGATCCGCTTCGTGGTTCCGTCAGGAACATCAAAAGAGGAATTCACAATGCGTTACATGACCCTGCTGGCACTGCTGGCAACTTTTGTGTTCGCCAGCCCGGCTGAAGCCGGTCGCTGCCGTCCTGCAAAGAAGAGCTGCTGCTCCGCTGCTCCGGCAGCCTGCGAAGCAGCCCCGGCACCAGCCCCGGCCTGCGAAGCCAAGCCATGCTGCCAGACGGAAGCCAAGCCATGCTGCAAGGCTGCTGAACCGAAGCCATGCCGCCGCGTGATCGTTCGCCCCTGCCGCAAGGCCGCTGCTCCCAGGACCTGCTGCAAGACCGCTGCTGCCAAGCCATGCTGCGGTGCCGCTGCCGCTGCTCCAGCCGCAGAAGCTGCTGCCCCGGCTGCTCCCGCTGCCCCGGCCGAACAGAAGGCTGACGTGCCGGCTCCGCCAGCAGCCGCTCCGGAAGCCAAGTGATTTCAATTACTGAAATCTCCAACAGAAATCCCCGACAGTGGTTCGCCCGGTCGGGGATTTTTTTGCGCTGCAAACGTGGATCAGTCCAGCCGATAGTGTCGCAGCTGCGACTCATCAAGCTCAACGCCCAGACCCGGCCCAGTGGGAACTTCGGCCACAGGCGGCCCCAGCCGCAGTGATTCCGTAATCAGGTCCGCATCGTGATAGAACGGACCGATCGTGTCGGCCGGAAAAGAATCCGTATCCACTTCCGGAAATGCCGCCGCCACCTGCAGCATCGCGGCCGTACCAATACCCAGTTCCAGATTGCTGCCAATCGTGCATCGCAACCCGGCCGCTCTGGCAACAGCGACAATATCCGCAGTGGCCGCAATGCCACCGTGCTTGCCAGGATAGATGCTGAAGATGTCGGCCGAACGATGCTGCGACAACTGCCAGGCGTCCTGCAGAGTAAACACGCTTTCGTCCGCCATGATCGGCACCACCGACTCACGACGCAGCTCGGCCAGTGCAGCAAAATCGCCCGCCGGAATCGGCTGCTCCGCCAGCAGCAGTCGCTGATCACGCAGTTCACGCAGACAATAACGAGCCTGCTGGATGGTCCAGCCACAGTTTGAATCAATTGTCACCGGAATGTCCGGCCCGCACACCTCACGCACCGCCCGGACTCGCGCAATATCAGTTTCCGGGTCCAGCCCCGTCTTCACCTTCACACAGGTCACACCGAGCGCCAGATGCTGCTCGGCCATCCGACGCGAACCCGCAATGTCCCGCGCCCAGACCACCAGCTTGATCCGCACCCGATCCCGCACCTTGCCACCCAGCAGCTGCCAGACAGGTAATCCAGCCGATTTCCCGGCCAAATCCCAGCAGGCCATCTCCAGAGCAGACTTGGTGAATGGATTCAGCTTGACCAGAAAATCCATGGTCCGGCGAATCGCAGTGATGTCGCGAGGGTCCCGCCCGAGCAGTGCCGGGGCCAGATATTCGCGAATCAGCGCCAGCACCGTTCCCTGCGTCTCACCCGACCACAGTGCCGAAACCGTTGCCTCACCCAGCCCCGTCAGCCCCTGGTCCGTATGCATCTTAACAATCACATACGGACTGGTCGCATGCTCGCCATGCGCCGTCTTCGCTGTCATTCCCGACCTGAGCGGAACACAAACCGGAATCGCCTCGATCTCTGTAATCTTCACGAACCGCCTCCAGCCCGCTGCTCCGCCAAATCACTCATCCTGATGCTTCGGCTCCGGCAGCGCGAACGTCAGCACGGTCCCGACCACCGCATACGAGCCCGCCACGATGGCACACATCAAAGCGATCTTCGCCGGGTCCGGCGTCTTCGACGCGGACAACGTCAGCGTAATGAACGCGGCAGCCGTACCAATCACGCGCCCACCAATGTTCGCCGCAAAACTCTCACCCGTACCGCGCAGGTGCACGGGGACTACAAGCGGAATGTAGTTCCCCCAGAAACTCATCTGGCCAACCACCAGCACCCCAGCCAGAAAGACCGCCACCTGGAAAGTCCCCAGACTGCCCGCCGTATTCAAATTGTTCGACAACCACCAGTACAGGCCCGGAATCAGGAACAAACTGGGAATCTGGAACAGACGGAACAGAGTTCGGCGACTGGCAACCTGCACCGCCAGCACAGCCAGCAGCAGGCGTCCCACAAGTCCACCCGTTTCCTGCCAGGTCTGCACAGATCCGGTAATCGCGTCCGTCGTATTGCCTTTGATGGCGTTCAGTTCCTTCGGTGTCAGCTGCTTTCCAGCGGCTGCAGCCTTCTCGGAAGCAGCGGTCTGAGCCTTCTCAACGGCCGCCTTCACATCCACGTGGCCCGGCAGAATCTGGGGATTCTGCTGGATGGCACCAAATGCCAGACCAAATGTCGTCGCAAACACGATCGTTGTCACCAAAGTCGTCCCCAGCAGCTGCGGACTGAACAGCTCGGCAATGCTGGGTCGCTTCAATGTTCCTTCCTGACGCTTCTTCTGCCACGCCGGTGATTCCGGCAGGAACGGACGAATCAAAATCAGAGGAATTGCGGGAATCAGACCCGAAATCAGCGTGTACCGCCACGCTGCATTTACACCCTGAATCGCCGGCAGATCGTCAGCAAATCTCGCAGCCGCTGTGTTCATCAGCGCCACCATCACACCGCCCAGCGAGGAAAAGGCCTGAGTATACCCGAGCACCTTTTCGCGCTGCTGCGGATTCGGGAACAGCTCTGCCAGCCACGCGACCGCCGCGACAAACTCCACACACACACCCACAAACACACAGCAGCGGAAAAACAGCAGCTGGTACAGGCTGGTGGAAAAACCAGCCGCACAGGCGCCGAACGCATACAACAAAATACTCCACGTCAGGACCGTGCGTCGCCCCAGTCGGTCCGTCAAATAACCACCCAGCAGGCCAAACACCCCACCAGCAATGGCCGGCACAAAGAACAGCGTGCGGGCCCAGCCGACGTACAGAATACCGCCCGGCAGCCAGTCCTTCGGATCCTGACCCTCCACCAGCACATGCAGGTCGGCAATCGCCGTCTTGACGATCAGCGGCAGCATCAGCAGTTCGTAGATGTCAAAGGCGAACCCGATTGCCGCGATCGTACAGATCAGCCACTGAACGGAGGTCAGGGCCTGAGCGGCAGGTGCGAGCGGTTTTCCAGGGGTGGACATAGACTAATATCCGCGGCAGACAACAGGCGGGAAAGATAACGCAGCAGTCCGCCGACACAGCAGACCGGCCAGCGGTCCTGATGCAGGCAGGCTGGCTCAGCTATTCTGAATCGTTCAGCCCGCGAACGCAACCTCGCCGGACCGATTGCCACGGACATCCGCAGAACTCAGTTGACCCGGGCCCCGGCGCGATCGGCTGATTTCGTCTCCTTCGATGGATCCGTATACAGCCGCACCGTGACTCGCGTGCTGGCATTAATCTCCGTGCCGGGTTTCGGTTCCTGAGATTCCACAGTGTAAATTGCATCCTTCGTGGCGGCCGGCTGACCCGGCTGCAGACTGACCCGGCTGGTTTTCGGATTTTTCTCATCCCGATTCAGTCCGAGGGCCTGCAGTATCTCCAGAGCCTGTTTGTGGGGCAGTCCGGTCAGATCCGGGACCCTGCCGGCTTCGACCTGCGGAGTCGG
>SXXK01000540.1 GCA_005791255.1 Planctomyces sp.
AGGGAATTCAGCAAACCCCACGCCAGATCCTCAATACCCTCGCGACGACTGGGTGCCACCGACCAATGCTGCTGCGCTGCCTGCTGCTCGTCCGCAGTCGGCAGCCGACTGCAGAATGTCAGAAACAGGTCTTCCACCAGCTTTCGATCATCCGATTCCTGCTCACACAACCTCGCAATCCGCCCGTCAGCATGTCGCAGACGCGATTCAATCTGCGGCGAATTCAGCACATGCAGCACCTGCGACACCGTCGGCTCAGTCACTCGCTCACACTCACACGCCGTCTCACGCACCGGACGACCAAACAACTCCAGAAACTGATGCGGCAGATGACTGTCCCACAACTGAATGGCTCGAGTCCCCGCGGGCATGCCACGGAATTCCTCAGGCACTCCCGTGGCCTGCGAAACGGCATCCAGCAAAACTTCCGCATCCAGCCGCTTCAGCGGATACCTCGAATAATTCTGCTCGTCCGTCGCATTGCTGTCACTGATCTCAGTCCCCAGCTGATAGGTCTGCGACAGCACAATCGTCCGCACAAAACGGCGGTAGTCAAACTGCAGCTCCGTCAGCTGTCGCGCCAGCTCATCCAGCAGCTCCGGATTGGCAGCCGGATTGGTCAGACGAAAATCGTCGGCCGGTTCGACCAGACCCCGCCCCAGAAAATGAGCCCACGTGCGATTGGCCAGATTCCGAGCAAACCAGGGGTTGTCCGACGCTGCCAGCCAGTTTGCCAGCAGTCTGCGACGGTCACCCTCAGGCACCTGCTCCGGCTGCCGCTGATCAAGTGCGTGTGCCTGTACCACCTGCTTCGTTCGCGGATGCACCGTCGCCGTCTTTGCTGACGCCACCAGAGATTCCGTATCGCCCGTCTTCCGAAAACTTACCTGTGTAAAGAACGCCTGCATGCCATGATAATCGGTCTGGCTCCAGCGATCCCAGGGATGATGATGACAGCGCGCACACTCGATGCGCACGCCCAGAAACACCTGCGACACAGTATTGGCCAGATCATTGGGATCAGTGATGGCCTTGTAGAAGTAACCGGCCGGGCTGGCTGTCAAAGGGCCCTCCGCAGTCAGCAGCTGTGCCACAAAACGATCCAGCGGCAGATTGGACGCCACACACTCATGGATCCAGCTGTAGTAGGCGGCAGCCCCCTTGCGGCCCAGCGTCCTGCGGTTGACCCGCAGCAGATCGGCCCACTTCAGAGTCCAGTAGTCCGCAAATTCCGGCTGCTGCAGCAGGCGATCCACCAGCTTCTCACGGCGATCAGACGCACCGTCCGACAGAAATTCGCGAGCCTGCTGAGCCGTGGGAAGCGTCCCGATCAGGTCCAGACTGACGCGACGCAGAAAGGTCGCATCGTCGCAGGGACCAGCCGGAGCAATCCGCAGCTGCTCAAGACGAGCCACCACGATGCGATCATAGGACACCGGCGACTGAGACAGACGAGCCAGTCTGGACAGCGAATCAGCATTCGGCTGACCCGGATGCGGCACCAGCGCCTGAAAGACATCCACCCGGCCCAGAAAACTGGCCATCACAGCCACAGTCCCCGGCACCCGGCCCGTCAGCACCCGGCCAAAGTCGTCCACACTGGCCACAGCTTCACTGTTGGTCTGCCACGTGGCCAGACCCGTCACATCCTCGCTGCGACCATCACTCCAGAATGCCGTCGCTCTGAGCTGCACAGACTGCTCCTGACCCATCTGCAGTTCACGCGGTCGCACCTCAATGCGGATCAGCCGAGCATCAGCGGAGGATCCCTGAGGCATCCCGGTGGCGATCCAGTCGTGCAGCCGCACATATTGAGGATGTTCAGCCGTCAGTCGCGAACCACCTCCGTGAGGCACCTGCCCCGTGGCCTTCAGCAGCAACAGACTGTTCTCAGGAACTGCCGGAAACACCCGCCGCCCGAAGTTTTCCTTCACCACGGCATCGTAATCCGCCTCCGGATCTGAACCGAACACCGACAACTTAAAACCATTCTGCCCCTCGGCCTTGCCATGACAGCCCGAAGTGTTGCAGCCAAATCGAGTCAAAATCGGAACAATGTCGTTCTCGAAATTCCAATGCGAAACCGCCGGCACCGTCTCGGGCTGCTGCGCCTGCAGAACGCCGAGCGAACTGACGCAGCAGCACAGCAGCAGCATCAGCTGCTGCACGCCGGAGCACACCAACGGCGCGGACCGCAAAGTCGGCAGACAGAAAGTCCTCGGCACAGGATTGGGTCTCCGGTGTGCGATGCAGGGAGTCAACGAGCGGTCAGGCAACGTGGCGGGGAAAAACGGAAGGCAGGCCGCAGGGCCTGTTTTTCAGCGAGGATTTCAACTGGAGCATCGGCACCTTAGCGGGGAAAATGCATGGAAGTCAACACCCCGGAACACGAAACCGGGTCAAAAAACCGGCGAAACAAGGATTTTTGCGCACTGTACCGCTGCGGCGCCCGCTCCCAGCCCAGCCACCGCAATGCCTCACGCAAAGCCACGAGCTGCCCCGCCAAAACTTACAACTGAAAACTGAAAACTAAATCTCCCCT
>SXXK01000541.1 GCA_005791255.1 Planctomyces sp.
AAAGTCAACCAGTATGAGACTCAGCTGGTCCGCGAGGCACTGCTGCAAAGTGGTTATCGTGAGGCAGCGGATGGTGAGGCTGCGGACTTGTGTGTGGTGAATACCTGCACGGTGACCAACACGGGTGATTCGAAATCGCGGCAGGTGATCCGGCAGCTTTCGCGGCAGAATCCGGGGACAAAGACGATCGTGATGGGCTGCTATGCCACTCGTGATGCGGGTGCGGTGGCGGCATTGCCAAACGTGATTGAGGTGGTGCAGGACAAACGTGAGCTGCCTGATGTGCTGTCGCGGTTCGGGGTGGCTGAGCTGCCGGCGGGGATTACGGATTTCGAGGGTCGGCAGCGGGCTTTTGTGAAGATTCAGGACGGCTGCATTCTGAAGTGTTCGTACTGCATTATTCCGACGGTGCGTCCGGTGCTGCGCAGTCGTGAGCCGCAGGTGATTGAGGACGAAGTGCGGGCGCTGATTGACCATGGTTACCGCGAGATTGTGCTGAGCGGTATTCACATGGGGCATTTCGGGGTGGATACAAACAATCTGTCGGCTGGCAGTCGTCCTGAGCGATTGTGGGATCTGTTGCGGCGTCTGGATCGGATTCCGGGTGACTGGCGAATGCGGCTCAGCAGCATTGAAGCGGTGGAGGTGAATGACGATTTCATTCGGGCCTGCGGTGACTGCCAGCATTTGTGTGCTCAGTTTCATCCGGCTTTGCAGAGCGGCAGTGACGCGGTGCTGAGCCGCATGCGTCGGCGGTATCGGGTGCAGCGTTTTCTGGACCGTCTGCAGCAGATTCGGGACCTGCTGGGGCGGCAGACGGCATTCAGTACGGATGTGATTGTGGGGTTTCCGGGTGAGACGGAGCAGGAGTTCGAGGAGACTCTGGAAACCTGTCGAGTGGCTCAGTTCATGAAGGTGCATGTGTTTCCTTTCAGTCGTCGCGACGGGACTCCGGCGGCCACCATGCCTGACCAGGTATCTCCTCAGGAGATTCGTCGTCGGGTGCAGGTTCTCAGTGATCTTGAGCGAGAGCTGGCGGAGCGTTATTACCTTGAGCGGGTGTCGGATTCGGCTGTGGCGGTGGCAGCGGGGCAGGCCAGCCACGAGGGTGACCTGCAGGTGCTGGCGGAGCGGCTGTCTGAGCGTGGTGCGGGCTGGCTGCGGGGGACGGACCGCTGGTACATGCCGGTGGAATTTCGGGGGACGGCGGCTGATCTGGGAAATTTTGTGCGGTGTCGGGCGATTTCCGCAGATCGCAGTGGAGTGGTGGCGGAGCGTCTGGATCCGCTGCGTGCTGAGACGGTGCTGACGGCAGATCGTGCGATGGAACGGCAGTCTGAGGCGGAGTCTGAAACGCGGTCGGCGGCGTTGGATACCGATTGTGGTCCGGGCATGTTGGCATGTGATGTGTCCGGTCTGCCGCTGGTTTCGCTGGGAACTGCCGGCTTCACGGGAGCGCGGGAATGGCGCGGCTGATTGCGATTGAGGGGATTGACGGTGCCGGCAAGGGGACTCAGGCCAGCCGTCTGAAGCAGTCCCTGGCCGGACATGGCCTGCGTTCAGCGGTGCTGCAGTTCCCGCGGTACGGCGCGACCAGTTTTGGGGCTGCGATCGGCGATTTTCTGAACGGGCGTTTTGGCACACTGGCCGAGGTGCATCCGCAGCTGGCGGCGGTCCTGTATGCGGGCGACCGGTTTGAGTCGCGGGGTTTGCTGCTGGAGCTGCTGGAGCAGAATGATGTGGTGGTGCTGGACCGGTTTGTCGGTTCGAATCTGGCGCATCAGGCTTCGCGTTTGACTGGTCCGGCGCGGCAGATTCTGATTGACTGGATTGAGCGGATTGAGTTTGGTGTGTTTCAGCTGCCGCGGCCTGATTTGACGGTGCTGATTGACATGTCCAGTCAGATGAGTCGCGAACTGGTAGCGCGTAAAGGGCAGCGGGATTATACGGAGCGGGAGGCGGATCTGCAGGAATCGGATCTGCCGTATCTGGAGCGTGTGCGTCGGTGTTATCTGACGCTGGCTGCGGACCGTGACGACTGGCGAACTGTGCATGGTCTGGACGCGGACGGCCGACTGCGTTCGATCGACGATGTGGCGTCGGAGATTCTGAGTCATGCGATGAGTTTGCCTGGTCTGGTGGCTGGAACGCCGTGAACGGGGGACAGTTGAGAAGTCGAGCAGCGGGGGCGGTGGTGATGTGCAGTCTGCTGGGGGTTGCCGTTTGGTATCTGCTGGTCGGTACCGGGCTGGGCGGGATGTCAGCCGCGGTGCTGTATGGACTTGCGGACGAGCAGACCGAGGCGAAGGTTGAGTCGGGTGAGCGAGTGTGCGTGGTGAAGGACTGGGGAATAGCCGAATCGAGCGGGCTGGCGATCAGTCGGAGACGCAGCGACTGCTTCTGGACGCACAATGATTCCGGCGACGGACCGCGACTGTTTCTGGTGGACTCTTCCGGGACAACTCGCGGAATCCTCACCGTTGCCACGGCGGACCCGGTGGACTGGGAGGATTTGTGTTCGTTTGAGCTGGACGGGCAGCGCTGGCTGCTGGTGGCGGACGTGGGTGATACCGCGGCGGATCGGGGGCGCGATCGTCGTGGCTGTCGACTGCTGCTGCTGGCTGAGCCTGAGCTGCAGGAGGATTCTGCGGGGCGGGTTCAGAGCTGGCGCGGAGAGGTGCGGGCGGAGATTGAGGTGACGTATCCGGGTGGTCCGCGGGATTGCGAAAGTGTGGCGGTGGATGTGACCAGCCGGACGGTGTTCCTGGTCAGCAAGCGTCCGGCCGGGAAGGCCGGGTTGTATTCGCTGGAGCTGAATCTGCAGCAGCCGCGGCAGCGGGTGGAGTTGCGGGAGGAGGGTCCTGTTGCGGTGCCATATGCCACGGGCATGGATATCTCGGCGGATGGTTTGCAGCTGGTGCTTGTGAATCCGGTGAGTGGGGTTTTGTATCGTCGGCAGGCCGGGGAGGTCTGGGGCGAGGCGATTCGCAGGGAGGCTCAGATTTTGACAGTGCCGCTGCGGAAACAGGGTGAGTCGGTGTGTTTTGAGAGCGGGGGCAAATCGGTGCTGGCGGGCAGTGAGGGGCGGTGGCAGACGGTGTGGCGAGTTCAGTTACCGGAGCGAGCGATTCCGGAGTGACATTTCCGGTGGGTAATTGGTGGAAACTGGTGTGTTGAGGCTGGTTTTCGGGGAGATTGCAGATGGAGCGGGCGGACGTGGAAAAGGTGGCTCGGCTGGCGCGGCTGGCGGTGGGTCCGGGAGAGTTGCAGGAGTATCAGCAGCGTTTGGGAGCTGTGCTGGATTATGTGCGGTTGCTGGATGAGGCGGACAATCTGCAGGGGGTGCAGCCGCTGTATCATCCTTGGCCGCTGCAGAATGTGTTTCGCGAGGACGAGGCGGGAACGAGTCTGGTGCGGGAGGCAGCTTTGGCGAATGCATGCAGAACAGATGGACAGTACTTCCTGGTCCCGCGAATTCTGGAGGAGAAGTAGTTTCTCCGGAAAAACGACTCGCTGGAACATGAATTTTCGGTCGTTTCGACAGAATCCGTCGCCGTGATCACGATTTTATCCGACTGTCTGTGACTTCCGCGTGTCGGGCATGTAGAATGGGGCTGGTTTTGGTTTTCGCATACTGACCAACTGGGTGACTGACATGGCTGCAAATTTTGTGCAGGCGAACCTTGAGCAACTGGTGTCTTCTTCTGTGCTGGCGTGGACGCCGGGCATGGGGGAACTGGCGATCATTCTGGTGATTTGTCTGGTGCTTTTCGGCAGTCGTCTGCCGTCGACGATGCGATCACTGGGGACCAGTCTGAAGGAGTTCAAGAAGGGGATGCGTGAGGGCGAGGGCGACGGGACCGGGGATCGTCTGCAGTAGCATTCGTTTGAATTTGGCAGGCCGGTGGTTGTGTGATTGCCGGCTGTGTGGTGGTATTCAGGATTCAGAACTGCCCTGCTTGGACTACTGGTATGCTTGGGTTACCTGGCGTCGGCACTGCTGAAATGCTGATTGTGGGCATTATTGCGCTGCTGCTGTTTGGCAAGAATCTCCCCAGTGTTGCTCGCAACATGGGCAAAAGCATGGCGGAGCTGAAGAAGGGATTGTCGGGGTTTCAGGAAGAGTTCCGCTCGGTGACTCGCGAGGCCGAGCGCAGTATGGCGATTGACATGCACGACACGGCTCCGGCCGAGCGCAGCCGCCCGGTTGCTCGCCCCGCAGCTCCGGCGACCGCCGCTGACGACTTTGCTGCTCCGAAATTCGACCTCGAGTGACTTGTGATGGAACGGCATTCTGCTGGTGGCAATCCGTGGCGTGCGGAAGGTGCAGCCGGTGACAGTGCTGACCGGTCGGCTGGCCTGAGTAACTCGCCGCTGTTCACCTCGCTTGTGGTGCTCTGTGCGGTTGGTGTTGTGTGGATGTTCCTGCTTCTGGCGCTGATGGCAAGCTCGCTGCTTGTGTCTGAAGACGCGTTGTCTGCCAGTCTGGTTCTGCTGCAGCCGAGTTCGATATTGGTGACGCTTTCGATCAGTCTGCTGCCGGGAGTGCTGCTGGGGACGTGGCTGAATGAGCGGGGGCGTGCAGCCAGTGTGACGCTTGAGAAGATTATTCGGCGTAAGGAATCCATGCAGCGCGAGTTGGATGCGGACCGTGCGGATCGTGCTGCTCGAGCGGCGCGGCTGGCGACTGGCCGGCAGGAGCGGCAGCGGCATGACGAATGAGCAATGGGCGGTGACATTTGCCGATATTCAAGCGGCAGCAGAGCGTCTTGGCGGCCTGATCCGCAGGACTCCGGTGTTGCCCACTTCCGGGCTGCCCGACTGTGATGCTGTGTCCGTCAGTCTGAAGTGTGAAAACCTGCAGTGGGGGTCAGCGTTTAAGGCGCGGGGTGCGACCAATGCGGTGATGAGTCTGAGTGCCGAGCAGGCGGCGTGCGGAGTGGTGACACATTCTTCGGGGAATCATGCGGCTGCACTGGCTCGAGCGGCCCTGCAGCGTGGCATTGCAGCGCATATCGTGATGCCGCGAAATTCGGCGGCAGTGAAACTGCAGGCTGTCAGGCAGCTGGGAATTGAGCCGATCCTGTGCGAATCCACCGCTGCGGCTCGCGAAGCCGCGGCTGCTGAGGTGCAGCAGCGAACCGGAGCTGTGCTGGTGCATCCATTCAATGATCCGCGAGTGATTGCGGGGCAGGGGACAGCGGCGCTGGAGATACTGGAGCAGTATCCGGAGTTGCAGGACGTGATTGTGCCGGTGGGTGGAGGTGGTCTGCTGGCGGGGACACTGCTGGCGATCCGGGCCCTGCGTCCCGAGGTGCGAGTCTTTGGGGCAGAGCCGGAGTGGGCGGACGACGCGCGTCGCAGTCTGCAGTCCGGGCGGATCGAACCGGCCCTGCGGACGGATTCGATTGCCGACGGTTTAAGGACTCCGCTGGGCTCATTGACTTTCCCGATCATTCAGCAGCTGGTGACGGATATTCTGCTGGCCGGTGAGACTCAGATCAGGGCTGCGACCGGTCATCTGGCGGCTGTCTGCCGGCTGGTTGCTGAGCCATCAGGGGCGGTTCCACTGGCCGTTTTGCAGCAGCATGCTGAGATGTTTCGCGGGCGTCGGGTGGTGGTGCTGATTTCCGGAGGAAATCTGGACGATGCAGGCCTGATCTCTGGTGCCCTGATTGTGAGCAGTCAGTCGCCCTGAACCAATTTCGAGATGGCCGGGAGGGGGTCAGGCAGTGCAGCCGGCAGTTTGCCGTTGAGCTGTACCAGTCCATCCTGACTGATCAGGAACAATGCGGGAGTAATGCGGGCGGCGGTATTGGGGGCGGGAGGCTGACAGCAGACGCCCCAGCGGCAGCTGCAGGATTCCGGGGTTCCTGCGATCGTGTCGCGCAGGACCGGGAACGGATAGGACAGTGTTTGAGGTTTGAGTTGGGGGCTTAGCGGTGTTGAGACGGCAAGGATGCGAATGTTGTTTTTTCGCAGGGCGGTGCTGAACTGTTTCAGCGACTGCATGACGGGATCGGCATCGGGGCCGGTCTGACCATCAAAGAACGCCAGCAGCACGCGAAAGCGGCTGATGTATCCCTGCAGTCTGACGGGCCGATTGTTTTGATCGAGCAACTGGAAGTCGGGGGCCGGTCCGCTGATGATTCGTGAAACGCTGGCGTTCGGTCCGGCAGGGGGATCGACGAGTCGCCAGGCAGTGGCAGCGACGACGGCTGTGAGCAGCACCAGCAGGATCAGGAACCGAGGTTTCATCAGGCTGCCATCCGTCTGCGTCCGTGTTTTTCGCGAATGTCGAGTACGGCTTCAATCACGTCGGCGACATCCTGGTCAGACATGGAGGGGGAGAGAGGCAGGCTGAGCATGGAGCGGAAGGCGGTGTGGGCGACGGGGAAGTCATCCGGGTGATAGCCGTAGCGGTCGCGGTAGTATGAATGCATGTGGATGGGGATGAAGTGAACTGACGTCCCGATGTTGCGTGCAGTCATTTCATCGATGAACTGATTGCGATCAATTGTCAGCTCGCCGGCGCGCAGACGCAGCACGTACAGGTGCCAGGCATTTTCCACGTGGCTGCGGCTGGACGGGGTCAGAAAGGCGGCGTGTCGTGAGAAAGCTTCGTTGTAGCGTGCGACAATTTCCCGACGACGGGCCTGCATGCGGTCGAAGCGGCGAAGTTGCTGCAGTCCGAGTGCTGCCTGCAGATCGGTCATGTTGTACTTGAAACCGGGCTCGACAATGTCGTAGGCCCATTTTCCGCCCGCCGCATAACGGCTCCACGCTTCCCGATTCATCCCGTGCAGGCTGACGATGCGGGCGCGGTCGAGCAGTTCCTGGCTGCCGGTCAGCATGCCGCCTTCACCGGTGGTCAGGTTTTTGGTGGCGTAGAAACTGAATGCGGTGAAGTTTGTGCCGGAACCGATGGGGGTGCCTTCGAACCGGGCTCCCACCGCATGCGCGGCATCTTCGATCAGCTCCAGCCGGTATTCTTCGGCAATGGACCGCAGCGAATTCAGTTCCACAGGGTGTCCGGCGTAATGCACGGCGATGATGGCCCTGGTGGCCGGGGTGATGGCGGCAGCCACAGCATCGGGCTGCAGGTTGAGTGTGTCGGGTTCCACATCCACGAGGACCGGGCGGGCTCCAACGTGTTCAATCACATTCACCGATGCGGCAAAGGTCATCGGAGTGGTGATGACTTCGTCTCCGGGGCCGATATTGAGCACTTTGAGTGCCACGTGCAGTCCGGCGGTGCAGGAGTTGAGTGCGAGTGCGGCGGGGCAGTGAAATGCGTCCCGAAATTCCTGTTCGAACTGCCGGGTTCGCGGACCGGCGGTCAGCCAGCCCGACTTGAGGGCTGCGATGACTTCGTCGATTTCTTCGGCACCCACCAGCGGCAGCGAGAATGACAGGAACTTATCACGCACAGCACTTCCTCCATGTCTGCCATGTCTGATGACGTCGCCGGGAAATCTCTCCGAAGTCCCCATGCTGGCGATCGTCCTGAGTTTCGGCTGGAATTTTAGCAGCCGCCGAGCACTGATTCCAGAGGTAACCGCAAACCGGGGTCCGCGCATCACTTGTTGAGTACCAGTTTTCCGTGTCGGGTGGCGATCAGGCGGTATTTCTGGCCGCAGTGTTCGATGATGAGTTCTGAGTGTCCGTTTGAGATGCTGGAGAACTGAACTTCTGGACAGTTTGCGTCTTTGAGTGGTGTGGTCTGCGGGGGTGTGTCGCTGGATGTGTGCGACGGTTTTTCCGGAGTCATGTGATGGTTACCGGTGGCGCGGAATACGTGGGAATTGGGACTGAAAGCGGTTGAAACTCTCCGGTTCCGCAGTAATATAGTTGAGAATGAGTCTCAGTTTCAACTTGATTCCAGGGAATCTCGCTGTGACCGGGGCTTTCAAGCTGTTGCTGCAGCCAGCCACGAAAGTTCGGTAGCCAGCCACGCTCAGCTCGCAGGATCGTCAAGTTACGGTGATTTGCCGATCCGGTCGTCTCTGTGCGAAAGAAAGGCCACTGTCGATGTCTCGTTTCTCCGGTTGTTCCTCCACCAGTCGTCGCGCTGGTCGCGGGTTTACTTTGATTGAGTTGCTGGTGGTGATCGCGATCATCGCGATTCTGGTTTCACTGCTGTTGCCGGCTGTGCAGCAGGCTCGTGAGGCGGCTCGCCGAACGCAATGTCGCAACAATCTGAAGCAGCTGGGCCTGGCGCTGCACAACTACGCCAGCACTCATATGCAGTTCCCGCCCGCATCGATTGTGGATCGCGACCGGATTCGGCAGCCCTGGAGTGCTCAGGCGATGCTGCTGCCATTTGTGGAGGGCGGCAACGAGTACACGAAGATTGACTTCAGTCTGGGTTATCATGACGCGGGCAACCGTTCAAATTTTCCTCCCAACGGAATCGCGACTCAGAGAATCCCTGTGTTGCTGTGTCCCAGCGAGATCAACGACCGGGTGCGTCTGAACTCGGCTGGCCAGCCGGAGCACTTCCCCCTGAACTATGCTCTGAACATGGGGCAGTACCTGATATTCAATCCGGTGGGAGGTCAGGACGGTGGCGGTGCATTTGCTCCGAACGGCCGTATTCGGGAGCGTGATTTCACTGACGGGCTCAGCAACACGATAGGGATGGCCGAGGTCAAGGCATTTCAGCCGCGGGTGCAGGACGCGGTTCTGCCATCGGCATCACCGACAGTTCCGCAGTCGCTGGCCGGACTTGTGTCAGGCGGTGCTTACGCCGCGCTGGGGCATACGGAATGGGTTTGTGGTCGTGCGGTGCACACCGGGTTTACAACACAGTTCGGGCCGAACACGCGAGTGCCATTCAGCGTCAATGGTCAGGAAGTGGACGTTGATTTCAGCAGCAGTCGTGAGGGCAACAGTCCGACGCTGCCGACGCTGGCGGTGATCACGTCCCGCAGTTTCCACACGGGAATGGTCAACGCCCTCCTGATGGATGGTTCGGTTCGCTCAATCACCAGCAATCTGGATCTGTCGACGTGGCAGCGTCTGGGGGCTCGCAGTGACGGTCAGGTGATCGGCGAATTCTGAGCTGATGAATTCCGACATGCTCTATGGCTTTTCGGGCATTGTCTCGGCGTCTGTGGATTGCTCGGGATCAGCCGGTGCTGCGGCAGCCGGTGCGATAACGACATGGTAGCTGCCGGGGAATAAAGGCCCCTGGCCACTCCTGCGGCCGGCCAGTGTCAGGGTCTGCGTGTCGCTCGGTACGCAGATGTAAAGCTGGCCGCGTTCATTTTCCACTGCGGGGCGGATGACGCGTTTGTCAGTTTTGGCAGCGACGGCAAAACCCAGCGCGTCGGTTGCGGCGTTGAGTGCCACAAGGTCGCGAACTTGCCCGGCATCAATGGTGACATCCGTCCCGGCTGCCTGCTGCAGTTTGTCCCGGCAGTAGCTGCTGAGTGCGTCCAGCAGTTCCGTGCGGCGGGCTGCAGTCAGGCGCGGACGCTCTTTCTTCAGCCAAAGGGACAGAGGTTTTTCCGAGTCTGAGACGGCGTCGACAACGCACCAGGCAGCACTGGCAGAGGCTGTCCACTGCACGGCAATGCCGTCGTCAGTGCCGATCAGGCGGCAGGTGACCAGTTCGCTGGTCAGGGTTTCGGCGTTTTCCGCAAGCACAGCCTGCAGTGTCTGGCGATCGGCCTGAGACAGTCCGGTATCGGACCAGGGGATGATGATTCGCGGCAGCGATTTTTCGGTGAGCATGCGGGCGGCCAGATTGCCGCTCAGTGCGGGCAGGCTCCCGGTCAGGCTCCACGCAATGATCCCCAGCAGCAGCAGGAAGCCGATGACGGGTATGCCGATCACCAGGGCTCGTGAGGGCCTGCGGCGGGAGCGACCGCGTCGTGAAGTTCGCAGAGCGGGATTTCGCTCCGTGGCGATGGGCGCAGCTGCGGGAGTCGGCACGGGAGCGGCCTGAGGCACGGATGTGCTGAGGGGCAGGTCTGAGGCTGCCGGTGCACTGCCAACATCGGGGCGGGGGATATCCGGGACCAGCAGGCGGGTTTCGCACTGTGGACAACGTCCCTGTTTTCCTGCGTACGCATCAGGAACTCGCATCACGGCCGCACAGTTCGGGCATTCAAACTCGATCGCCATTTCAGCGAGTATCCTTCAGGGGGCGTCGGGACTGGATCCGGAAGTTCGCCGCAAACTTTCCCCGGATTGCCGAATTTTCCGTCGAAACAGAGGAATCAGTCCAGTTATATGGGGGCGTCAGTCGATTCTTTCCGATATTTTCGACAGCGCGGTCCCTTTTTCTGAAGCTGGACCAATTTTCAAACAGTACTCGCGGCAGTGTTCCCATGATGCTTGCTGAATATCGAGTGGATACGGGGCTGTTTGCCGGTCCGGTTGAATTGCTGCTGTATCTTGTCAGGCGGCAGGAAGTGGATATCTGTGACATTTCTGTGTCGCGGATTGCTCAGGACTTTGAATCGTGGTTTGATCAGTCGGGCGAAGCGGACTTCGAGGTGCTTGGAGATTTCGCGGTCGTCGGCAGCACTCTGCTGGAGATTAAGAGTCGCGAGGTGCTGCCAGCGGAGGCTGAGGCAGAGCAGACTGACGAGGTGGTGGAGGATTCCGACAGCGATCTTGTCCGCCGCCTGATGCAGTACCGCCGATACAAGGAAGCTGCGAAACAGCTTGAGGAGCATGCCGCGGAGTGGATGGAGCGTTATCCGCGTCTGAGCCGGCATCGGCCTGCGGTGGCTCGGGATGCATCCGAAGATCGCATTCGGGAGGTTGAGATCTGGGACCTGGTGAGTGCCCTGGCACGCATCGTGCAGATACCGGATCTGCAAAAAACGATTGCAGTGCTGATGGACGAGACTCCCATGTCGGTGTATCAGGAGCAGATTCGCGAGCGAATCCTGAAGGACGGCAGGGCATCGTTCAGCTCATTTTTTACCGGCGAAAGGAATCAGTCGCGGATCGTGGGGATTTTTCTGGCGATTCTGGAGTTGGTCCGGCACGAAGGGTATCGGGCGGAACAGCCGTTGGATTACGACGAAATCTGGATATTGTCGCCGGTGGCACGGGCCGGCTACTGAGCCGAACGTTCGGTCAGCGCAGAGAATCCAGTTCCTTCGGCAGCTGCAGGCGGGAATTCACGCTCCGAGCCTGCTTTACAGCCTCTTTGGCAGCCGTGTTGTTGCCCTTTTTCAGTTCCAGCTCGGCCACGGCCAGCCAGTACTGATCCATTTCAGCAGCTCCCTGCTTCAATTCTGCCAGGTCGGCTTCAGCTTCGGCTGTTTTGCCCAGTGCTGTGCGGGACCTGGCGCGGAGTCTGAGGGCAGCTTCCGCGAGATCAGGCTGCAGGGACCCGGATGAGATTGCTGCCTGCAGTTGCGATTCGGCAGTTGTGAAATCGCCATTTTGAAAGGCCTGCAAACCAGCTTCGTAACTGCCTTCCGTTTCCGCGATGCTTGAGGCAGAGGGGGCACCGCCACCGCAGCCCTGTGTGCTGAGCAGGGCTGTACAGACCAGCAAAGTGGCGGAGAGTTTTGACAGCGGATTCAACTGAGGGCTCCTGGGGCAGCCGGGGTTTGGGAACACCTGAACGCGACTGGCTGGCGGATCACCATTCGCCCAGCGTTTCCCCGCCGTCTCGTGTGCCAACATTCCGCCAGACGCCGAGGTCGATGTTGTCGCTGGCGAATCGCACGCTGCCATCGGCCAGCATCAGGTTGACGCCGCCGGTGTGCATGCTGCGAGCGGAAATGATGGCGTGCTCGCCGGGAGTGTCAGCGATGGCGCTCCAGTTCCCGCAGTCCTGTCCGCGCCAGTTCGGCGTGCCGACGTGATTGTACATGGTGCCGGAGTATGCGGCGAACGGCCAGCCGTTGGAGTAGTCGCTGCCCTGGGCCCAGCGCCCGAACGTTGTGAAGTTGAAGCTGCTGGCAACTTTGGGGGCATTCAGGCAGTCATTGTACATGACGTTGGGGTCGAGCATCACGTTCTGACGGTTTGGGGAGGTGATGATATCTGCCGGCGTGGGGGCTGAGCTGGCGGCGGCTCGTGCTGAGCCTTTGGTGCGTTCCGCGAACATGGCGGTGTTGGAGAGGCCGTCAGTGAAGTCTCGATCGGCGAGGGACGTGCCGGCCGTGAATGCTCCGTTTCCGAGGCAGGACAGTTGACGCCCCCCGAAGCTGGCCGAGGCGGAGTTGTTGGTTTGGGAGGTCGAACTGGCGGCTCCCTGATACGGGGTACTGCCACCAAAATTGTAGACGTAGTTGTTTTCTGAAATGACAACCCCGGTGTTCGCGTCGGACGGACACAGGAATAACCCGGCAGCTTGCGCGTACGCGGCGTAATTGGGATTGCTGGGGGCACCGGACGTCGTCATGCGGGTGGAGTTGGGGCCGTTGAAATTGATCAGGTTGTAGATGTTGGCCTGT
>SXXK01000542.1 GCA_005791255.1 Planctomyces sp.
CAGAAAACCAAACTCCGTCGTAAACCACAAAATCCACTCCTCCGCCCACGTACTCAGATGCACCGATATCAGCGACAGACAAAACACAAACTCCGCCAGATAGTCACGATCACTGCTGACATCCAGACTGTTCGCCGCCACAGACTCAAAACCCAGCAGGCGAGCCGTCATCTGGCGGTCAATCGGCAACGATGTGCCCGCCAGTGCCGCAGCACCCAGCGGACTCACATTCACGCGCCGACGACAGTCCGCCAGACGCTCCCGGTCACGCTGGAACTTCTCCACATAAGCCAGCCAGTAATGAGCCGCCAGGACCGGCTGAGCCCGCTGCAGATGAGTATAACCCGGCAGAATCACTCCGGCGTCCGCTTCACAGCGATCCACAAACGCCCGCTGCACATCCGCCAGCAGACGATCCAGATCATCAATCGCATCCCGCGTATACAGCTTCAGATCTGTCGACACCTGATCATTGCGACTGCGACCCGTATGCAGTTTCCGGCCCACGTCGCCAATCCGAGTGATCAGCGAGTTCTCGATGTGCATGTGAATGTCTTCCAGATCCTGCCGGAAGGTAAACTGCCCCGCAGCAATCTCCTCGCCAATCTGATCCAGATGCGAACAGATCTGATCCCGCTCTTCCGCTGTGATCAGACCCACACTGGCCAGCATCGTGGCATGAGCCATCGAACCGCGAATGTCCACCGCATACAGACGACGATCAAAACTGATCGACTCAGTGAAAGCTTCCACTCGAGTATCCGTAGCCTGATGAAAACGCCCACCCCATGCCTTTGCCACTGCCACTCTCCCGCCAAAAACCACACCCGCAACAAAAAAAGCCCGCCGGATCGGCTTCTGCCGATGCCCGCGGGCCCGATGCACAGCAGCTCAGCCTGCAGTCTACTCGGGACGACGCCCGTGTTCCACAATCACGTTCGTCCGGATCCCGCCCCTGGGAGTAAAAGCGGCTTCGATTTTCATCCAGCGCGGCTGAGTCACCGCCACCAGATCGTCCAGAATCATATTCGTCACACGCTCATAGTAGGCACCATGGTTCCGATACTGCTGCAGGTACATCTTCAACGACTTCAGCTCGTAACAAACTTTGTCCGCCACGTAGGTGATCGTCAGAGTCCCAAAGTCGGGCTGACCGGTCTTGGGACACATCGATGTGAATTCAGGAGCAATCGTTTCCACCACAAAATTGCGGTGCGGAAACGGGTTGTCGAAAGTTTCCAGAATATCGCGAGTCGGGTCAGCCATGAGCACTGCCTGAAAAATTGTGACCAAAACCTGAATTAACACACCCAAAACCCAGACCGACACTTCCGCGCCCCATCGGAGCAACACAGACGGAGACACCCAGGGGGCGAAATCACCCCAAAACTGTTCCACCCCCGGACTGCCGGACGTCCGCCATCATAGACCCCCGCCACACACCTCAATCCGTGTCCCTCCTTCCGACGCGGGAATTCTCAAAGAATCACCAGCGCCGGACGCCCCGGACGTTCAGACCCGCCTAAATTGCGTCCCCCGTGCTGATCCCATGGTCCATGTCCAAAGCCGGAGCACTGCTGATGGGACGCCCCACAACCACCGCCGGAACCCCGGCCACCGTACAGTTGGGCGGTACGTCACGCAGCACCACGCTGCCAGCACCCACCTTCGCACCCGCGCCAATCTCCACATTCCCCAGAATTTTCGCTCCCGCTCCAATCAAAACGCCCCGCCGCACCTTCGGATGACGGTCGCCCGTCGCTTTCCCCGTACCCCCCCGGGTCACCTCGTGCAGCAATGACACGTCGTCCTCAATCACCGCCGTCTCGCCAATCACAATCGATGTCGCATGATCCATCAGAATCCCGCGGCCAATCCGAGCCGCCGGGTGGATATCCACGCCAAACTTCTCAGAAATCCGGTTCTGCAGATACACCGCCATCAGCTCACGACCCTGACGCCACAGCCACGCCGCCACCCGCCACGCCGCCAGCGCATGAATGCCCTTCAGAAATAACAGCGGAACCAGACAGCACTTCACCGCCGGGTCCCGCTCCAGTACCGCCCGAATGTCCGCACACACCGCCTGCAGAATCCCCGGATCCGCAGACATCGCCTCCTGCATGATCTCACGCAGTTGCATGGCCGGCAGAGTCTCCGAGGCCAGTTTTCCGGCCAGATGATAACTGACCGCCTCTGACAATTCGTGATGATTCAGAATCGTGGCGTGCAGAAAACTGGCCAGCACAGGCTCCGCAGCAGCCCGCTCGGCAGCACGCTGACGAATCTCATTCCACAGACAAATCTCGTTGACTTCAGTTTGGCTGGACATGGCAGAACAGTAAAAAACGGCAGAAAAGACAGGCTGCACAGACAATCGACACCATGAAAACCCGCAATTCAAAGGCTTTCATGGTCGACGCGGTGCGGAAATTATATCATTCTGTAACGCAATCAGGAGCATCGTGATGGTTTCGATGCCCTGCTGTCGAGCGATTCCCGAAGGCAACCTCATGAAAACTCAGTTTCTGCGATCCGTGGGTATCTTCTGCGCCGGTGTCGTCGCCGCCACCGCTGCCCTGACCGTACTGCCCCAGCGACAGGCCCAGGCTCCCGTCGCCAACGGCAACGACAAGTTCTCCATGATCACCGTGCCACTTCAGGAAACCGGGGTCCCCGAAGGAGTGTTCGTACTGAACAACCTCACCGGTATGCTCGTCGGAGGTGCCATCAATGAAAGCACCTCGAAATTCGCTAACCGCTACGTTCACAACGTCGCCGCAGACTTCCAGACAGGAAACACTCCGGACCCCCGCTACGCCATCGTCACAGGACCCGCAAACCTCAGGTCCTCAGGAGGCGTCCAGCCAGCCTTCGGCATCATCTACGTCGCGGAATTGTCCAGTGGCCGAGTCATCGCGTACGGGTTTCCTCGCCCCACCAACCGCAATGTCGGCAGCACCAGCCCACTCGTGATCCTCGACTTCTTCCAGTTCGCTGAAGGTGTCGGACAATAGCCCAAAACCCGACAATCCTCCCCTCGCCCCCGGAACGGGGGAGAGGGGTCGGCGGTGAGGGGGCAAAACCAACCCGAAAACCACAGCACACACACACGGACCGAAGTAACATCACCCAGGATGTCGCCCAAAACACTGTTCTTCCAGCACACACACTCGCAGACACACACCCGCAGACTCACGTCTGCGGCTCGCCCTTCAACTGACCACTGACCACTGACCACTGAAAACTGCCCGGAGCTGTCCCATGACCATCTGGAAATCTGTTTCCGTCGTCGCATTTCTGATTACCTGCCAGCTCGCAGCTTCACCCTCCGCCCACGCCCAGGCCAAAACTCCCCCGGCAAAAAATCAGAAGGATGCCAAAGCCGATTCGGACTCCAAAAAATCACCCACCGGAACTCCCCTGTCCAAATCCGCCGCGAAGGACGGAGTTCAGGATCTGGTGCTGCCCACACCAGATGGCTGGCAGATCCACTGCACGTATTACGAATCACCCGCCGGCCGCGAATCGGCCTGCGTGATCATGCTCAATTCCACCGACGGAGTCGTCGCCAAAGACACTCGCAATCGCCGCTTCTTCCAGCCCACAGCAGTCGCACTGCAGAAAGCCGGGTTCGCTGTCGTCACCGCAGACCTCCGCAAACACGGTGACAGCGTACCCATGTCACCCACCGGCGAACCGCTGCCGGTCAAAATCGGACCTGCTGACTACGCCCTCATGGCCAGTGGCGATCTGGAATCGATCAAAGCCTTTCTCATGGAACAGCACCGCACCGAGAAACTCAACATCCGCAAACTCAGCATCGTGGCCTTTGGCTCCAGCTGCATGGTGGCCGCCGCCTTCACTGTCGAAGACTGGGCCAAAACTCCATACCCCGATGCTCCAACACTCGATCAAAGAACTCCCCGCGGGCAGGATGTACGAGCCCTCGTGATGTACAGCCCCAATGCCTCGGTCAAGGGCATCAACACAGCCGGCATTCTGAAGACTGTCAAAGGCCTGGCAGTGCCAATTTATGTCGTCGCCGGTGGCGGCAACAAAACAGACAAAGCGGATGCCGAAAAGGTCTTCAAAGGCATCGAACTGAAGGGCGAACAGTTCAAGGAAAGTCGCAAAATGCTGCTGACCAGCACGCCCACACATGCCGAAGCCTTTCTCGAAGGCAGCCTCGCTGCCACCACGCAGAAGGACATCATCGATTTCCTGACAAAGAATGCCAAAGACCTCGAACTGCCATGGCGTGACCGCACGGACCGTCGCTCCAAATAATCCTCACTGCCCACTGCCCCAATCCACCACATCTCCTGACCAAACGGTGCCACCATGTCTCTGAATCACTCCGGTGCTTCCGCCACTCGTCGCGATTTTCTGACCGCAGCGGCTGCCGCTGCCGGTACGGCCATGCTCAGTTCCAGCCCGGCCGTGGCCGCACCCGCCGCCGATCTGATCCCGGCCATCGACACCCACCAGCACCTCTGGGACCTGAAGAAACTGCAGCTTCCCTGGCTGACAGGCGCACCTCAGGTGCTGAAACAGGACTACGGGCTGACGGAATACGCAGCAGCCACCGCCGGATTGAACGTCGTGCAGGCCGTCTACATGGAAGTCGACGTGCGTCCGGAAGATCACGTCCTTGAAGCGGAAACACTGATCGGCATCTGCCGGTCAAAAAAGGCACCGACCGTGGCGGCCGTCATCTCCGGACGCCCCGGCCTCGAAACCTTTGGCGACTACATTCGCAAACTGGCCCGGGCCCCGGAAATCCGCGGCGTCCGTCAGGTGCTGCACGCCGAAACTGCAGCCGCCGGCATGTGCCTCGATGCTCAGTTCGTAAAATCCATGCTGCTCCTCGGCGAACTGAACCTCAGCTTTGACCTGTGCATGCGCCCGGGCGAACTGGCGGACGGTGCAGCGCTCGCACGAAAATGTCCCGGTACCCGGTTTATCGTCGATCACTGCGGCAACGCAGATCCCGCAGCCTTCCTGAAGACACCACCCAAATCAGACGCCAAACTGCATGACCCCGCAAAGTGGCGCGATGACATCAAAACCCTCGCCGACTGTTCCAATGTGATCTGCAAGATCTCCGGCGTCATCGCGCGGGCTCCTGCAGGAGTCCCGTTTGCCGACTCTCTGGCGCCTGTCGTCAATCACTGCCTGGACACGTTCGGGCCGGATCGAGTCATCTTTGGTGGTGACTGGCCAGTCTGCCTGCTGGGCGGTTCCTACAAGGACTGGCTGACGACTCTCCGCAGCCTGATCGCCAATCGACCGCTTGAAGATCAGAAAAAACTGCTGCACGGAAACGCGGCAAAATTCTACCGCCTGCCCGCCTTCGGCTGAAACTCGCCGACACAATCCATCACCCGAAATCTGTCCGGCAAGCAGCACGTCAGCCCTGAACGCCGATTGTGAAAATCCGCCGTCGCAGCCCCGTTACGGCCACAGACGAACCACTGCCCACTGCCCACTGACAACTCCTATCTCATCCCGCTCAGCAGCAGCAACGAAATCGCTCCCACAATCCCAACACGCACGTTGTCGTTGATCTTCGACGGCACAGATTCCACAATCGCACACAAGACCACCGCCGGCGCGGTCAACAGCAGCGATTGACTCAGTGACAGCGGAGCTTCCAGGGCTTCCGGGTTCTGAGTCTCACCCCAGTAAATCCAGCCGGCCATCAGTGACCCATTGATGATGAAAGCCAGAAAACCGGCCCACGTCTTGCCGTGGTTCCACGGCAGTGTCGGACCCCGCAGCATCTTTCCGAAGGCGGTCGCCGAACCATCGCCAAAGGCCAGAATCCCCAGCAGCGCCAGACCCACCTCCAGCCGATCCGGAAACAGTACGATCGTCCCCAGCACTGACAGCGCATACCCGGCCACAGCCCACAGACCGTTCTCACGCTGCTCACGCTGGATCCGACGAAAACCCAGATAGATCTGAGCTGACAGCAGGCAGATCACCGCCAGAATTATCCCCCGCAGAGTCGGTGACAGCGGATCCGCATGCGATATGAACTGCAGCGGAAAGGCCAGCAAGCCCGGCGTCATGTGCCACAACCGCCGTCGCGATTCCCGCGACGACAGCGAATGCAGCATCGGAATCAGCTGTCGCCGCGACATGGCTCGAGATCTTCCGCTGGAAATCGACATCTCCCGCACTCCGCTCAATAACCACAGGACCTGACTCCATCCTGATTATCGACGAACTGCTGCCCCACTCGGCACGCCAAACACACCCCGGACCCACCACGACAATCCCACCAGACCCCCAGGGAAGCCGAACACCCCTCAGAAACCGGCAGATTCCGCCGGTCCCGATTTGCGCCCCCGCTGCCCCTCCCGCACACCCGTTCCCACATACCTCAGAAATCCCGATAACTCCTCCGGCAGAGCACTCTCGAAGAACAGTGGCGCTCCTGTACGAGGATGCTCAAGACCCAGTGACGACGCATGCAGCGCCAGACGTTTCGGCTGCCACGGAATTCGCGACCACAGGTCCGGGCGATAACGATCGTCGCCCAGGACCGGATGACCAGCCTCAGCAAACTGCACCCGAATCTGATTCCGCCGCCCGGTTTCCAGCTGCACCTGCACATGAGTCACTGCGGGACTGCGCGGGCCCTCAGGTATTCGAGCAGCCACCTGGTAATGAGTAATCGCCAGCTCGCCCTGGTCCGCGTCACGCACCGAATACCGGCCAAGATTCTTCCCCGTGGCCAGATAACTGCGAAACGTACCACGATCCTGCAACACCGATCCGGCAGTCAATGCGTCATAACGCCGCTCCGGCTTCCGCTCCGCAAACTGCCGCTGCAGCTCCTCGGCACATTCGCGAGTCCGACCGAAAACCAACAGCCCGGAAACTCCCCGATCCAGCCGATGCACCAAATGCACGCTGCGAATCGCTGAGGTGCGACGCACATATTCACCGAGGCGGGAAATCAGTGTGTGGGGCTCGCGACCATCTGTGGGGACCGTCAAAAGTTCCGCTGACTTCTCCACCACAATCAGATCTGCATCCTCGAACACCACCCGAAAACCACGATTCTGCTGCTGCTCGGGACGACGTCGCGGAGAATAGCGACGACCCTGCTCATAACGCAGACGCACCTGATCACCCACTGACAGCAAACGTCCGCTGTTCTGCTCGATCTCACCATTCAGCTGCACGCAGTCATGGTCAAACAGACCGGTGGCAAAGGAACGCGAGCCGCCGGTCAGATGCTGCACCAGTCGATCCGCTCGCACTCCCGCAAACGGCGAACTCGGCTCCACCAGATAGTCCTGTGTCAGTATCGGCACCCACTCCCTCCGCTTTCCGGATCCGCCCGGTCACTGCTGCTTCAAACAACACTCAACCCCAGCCGTCCCAACTGATCACCTGCACCATTTCACCCGCCACATACTCACCCCGCTCCGGCTCGAATATTGCCATCCCGTTGGCGTCACTGGCCGATTTCAGATCGGCCGAACTGTTCCACGCCAGTGGCTCGGCCGTCAGATGGCCTTCTGACAGTCGCAGCTGCACCGGCTGACAGATCGTGCGGTCACCACGCACAGTGAAATTGCGAGTCAGCAACGCTCGCAGCGAAGACAACGTTGTGCGGCCGCCCAGACGTTCCAGCACCGGTCGCACAAACAACTCAAAACATGCCAGACTGCTGACCGGATTGCCCGGCAGACCAAACACCAGACACTGGCGACCGGACTGCCGCAGCACTCCCACGAACAGCGGTTTACCAGGCTTCATCCGCACTCCGTGCAGAATCTGCTGCACACCCTCTTCACGCAGCACCTGCGGCACCAGATCCAGGATCCCGGCGGAGACTCCGCCAGTCAGCAGCAGCACATCGGCTCGCAGCCCCATCTGGATCTGACGGCGGAGACTCTCCAGCGAATCACTGGCCGTTCTGAGC
Source organism: Planctomyces sp. (assembly GCA_005791255.1). Classification (GTDB taxonomy): domain Bacteria; phylum Planctomycetota; class Planctomycetia; order Planctomycetales; family Planctomycetaceae; genus SXXK01. The sequence continues at coordinate 7,946 of SXXK01000542.1, forward strand.
ATCCTCGGGACAGCGCCGGCAGCCGCCAGCTGGGCCTGCAGCATGGGAGCGTTGGAATTGCGAATGCAGCCCGGCGGCGGAGTCTCGGAGTGATGCACCAGTTCGTTGCCGGTCGCCAGCACCGCAGCCTCCACGCGACGGTGTACGGGAATCCGCGCGAACCCGTGTTCGGCCAGCAGAGCAATGTGCTGGGCGCGAATCTGAGTCCCCGCGGGCAGCAGCACATTGCCCCGCCGCGCCAGCGACCCGGCCGGCAGAATGTGCGCCTGAGCTTTCAGAGACTCCAGCGGTACCGCAACCTGTTCCACCGCACCAGCAGCGGCCGCCAGCAGCGAAGTCCGCTCCACAGGCACCACACACCTGGCACCCGTCGGCACCAGCGCCCCCGTCATGATGCGAGCTGCCTGACCGCACTCCAGTACCCTTTGCGGCACCATCCCGGCCGTCACTGTCTCCACCACAGTGAACACCGCCGCGGCTGGCGGATCCTGCTCTGAACCCGCAGGAGCAGGCTGCGAAACGGCAAAACCGTCCATCATCGCCCGGTCAGCAGCCGGCAGATCCTGCGGCACCAGCAGATCTGTGGCCAGCCGCTGACCAGCCGCCTGTTCCAGCAGCACGTCCTCAGCGTCCATCACCACCGCCGCCTGCAACGCCAGTTGCAACGCCTGCTGCACCGTCAGTAATCCACCCGCCCCCACCATCACCCCTGCTCCCAACCGCTGCCTCAACCCTGCACCAGCCCATAACCCAGCAGAGCCACACACACACACAATCCAAATCAATGACAGCTCTGTTTCCCAACCTCTCGTTCATTCGTGTTGAAAAAATGCAACACCCTCAGTCGATTCCAACTCCTGTGAAAAGGAATTTCCCAACCGAAACTTGCCGTTCCAGGTGCTTACGCGAAGCGATTTGATCAGAATACCGCCGGGGCTCGATTCCGCACGTTTCCACAGGATCACACCTTTTGCCCGCTGCAACCGAAATCCGCGCTGTTGTGTTCGACCTCGACGGCACCATGCTCAACACCGAAGACATCTTCGAAGTGGCCGGGCAGCAGCTGATGAGCCGTCGTGGCCTGGTGATGACGGATGAGATTCGCCGCGCAATGCTGGGCCGCCGCCCGGTCGAAGCTTTCAGTGCACTCAAATCGCTGGTGCATCTGCCGGAACCGATTGAGGACCTGATGCGGGAAACGAAGGAGCTGTTTCGTGCGCTGGCCGAGCATTCGGTCGCGGCAATGCCAGGACTGCACGAAGTCCTGCAACTGACGGATCAGCTGCAGCTGCCTCGCGCTGTAGCCACATCGTCACCTCAGAATTACATGCAGTGGCTGCTGCAGCGCACCGGGCTGGCCGAACGGTTCGTGTTCACACTGGCGGCGGAGGACGTGACGCATGGAAAACCGCATCCGGAAATCTATCTGACAGCAGCCAGCAGGCTGCAGATCGAGCCTGCTCAGATGCTGGTGCTGGAAGACAGCGAAACGGGAACTCGAGCGGCCGCGGCGGCAGGAGCCGTTGTCGTATCCGTACCAAATCGGCATACGGCGACCGGAGACTTCAGCATGGCCAGTCTGCGGATCAGCAGTTTGCTGGATCCACAGCTGCACTCCATACTCAATGCTCGTCGCTTTCACTTACCTGCTGTGACGCCCCGGGGGTTCTGACATGCTGGCATGGCTCAGACTGATGCGGCTGCCCGCCGTCTTTACCGCAATTTCCAATGTCCTGTGTGGCTGTTTCATTTCCAGTCCTGGTCAGGCACCGCCGCTGTCGCAGCTGTGGCTGCTGGTCCTGACAACGGCCGGCCTGTATCTGGGCGGAATGGTCCTGAACGATGTGTTTGATGCAGCGCTGGATGCGGTGGAGCGGCCTGAGCGGCCAATACCAGCGGGTCGAATCAGTCGTCGGTCCGCGGCGGTCTTCGGCACACTGCTGCTGCTGCTGGGCATGGGAACGGCAGCCTGCCTGTCGGCCTCAACGGTGCTGTACACCGTGCTGACAGCGGCAGCGGTCCTCGCCTACAACGGCTTTCTGAAATCCACGCCGGCAGGACCATTCGGTATGGCGACCTGTCGGTTTCTCAATTTTGTCCTCGGTTCCAGTGTCAGTCTTTCACTGGGAGCGATGCCGGCCGGCACAGTGCTGACCGCGGCGAGCGCACTGGCGGTGTACATTATTGGTGTCACCTGGTTTGCCCGCAATGAAGCCGGAATCTCCAGTCGGTTTGCACTCATTGGCGGGCTGCTGGTGCTGTTGTCGGGACTGGCGATTGATGCCGTTCTGATCAGTCGTCAGGGTGCCACGCTGATGTCGATCCGCGGAGGCAGCATGGCCCTGCTGCTGCTGGGACTGAACCTGACCATGCGCGCCGCAGCGGCGATCACTCGCAACATACCCCGACTGCTGCAGCAGACAGTGGGCCTGATGCTGTTGTGTCTGATCTTTCTGGACGGGATTCTGGTGTTTTCGCTGACAGGCAGCGCGGATCGCGCGCTGACAATCATTCTGCTGATTGCCCCGGCCGTCCTGTTGAAACGCGTCATCCCCATGAGCTGATCGCCCGAGCTCCGGAAAACCACCGCAGCCGTGGCGAAAATCGCAGCCCCCCGCCGGCCGTCGCTCGCCCGCCAGACAGCTTTCTTCTATTCTTCCCGCAAACCGTCAAAACCTCACACTTTCTGCCGCCTGGAACCTGCCATGTACAATCGCAACAGACTGATGGAACTGATCCGTGAACGAGCTCTGAAGTTCGGCGACTTTACGCTGGCATCCGGCAAAAAATCGCCCTACTACCTCGACGGGAAACAGGTCACACTCAGCGCTGAAGGACTCCTGCAGATTTCCTGGGGACTGCTTGAACTGCTGCAGGGCATCCAGTTCAGCGGTTTTGGCGGCATGTCAATCGGTGCTGATCCAATCGTGGGCGGTGTGCTTGTCGCTGCAGCCGCACAAAATCGCCCGCTGCAGGGCTTCATGGTTCGCAAGGAAGCCAAAGGCCACGGGACTCAGAGATTCATCGAAGGCCCCATCAGCCCCGGTGACAAAGTTGTCATTGTTGATGATGTGGTGACGACCGGCGGCAGTGCACTGCAGGCTGTGGATCGAGTCCAGGAGTTTGGATGCGAGGTCGTGCATGTTGTGGGAATTGTCGACCGACTGCAGGGCGGTGAAGCGGCCTTCAAAGCGCGAGGACTGTCATTCTCGGCACTGCTGACAATTCGCGATTTCGGCATCACGCCGCCAGTGGAGTGAGACGGGGAAGAAGCAGGGGCGAGAAGTTCCAGTCGCTGTTTCACAAAACAGCAGAAATCAACCAGTCTCCCCTGCAACCCTGAACCCACAGCCTCAGCAAAGGAGTCACACGCTCCGATCACGTGTGCTGACACCCACTGCCCCCAGAGTACTGAAAACTGAAAACCAACTCGCCCCTCGCCGCCGCAGGGGGAGAGGGGTCGGAGGGTGAGGGGGCCAGACCCCCTGGAAAGCGAACACCAGGGGGAGAAAAAAATCAGATCGCGATGCTCGGGCTGGAAAGCCCGAGCTACGAAAAAAATCGCCAACAGGCGAGCCGGGTATGGCAGGGCCCGGGTGCACCGCAGGGATGACGCGCACAGCCTGCCGCGCCCTGCAGCTCTCTCACCCGCAGACTACCGTCTGCGGCTCGCCTGACACCAGCAGCGGAAAGAACTCCCAGGCTGCGGGAAGGGCAGGTGGAGGTCATTTTACACCTCACCCTGCAACCACAACTGCCCCATCCACGCGACACTCCTCCATGACTCAGCAGATGAAGGTCTCAAGCAAAGCCGCGAAGATAACCGCCAGCAACGCTGCACTGACCACTAACCACTGACAACTGACTTGTCGTTTCCGTTCTGCCCTGTAGACTGCCCGCGGTGTGCTCGTTCGGGCACGCACTGTCAGGGTGTCTGCGGGCGGTAAGAGTCTTTATCGCGGGTGCAGATGAAAAGGGAAGACGGTGACCGAGCTGTCTCGGAAGTCCGTCGCGGTCGCGCCGCTGTAATCGGGGACTGCCACAGCCGCATGCCACTGGATCGCTCTGTCTGCACGCTGACAGGCCTCCGGGAAGGCGCTGTGTCGGAATGATCCGTAAGCCAGAAGACCTGCCCTCGACAGCGTTCCGGTTCTCCCTCGCGTTTCGGGGATCTCCGGCGATGAAACTCCGTTTCTGTCCACCAGCCTGCGCGCACGCTGCCGCCGGTTTGTGAACGATCGCCAGTCCCTGATTCGCCCGTGCGTCCGCTCTCAGGGATCTGTTGCATGCGTTCCGTACCCCGCCGTGTCCGCGGTTTTACACTCATTGAACTGCTGGTCGTGATGGCCATCATTTCAGTGCTCGTCAGTCTGCTGCTGCCCGCTGTCCAGCAGGCCCGCGCTGCCGCTCGCAGTGCCCAGTGCCGCAACAGCCTGCGTCAGCTGGTGCTGGCGATGCACAATTACGCTGATGTGTACAGCGAACATCTCATCCCCTACGTCATCGAAGATCAGCAGCAACTGCGATATCTGCAGACCTTCAGCGGAGCTCCCGGAAACGCTCGCTACTGGTTCGGCAACATCAACTACCAAAACCCCGACCCCGCGGCCCGACTGGATTTCGCCGCCGGACCGCTCAGCCCATACATGGAAACCAGCTACGCCTCGTTCCAGTGCCCGGACTTCGGAGCGGCACAGATGGAACGAGTCCGGTTTGGCAAACCGGCCACCAGTTACGGGTACAATGGTCGCTATCTGGCTCGCACCAGTGGCATCGAATGGCTGCCCCCTGACTGGCAGGCACAATTCAGCCGCAGCCCGGCCTGTCGCCGGCTGCGCGACGTCCCGTCACTGTCCGCCACCGTCGCCTTTGCTGACAGTGCTGCCGTCAACCTGCTGCAGTTCTACCCTGTCAAACTCAGCTTTGAAGAAAACTGGCTGCTGGAACCTCCCAGCAGCAACTTCCCGACGGTGCATTTTCGCCATAGCGATACGGCTAATGTGGCATTTCTGGATGGCCATGTGGAACGTTTCTCCTGGGCAACTCATGTACAGGTTCCCGGTCCCAATTTCGTGTTTCCGGAACAGGCTGAACAGATGACCCGCCGCCGCCTCGGCTTCATAACTCAGGGCAACCTGCAGAATCCGCAGCTTCAGGACGAACTGTACGACCTGCAGTGATTTTGAAGCTTTTGAGCACTGAACAGGCCGGTTCACGAGCGTTCGTCCCGATCATTCTATAAGGTAGATACATAATGCCGCCCTGGTGACGTTTACTACAATCACTTTGCAGGACCGCACCATGACACTCAGACTCGACAACTGCGTGCTCCGCGGTGTCATCCGCAATGATGTACCCAATACCATTGACGGCTGGCTGCAAATGAGCTCCGCGGCACCACAGCCGCCCATCCTGCTGTCACTGGTGGGCAATCTGCCAGGCAGGCTGGCCGGCCAGTCGCTGCTGCTCAGCCCCCCGACCGCACCTCACGACACGTGGCCGCTGCCAGTCACACCGAGCCGGCTGCATCGACAGCAAATCGGCGTGTTCAGCCGATGCACCTTCCGCACAACTCCGCAAAATTCCTGCTCGTTCGCCTGGCATGGCCCCAATGGGCTCGTCCGCCTCGACAGCAGCAATTGCCAGCTGCTCAACAACCCCGGTGACACGGAAACGACATCCCTCACGGAACTGCAACTGGATTGCCTGCTGGAATCAGACTCGGACAGCCTTTCGCCGCCGTTCCCCCGCATCCCCATCCCTTCCGTCAGTCAGCTGCCGGACCCGGACCAACTGGTCAGCGATCAGCAGGCGTGGCTGTTCCTGCAGCCTCTGCTGGCCCGTCTGGCTCGCGCGGCCGTTTCCTTTCACATGTGCCCGCACGTCAGCAGTCGCACCGCACTGCAGCAGCTGATCCACGACGTCCTGCCGCAGCTGCACTCGGACTCGTACATCCCCGGCCAACTTCGCCTCCGCAGCTTCACTTCGGCAGAAAACTGCTCTGTCTGCCAGCAGGAATTCCGCGACTGGCTGCCACCTGCCCCCGTCAGCAGGCCCGAAAAACCGCGAAATCCGCTAAAACAGCCCTTCCCAGTGTCGGGATCCGGATCACACATCTGGAATTCAGGCTCGGGCAGCACTAGCATGGTGGGCTGGTGAACGGTATTCACTCTTCATCCAAGGCCGCTGAAGGTTCGCTGTCATGCCCAAGGTCAAGTTTGTCAACGAAAAAGTCACTGTTGACGCCGCAGAAGGCGAAG
>SXXK01000060.1 GCA_005791255.1 Planctomyces sp.
GACAACCTCAGGCGTCAGCATGTAGATGGGCTGCCCCAGCATCACAGCCTCAGCTTCAATCCCGCCCACACCCCAGCCCACAACCCCCAGACCATTGATCATGGTGGTGTGACTGTCTGTCCCCACCAGACTGTCCGGATAGGCCACGCCGTTGGTGGTCATCACGACATCTGCGAGATATTCGAGGTTGACCTGATGCACAATTCCCGTCGCCGGCGGAATCACGCGGAAGTTGTTGAAAGCCTTCTGGCCCCAGCGCAGAAACTGGTAACGCTCGATATTTCGCTCGAATTCGATTTCCAGATTGCGCTGCAGAGCAAAGCGGCTGGCGAATTCGTCGACCTGCACACTGTGGTCGATCACCAGATCGCAGGGCACCAGAGGATTGATCTTTTTGGGGTCACCGCCCATGCGCACCATGGCACTGCGGAGAGCGGCGAGGTCCACGATCGCCGGGACTCCGGTAAAGTCCTGCAGCACGACTCGCCCCGGCTTAAACGGCACTTCGATTTCGGCCGGTTTGGCGGCATTCCAGTTGGCGAGATTATTGACATCGTCGGCGGTGACGACGAAGTTGTCGACATTGCGGAGACAGGCTTCAAGGAGCACTCGGATGGAATAGGGCAGAGTTTCGATGTCGCCGATTCCGTCTTCCACCAGTTTTCGCAGCCGGAAGTACCGCACGTTGCCGGCAGATGTGTTCAGAGTGGCTTCGGCACCAAAGGCATTTCCGGTAGTCATATCAGGCTCGGCACTGTCTGCAGAAAAACGGTGGTAAAGGGACACAGGAGGCACGGCTGGAGGCGCGCGGGGCGAGCGCAGCCGGGGCAGGCAGTGTAATCGGACCGTCCGGGGATTTCGAATCAGCCCGGCGACTTCTGTCGAGGATTTCGGAAACGGCGAATGTCCAGCCGTGGGGGCATTCCGCGCAAAATTTGCCGGCGGGATCAGGGGAACGAGCGATTGCAGGAAAAATCCCGGCGGAATCCGGAGCCACAAATGGAGGGGTGGTTTGGAACCACGAATGGAGGGGGGCTTTGAACCACGAATGGACACCAATGGGCACGAATGGAGGGCTGTTTGGGAACCACGAATGGAGGGGGGGCTTTGAACTACGAATGGACACGAATGAGAGGGCGCCTGGGCACGGATGAGATGCGTTCTATGTAGATCGGGCTTTAGCCCGAGATCACCACGCGGCACCCCTCGCCCCTGGAAGGGGAGAGGGGACGGGGGTGAGGGGTGAAGGTACCCTGACTGCCACATGGGCTCCCATGCTCCACGCGGTCAACCACGAGCCGCAACCGTGAGGCAGCGGGTGCGCTGTGCGCAACTTGCAAGGTGCTGCCACGTGACACCGGTTGCTGACACTGTTATCCCGGCTTTGCGGGACACGTCGGGAGGGCGAAGCTCCTGCTGAGCCGCACGCGGCTTACGGAATGCCCAGCAGCGGCCGAATAATCAGCCACGCGCCGGCCGTCAGCAACGGGACTCCCACAAGGTTCAGCAGCAGGCCCCGCCGCGCCATCTCCGTCGCTGGAATCCGACCGGTGCCAAACACAATCGCATTCGGCGGGGTTCCCACCGGCAGCATGAAACCGGCACTGGCCGCCAGTGTGGCCGGGATGAACAGCATTCGCGGATCCAGCCCCAGAGGTTCCGCCAGTGCCAGCAGTGATGGCAGCACCGCTGTCACTGTCGCCACATTGCTGGTCAGCTCCGTCAGCAACACCAGAATCAGACAGATCGTGCCCACCGCCAGCCATGCCGGCTGACCCTGCAACGGACCCTCCAGCGATTTCGCCAGCCAATGTGCCAGCTGAGTCTTCTCAAACGCAGACGCGAGCGCAAAACCGCCACCGAACAGCAGAATCATGTCCCACGGCAATCGCACCGCCGTCGGCCAGTCCATCAGCGGTATCGCTCGCCCCTGCGGATTGCGACAACCCGAAGGCAGCAGAAACAACAGCACCGCCATCAGAATCGCCACCGTCGCGTCCGAGATCGCGCCGCGACCCAGCAACTGCTCCTGCAACGCTGCATCACCCGTCACCCAGCCGCAAACTGCCGCAAAATACCACTGCCAGCCACTGAAGATGTGCACGCGACCAATCACCAGCGGTTCACGAAACACCCACAACAGAGCCGTCAGACCAAACACCACCAGCATCAGCCACTCAGCCTGTGCCAGTGACCCCAGCCGCTGCCGCCTCGCCCGCAGCTCGGAACGCATCTGAGCATCTGCCGGAGTCGTGCCGGGCAGGCCACGCAGCAGACTGGCCACCACAATCACCAGATAACTCAGGGCCAGCGGACCACAGACCAGCAGCCAGTCAGAAAAGTAAACATCCGGAGCTCCCGGCAGCTGCTCACGATAAATTCCCACCGCCACACTGTTCGTGGGACTGCCTACCGGTGTCGCCATCCCACCCAGCGTGGACGAATATGCCAGGCACAACAGCAGCGGTACGGCCAGCACAGATTTCCGACGCGGACCACCAGCCGTCTCAGGCTCCTCCAGCACCTGCAGCATCGCGAGGGCTATCGGCAGCATCAGCATCGTCGTCGCCGTGTTGCTGATCCACATCGACAGCAAAAACGTCGCCAGCGAAAACCCAATCACCAGCCGCCGGGGACTGGCTCCAACAAAACTGACCACCGCCAGCGCCATGCGACGATGCAGCTGCCAGCGCTCTATCCCCAGCGCAATCACCATGCCGCCAATGTACAAAAACAAACTGTCCTCCGCATAAGTCTTCGCCGTCTCTTTCGCACTCTGAATCCCCAGCAGCGGAAACAGAGCCAGCGGCAACAGACTGGCTGCCGCCAGTGGTATCGCCTGAGTCATCCATAACCCTGCCATCAGCACCGCAACCCCCAGCAGTCGATGCGCGGCAGCCGTCATGCCGGTCGGAGTCGGCAGGAACAGCACTCCGCACGCCACCGTCACAATGGCCATCGTCAGCCACGGCGATACGGAAGTACTGTCAGTCTCGCTCGGCGGTGATGACGTCAGATCATCCATTCCCGGAACCCTCGTGCTGGTGATCAGGCGAAATCCTGTGTCGTGAAAACACGACACTCAGACCTGTGGCATGCTAAACGTTCTGAACACCGTTTGCTGCAGGGATGTTTACCCGAACGAACGCAGCACCTGAATTCCGGACTCTCAGGACCAAAATTCGAGGATTCGAGGTGGGTAATTCCCTGAATCTATCGCTTAAACCTTTGTGTTTCATCGGTTTTCTTGTTGTTTTCACTTCTGTTTCGGCAGAGGAATTGCTGCTGAGTCGGGGACGTATTGTCTGGAATCCCGGACACCACAATTGACTCAGCAGACCGGCGAAGTTCGTTCGGTCGCCCGATTTTTTTGCCTGCAGCCTGTGGCGGGCAGTCTTTCCGGAACACTTTGGAACGATCTGAACGGGGACGGCATTTTTGGTACCGGTGAATCGCCGCTGGCCGGCTGGACGGTCTACGTCGATCTGAACCTGGATGGCAGCCTGACGGCGGGTGAGCCAGCATCGGTGACAGCCGGTGCGGGCACCTGGGCATTTCCCAGCCAGGCCTATGGTACAAAGACCGTGCGAGTCATTCCGCAGCCGAACTGGGCTGTGACCAGTCCGGCGACGGGGTCAGCGACATTCCTGCTGCTGAATGGTCAGGCGCGGACTGCGGTCAACTTTGGGCTTCGTGAGCTGGTGGGTGATGTTCGCGGAGTGGTGGTGGATGATGCCAACGGCAACGGAATTCAGGATGCCGGTGAGCTGCCACTGTCCGACCAGACGGTTTTTGCCGACCTGAACAGTGATGGCCAGCTGACCGCCGGCGAGCCAGCGGCGGTGACAGCGGCTGACGGTTCGTGGCTGATTTCGCGTCTGCCCTCCGGTACTCGAGCCATCGTGCATCAGTTGCCGGCCGGCCGGATTCCGTCCATTGGTGCTCCGGCTGTTCGCAGTCTGTCTGTGGGCATTGGCACAACCTCGGTCGCCGACTTCTTCACGCTGATTCCGGCCGCGGGTTCCGTTGCCGGCAGGGTCTTCAGCGACGTGGCCTCGGACGGCATCTTCAATGCCGGCGATGCTCCTCTGGAAGGCTGGCAGGTGTTCGCGGATCTGAATGCGAACACTGTGTTCGACGCGGGTGAACCGAATGTTCTGTCGGCAGCAGACGGCAGTTACCTGCTGTCCGGTCTGGCGTATGGTCCGGTGACCATTCGTCAGACGATGCTGCCTGGATTTACGGCCACCACATTCCCATCGGGCGCGGCAATTCTGCTGCTGAACGGCGAAAATCGGACGGGCATCAGTTTTGGGCGTCACGACCTGCAGCAATACGCCATCAGCGGCAACGTCTTCAGCGATGTGAATCGCAACGGCATTCGCGATGCGGGTGAACGTGGTCTGAGCGGAGTCACGATCTATCTGGATCTGAACAACAACAGCGTCGCGGATCCGGGTGAACCTGTCACGACGTCGATTACGGATTATTATTTTACGCCAGCTGGTGACGAAACCGGTGACTACTCCTTCACTCATCTGGGCCACGGGACCTATATCATTCGGGAAGTTGTTCCGGTCACCATGGATGCTACTCCTGCTGCGGCGCAGGTACGCACCGTGACCCTGCCGTCTGTGGTTCCGCCTGACGCCAATTTTGCCAACGTGTTCCGGGCGAATGAAATTCATGGTGTGGTGTTTCACGACACCGATTCCGACGGAACTCCGGATCCCGGCTAGCTGCGGCGGTCCGGGGTTTCAGTCTACCTTGACCTCGACCGGGATGACATCTGTGACATTGACGAGCCCGAATCGCTGACCGGTGCTGATGGCAGTTACAGCTTCACGGGTCTGGTTCCCGGAGCCTGGGTGGTGCGTGAAAAAGTCCGTCAGGCGGGGCCGTGGACGACCGGTCAGCCCGGAGGCGGTATTTTGTATCCGGCGGGCGTCAGTCATCCGGCCTCCGGCAATGTTACGCCTGCAGCCATCAACATCAGTCTGGCTGCCGGTGAGACATCCCTGCACAATGTCAGTCTGACACTGCCGGCGCTCGGCAGTCTGTCCACCATGGTGGATGTGTTTTTGCTGTTCGACGATACCGGCAGCTTCACCGCCAACAGTCCGATCGTCCGAGCGGCTTTCCCGGATATCATCGCCCGGCTGCAGACTGCTTTGCCGGGTGTCGACCTGGGGTTTGGTGTGGGGCGTTTTGAGGAGTATGGCAGCTTCGCCGGTGAGTATGCGGAAGGGCGACCGTTTACTCTGAATCAGCCCATCGTTGAATCGACTCGCGCGGGCTTTGCCACGGCGATTCAGGCGGCGCTGGATCGGATGGCTCCGGGGTATGGCGGAGACGGTCCGGAGACCGACATTGAAGCTCTGTATCAACTGGTGACGGGGCTTGGGTTTGACGGCAACAATGACGGCTCGCGTCTGGGCAGTGGTCCGGCCGGTCCGGTGGCGACGCAGTTGTTTCCGGGAGCATCCGGTGACGTGCCTCCGTTTGCGTCGTTCGTCCCGGATGCCACTGGCGGCGTGCTGACCGCGGCGGGTACGATCGGCGGTGCGGGTTTCCGCGTCGGTGCGCTGCCCGTGATCCTGACGGCCACGGATATCGGCGTTGCCTATCAGCCGAAAGGTGAAACCGTCATTACCGGAGTTGACGGAACGGTGCTGCCGATTGCGGCGCTGACGCAGACGTCCCGCAACACCACGCCATTCAGCAGCGGAGCGGGGCTGCAGGAAACCGTCACCGGCTTGAATGCTCTGGGAGCCCTGATGATCGGACTGGGCACCAATGATCCGGCCACTGTGGATCCGCGACAGATGCTGGAATCGCTGGCGCGGCTGACCGGTGCCGTCAATCGATCAACTCAGGCCATTCCCAACGGCACACTGGCCCCCATTAATCCCGGCGAACCGCTGTATTTTAAAATCCAGACCGGCTTTGCTGCTACGGTTGCTGATGGTGTGACGCAGGCAATTCAGAATGCCGTCACCAATGTCGCCATGGACATCACGGTGCGGGCGTCAGATCCGCGAGTTCAGCTGGTGAATACCACCGGTGTGCTGACAGGCATTGCCGCCGGCCAGACTGCGGCCTTTGACATCCGGTTCATCGGGGATGGACGCCCGGCACGGTTTGATCTGCAGTTCATTCGGTCGGGCACCAGCGTGGTGCTGGGATCGATCCCAGTCGTGCTCAGCTTACCGATCCCTGGTGATGGCTATCAGTTTGAGGATCTGCTGGATGGCGACATTCATCGGTCGTCGCATTTCGGGCACTATTTCGCCAACACCGCACCGGTATTTACCGCCGGAGCTGATCAGGTGGTGCCGGAGGATGCAGCAGCCGTGGTGATCCCGGCCTGGGCCACCGGAATTTCACCGGGCACAGCAGATGAGTCAGCTCAGCAGGTGCAATTCCTGGTGCAGACGGATCAGCCGGGTCTGTTTTCGCAGCTGCCCGCCATTACTGCGGACGGCACACTGTCGTTTACTCCGGCTGCCAACGCCTTCGGGTCGGCCGTGGTGACGGTGCAGCTGCAGGATAATGGGGGCGTTGGGCCCGGTGGCGTCGATATCAGTGCTCCTGTGACTTTCCTGATCACTGTGCAACCCGTCAATGACCCGCCGGCAGCGGTTGCTGATCAGTGGCAGATCACGGAGAACGGCAGTCTGAATGTCGGCCCGACCGGGAGTGCTGGTGAATGACAGTGATCCGGACGGTGATCCGCTGACGGTTCAGCTGCTGACAGCGACCAGTCGCGGAAGCCTGGTGCTGAACACCGACGGCTCGTTCACTTACACTCCGGCAGCCAACTTTTTCGGCAGTGACTCCTTTACGTACCTGCTCAGCGATGGTTTTGGAAACTCGCTGCCGGCCACTGTCCGGTTGACGGTGACCGGAATCAATGATGCACCGCTGGCCACAGCCGATCGCTTCAGCAGCAACGAGGATCAGGTGCTGAATGCGGTGCCCGGCGTCCTGCAGAACGATCCTGATCCGGACGGCGACATTCTGACGGCATCCCTGGTAACGGACGTGCTGCACGGCACTTTGCTGCTGAATTCTGACGGCACGTTCCGGTATACTCCGAATTTGAATTATTTCGGCGAAGACAGTTTCACGTATGCGGTCAGTGACGGCATCGCGGCGGCGGTGACGGCGACATTGACACTGACCATTCTGCCCGTCAATGATGCTCCGGTTGTCCAGCCGGACAGCTACACGCTGGCCGAGGATTCATCGCTTTCCATTTTGCTTCCCGGAGTTCTTGGGAATGACGCGGACCCCGAGGGCAGTCCGCTGACGGCCGTGCGATTGACCCTGCCTGCTCGCGGAACGCTGGTCTTCAATGCGAATGGCTCCTTCACCTACGCCCCGGCTTTCAACTACAGCGGTGCGGACAGTTTCAGCTATGCGGCTTCAGACGGGCTGCTGAATTCCGTGGCGGCCACAGTCAGCATCACAGTGGCACCGCCGCTGCTGGTACCA
>SXXK01000061.1 GCA_005791255.1 Planctomyces sp.
AAGTTTTGTCTGGGGGGACATCCATCTTGCGGGAATACTGACATCACCCACGAGTTGCTCTTCGCGGACCTGGTTGCGAAACAGCTTTTTGCTGACTGTCTGATCGCCATCGGGAGTGGTGTAGATATCGAATGCCAGGGAGTCGGTGACAATCGGCGGGGAATCGGCGTAGTACTGCTGCTTGCCGTCAGCGGTGGCGATGAGATAGGCGTTTGTAATGGCTCGCCCGCTGAAGATGGTCTTCATGCCGTCGACAGGTGAGGTTCTGGTGCCGATGGCCTGGAGGACCGGCAGTCGTTTGGCAATGTCGACAGGGCCGGGGTAGGGGCCCGAGGACTTGAGGAACTGACTGTATTCTTCAAGGATTGCTCTGGCGGCTGCAGGCTCAAGAGTCGCCGGACTGGCAGTCAGAAACTGACGCCGCACGGCATTCCATTTGAGAGCTCCGGTCAGCAGGTCTCGTTCACGTTCTGCGACGTGCGTGAAGCTGGTGGCTCGCGTGGTACCGGGGTACTTCGCGGCGAATGCTTCAAGGGCTTTGCCGAAATTGACGTCATTTCCAAGGGCGGCTGAGATGACCTGCAGTGCGCGTGCGATTTCGAGGCGACCGACAACTTCACTGCGATCACCCTGTACTTTGCGTTCGAGGGTGCTGAGAGTGGTAATCAGGCCGCGACTGACCTCGGGCGTCTGCAGCAGTGATGCGAGTTCTGCCAGGATGGCGTCGTACGGGCCGGTCTCATCGACGGGCAACTGAGCCACACGCTGGGAGACATCGCGGATCTGCAGTTGAAAGGCGGTGTCGACGCTGGCCTGTACCTCCTCCTTGCGGCGAAATCCTTCGGACTCTGCCTTCAGGACCGCAGACTTTTCAAGATCATTGAGTGCGAGTGCATCGGCGTCCTTCAGCATCTGGAAAGCACCTTCGAATGCACTGGGAACAGTGGCATTTGCGATGGCTTCTGATGCGGTGGCCAAAGTAGCTTCCAGCTGGCGTCGGCGGCCGTCCTGCTGCAGTCGCAGGGACTCGTATTGCTGTCGGAGTCCGGTGACGACTGCCGATTCGGCGATGCTGCGTCGTTCGCGGCTCAGCAATTCAAAATACTGGTCGAGTGGTTCCATGATGCCGCTGGTGGCAGCTTCCTCCATCAGGGCGGTAAGTTGAGTTCTGTGTCTTTGCAGTTCGGTGCGAATACGGAACGCGTAGATGGAGTAGCCGACCACGGCGACGGCGAGGACGGACGCAGATACGGTTGCCAGTGTGATGGACTTCCGTCGTCTTTCTGCCATTAATCGCAGGGTGTCGAGTCGATCGTGCAGGCGTCGCTCGAGTTTTTCGGGGAGGGTGTGATCAAATTTTGTGGCTTCGTGTGCCAGTCTGTCGAGTTCGGCAGCCGAGGCGCCCTGTTCGATGGCAGATTCAAGGAGTGCAGTGGAATTCTGGAAGTGCAGATCCTGTTCGGCCTTACGAAGTTCTTCGCGGACCCAGTCGAGTGCCGGTCCGGCGATATCGAAGATTTTGTCTGCTGGTGGCAGACTGACGATCATGTTGAGTGCATGGAAGCGTTTGCAGAGCGGAGTGGCCTGGGGGAGGTTGAAGTCGGCGAAGGCGTCGGAGAGCTGGTAGGCGAGTGCCTGCATTTCGCGGAGTGACTTTTGCTTCTGCAGGGCGGTGGAGGCGTCACTGGCTCGTCGTTTCAGTTCTGCGGGAACGGGTGTTTTCCAGCCGGGGTTCTGGAATTCACGTTCCAGATCGGCGAGCGTTCTGTCATCTGCTGTTCTGATGGCGTCGTCCAGTTCGGAGCGGACTTCGGCCAGTCTGGCCTTCTCGAAGTCTCGGACGTCCTGGGACCACGCGGGGTTACCGGGGTCTTTATCTTCGAGGAGCCTGAGGATTTGCAGGCGTGTGCTGAGTGGTGCTCGGGCAAGTGCGGCGCCGCGATGCTGCTGCATCAGTTTTTCGAGACTGCTGGAAACCCCATACGCGTCATTGAGATCCTCGGCGACGCCTTCCGGCAGCTCAGAGACGGGCTGCATGTCATGTTTGAGGAGCAGTTCGTTCCACGCGTCGAGTTCGGGAAAGTCGAGTGCGATGATGACTTCGTTCAGGTTTGGGTCACGTTCGGCGAGCTCGATGGCTTCGGTTCTGAGGCCTTTTTGCAGGAGTTTATCGACGGCCAGCATCCATTCGCTGGTTTCGGCCACGAAGTCTTCATGTCGTCCGGCGACATCCATGAGTTCGGCTTCGTTCACACCGAACGGGCTGATGAGCAGATCCTGGATGTCTTTGACGAGTGAGGTAATTTCTTCTATGGTCATGGGAGTACCAATTTGGGGCAAATATACAGCTTCCAGCTTATGTCGATTCGAGAATCATATTTTACGATACGAAGCGTGCTGCAGCCATTTTGAATCTCGTGCCCTTAGAGGGGGAAATGCCTGCAACTTTGTCATATTATTATGACTCGGTTTTGCGGGAAAATAACACTTAAGAAACGTATGGCGTGCCGTAGAAAGACTGGTCGTACTTTCTACTGGAATCAGCGGTCGTTCGATTGTTGTTCCTTGGGCGCAGCTTGAGCAAACGATTGAGATTCATAAAAAACCAGCACCAGCGAAGTCGTGTTCTCATAGTCAACCGTCGAAATTGGGGGGGATTCAATGACTGTACGGATACCGATTTCCCCGGCCTTTCCGGCCGTGATCCACAGTCTTGTGGCCCGTTCCGCTTCTGTATAATTCTTGTTAATGCCTTCGAGGCCCGACTCTGTCTCTCTGATCAGTTCCTGCGTGAGGGTGCCATAAACCGAGACAGCGGGGATGAAAGGCTGCCAATCTTTGAGATTCTGTTCGCATTCGCGAACGATTTTTTGGAGTTGAGCTTCCGTCGTCCGGTACCCCTCGGTTTGGCCAAAAGGCTCCTTTTCGGCGACAGTTCTCCCCGTTGGAATAAGCATGTTTCTTTTTGCCATGTGAGCATTCAGTCTCCGTTGTGCAGCGCTCTGTCGTGCCTTGAGTACCGCTTCGTACTTTCTGACGGAGCTAACCGCAGCGTCTGCGATTTTGCCCAAGCGTGATTCAAATTCGCGGATTACGGGTAGAGCAACTCGTCCGTCAATGGGTTGTTCATGCCACCACTCGGGAGATTGTTGAAATCGCTTCAGTTGGTCTTGCAGTGCAAGTGATAGTGTCATTTTATTTATTTTCAAAGCGTGCCACTCGTTTGTTGAATTGCCCGCAAATTGCATGAATGTCACTGGATTCTTCTCAATGTCGACGAATTGTTTTTGTAGTGTTCGTGATGGTATATCAGGAATGAATCGCTCGCGACTCGGCAATTTCAGCAACAGCCGCACTTCGGGCAGCACGGACAGATCATTTTGAGATGTAAAAGTAAGTCTACCATACCCGAGGGCGACCGTTGCAGCCTCTGGGTCTGGGCGTTTTTCGAGAAGTTGTATTGGTCGTGACAGTAGAAAAAATCGCTCCGTTTTTGGGGGATTTTCAGTGTTCGTTGTGAGTGCGTTTGTGTTCGGTTTGGAGTTGAGCTGAATTGCGTGCTCAGGGGCTCCTGAATCGGATATGTAGAATCCGTGACTCAGTTGTTTGATCTCAGTGACGCGTATTGCCTTCAGTGCCTTGGTGGACACCTGGGTCATGGACTCGCCTTCACACCATGACGACCACGTTGGTATGTGCTCAAGTGATTGCGGCGATTCCGGTTTTCGTTGCAGGAGTGCGATTTTGCGGTTGCCGACTCGCAGTTCCAGCGGCAGCCAGCGGGCGATTTCCGCCGCTTCGGTTTCGCGGGACGCATCAACGCTCCAGGTGAACTGCAACTGAGCGTCTGCCTCGGTGTCGTTTGCCGGGGTGAGGCGATTGAGGCGGTATGAGCCAAGTGGGACGCTTTGACCGCCGACAGTGGCGGTTAACTGCCAGGTATCGGGATTGGAGTCATCTTTCCGGATGCTGGGCAGCAGCAGATCTTTGGGCAGAATTTGCGTGGCAGCCTCAAGGAAGGCCAGCTCGAGCAGTTGCCCGTGCAGTCGGAGCGGAAGTTGCGCTGAAGACTGGTGGTGCTGGGGTTTAGGGAGTTCACACAGCCACTGTCCGCGACCGTCTGACCACACGGGGTCTTTTGCTGCAACGGCGGCACCGAGGAGAGCGAACGGACCGCCGTTTTTCAGAGCCGCACGTTGCTTGTCCTGCTTATCGCGTTCAATCCTGTCACGCTCCTCCTGTGCCAGTCGCTGTTGCTCTCGTTCAGTTTTTTGTTTTTTTTCTTCTTCTGCTTGTCTGGCCTCTTCCGCTGCTGCGGGATCCTCCATAGCAGATGTATCGCGGGCTGCGTTTTTTTTCTCCAGTAATTCTCGTTGTGCCCGAATTGCATCGGCGTTCGGAAGTCCGGAATTGGGGGAGCGAGCGGCGATGGCGGTGTATGCGTCGTTGTTATCCGGTCGTGTCGCGAGGACGACGATGATGGTGGCGACCATCAGCAGAACGGTGATCGCGCCGATGACGAGGAATCGACCGCGGCGCGGGGCTGCGTCTGGCAAGTCCGGGAGCAGGGAGGGCTGGCGATTAGCCAGCGTCATCGACTGCTTTGTTGCTTTCCCTCCGGGTGCAGGCGTCAGAGTCGGTTGAGTGGGAGCGTGCCTGCTGCCGGTGGTTGTCGCAGAGCCGATTGCTGTTGCCGGGGATCCGGCGAGTGAAGTTGCGGGACGGGATGGTTCTGTTTTGATAATTGCTGTTCTGGCGACGCTGACCAGATTTCCGCCACTGGCCGGCGGCAGTGGTTTCGTCAGATCGACGACTTTCGCTCGTGCATCATTGCGGACCGCTGTGGCTTCGGCTGTGTCATCGGGGATAAATCGCAGCTGGCATTCCGTTCCCGCCAGCAGTCGGGTGAAATAGGTACTGAAAGTGACTTCCCAGCGCTGTGCGGGGGGCAGCAGGTCAAGAACCTCCTGGGTCAGCAGCAGAGTGTTGGGACCCAGCGGGAATATGATATGCACGGGCACCGGGCTGCTGGCAAGCTGTTCAGCAATGCTGCCGGCCCAGCCGTGGTCTCCGGTGACCGCGTGCCAGGCGGTCAGGTGGATGGTCTCCGGGGTGTCGATTTGCGGAAGTTGTCGGGGTGAGATGTTTTTGACATCACCGTTCCAGCGTTCAACGACAAAGCCCGGATGAGTCAGCAGTCGTGCCGGTCCAACAGGGATGCAGTCGCCATCGCCGAATGCAAGATGGTGTGCCAGTTTATTGCTGCGCCCCGTATAGTCCTGGCCCGCATCGGCAACGCGCGAAACAACATGCAGAGATTGTCCGGCGATGCGTGTCGTGATATGGGAGTATGCGCCGGGGTTCAGTGCAGCGCGGGGGTCGCCGAGCGGAAAGATCTGGCGGTAGCCACTCATCGACTCAAGCCGTTCCGCAAGGTTGATGGGGATACCTGCCGTGGCGACCACTGTGCAGAAGCCGCGACTGCCCTGTTTCAGACCTTTCTCGGCCGACGTATAGATGATTTCCTGAACCATTTGGAAACTCCGGAGTGCGGTGGTGGGTCAGCCTGCGGGGAGAAAGCCCGGAATGGTGCGATGGATCGCGTAGAGCAATGGAATTTCGGACCAGATGGGTGCGATGTCAGCGGGATTGATGCCAAGGGACAATCGTCCGCCGGTGTTTTGATCGGAGCCCGGTATGGGTTGTGGAGAGCAGCCGAGGGCACTGACGGGTATGTAGGTGACATCGCTGGAGAACGCTTCCGCTGTGGAAACGATTTCCGGTGCGGCGGTTAGCAGTATGCCTCGGAACTTGTCGCAGACCTGTTTCAGCAGTGAAACATCAAAGACGGCGGTTTCACTCTGTGTTTTCCGCAGAACCTGATCTGTGGAGAGGGGCGGGGCATTGACTGCAGTGCGCCATGCGTCGTATTTGGTCAGGACGACGATGAGAGGCCTTGGGTCTCGCTGGCTTTGCGGCATGCCTGTCTCCGCGCGAATGCGGCGGGTGGCTTCGGACAGTACCAGGTCCTGTCGGAAGCTGCTGGCGGTTCCGGACACCTGTGGATCGTCGGTTTTCCCCTGACACATTTTCCGCATTTGGGCATGCTGAGTGGGGTCAAAAACGTACATGAGGGCTTTTGAAACAACCATGTGCCTTGTGCCGGGTGAGTTTGCTGTTTGTGCGCCCGGCAGGAAGTGCTCGCCCGCGTTATCGTAGAGGCAAATTGAGCGTCCATTTTTTCGAATGGATTTTGATTTGGGGTGATCCGGCAGCAGGCTCATGCGAAAGATGAATGGGCGAGGCAATTGAACAACGCGATCCGGTTCAATTTCGATCTGTTCGTACAGATCACCATCGAGTTCGGTTTTGGGGAGTGCAACCAGGCGTTCCTGTCCTGAGCTGAGAAAGAGTGTTTCTTCGTACTGGTGCAGTTTCTGGTTGGCGACGGGATCCGAGTCTTCAAAGCTGATACCGAAACGGACTGCGAGTGAGGGTCGCAGTTGCCAGAGGGATGAGGCAAGGTAGTAGGACTTGCCTGAGCTGGGAGCTCCGAGAATGGAGAAGATTGCGAGGGGCAGTTCAATGACATCTCGCGGGAGATTGAGGTGACAGCGGGGGCAGGCAAGATCCGAGCACAGTTCGCCCTTCATGTCGATCGCCTGACCGGAGACGCTGAAGCGTGTCGGCAGGAATCGTCGTCCGCCCTCCGGGACTTTTGCGTCGTCGCGGAGTGCCGGATGTGCTGCGACCCATTTGGTTTCATGCGGAGGGAACGTATGCCAGCAGTGTGGGCATGTGATTTTTGCGAGTAAGGTGGTGGAGTTCTTTCGGTTTGTTCCGGCCGGTTCAGCTTCGACAATCGGTGGTGGCACTGGGCGTGCAGCCGAGGGCCATGTCCCGGGCAGGCTCTGGCCGGGATCGGTGCTGACCGTGGCCTTGCATTTTGGGCAGCTGAAGGGCTTGCCGCTTAATCGCATGGGAACGTTGAGTCGCGATTTGCACGTGGGGCATGTGACCTGAATTTTTTCGGCTGGTGGCATAAACGATGGAGTCCGTGGGCAGGGAACCGAGGCCAATATGAGTGATGACAATCTGTTTCCGGGGTGGTTGGTGCCTGAATATCCTTACTTCTCGACGATCGCCTTTGCGAGCAGTGTGGTTGCCTGGAAGGTGCGTTCGAGCCGCGCTGCAAGTTGCTGCTGTGCGGTATCTGTCAGCAAATCATCCCGCCTGGCATCTGCTTCAACCGATTCCACGGTGCTGTCAGGTGCCCCCTGAGCCGTTGCGGCAGTGGCCAGCACGAAGACGATTCCCGATTGTCTGGCGACCATTTGCTGAAAGACTGTGTCGGCGGACAGTTCATTGGTGCTGACACGAAGAGCGATTACGGAAAGTTGTGCGGCGTCTGCACCCAGGGCTTCGGCAAGGAGTGCGGCGATGGAAGAAACTCCGCCGATGCGTGAGGACACCTGCTGCAGTACTGTGCGTGCGAGTCCGTCCTCGAGTCGAAGTGCACGGCGGACTGATTCGCATTTTTCGGTCGGAGCACCAGCTTTGGCAGCTGCAAGTTCCATCATGTCGATGTAGATGTTCAGGTGTCCGGCAAGTTGCTGGTACACGTTGTCAGCGGTGATGTCAGCTAATACCTGACGGTTCGAAATTTGCTCGACTTCTTCAGGAGTCGCCCCAAGCGACAATGCAAGCAGCCCCGTCATCTCGATGCACGCATCCACACGCCCAACCTGCTGCTGGAAGACGGTTTTGGAACTCAAATCTGCCACGTTGAGAGCAGTTTCGATCGCGGCAATTCTGGTGGCCAGCGTTTTCCGTTCGCCCTGATTGAGCCCCAGCAGGCGTCGAACTGCACTGGCTCCGCCGGCGATTTTTTTTTCCGCTTCGCGTTTTGACTGTTCGGCGGCTTCTTTTTCACGCAGTTCCTGTTCCCTGCGGGCTGCAGCGAGGGCTTCGTCTGCAGCCTTTCGGGCTTTGATATCTTCGCGTTGTTTGGTGGCGGCATCAGCGTTTCTGGAGATTGACGCTGCCAGGACCCTGATGAGGACAGGGTGAGTCACGTCGTTGTCGGGCAAAGTTGTTTTCTGAATGCACTGCTGAAACTGAGCATCGTCCAGTGACGCGAGTCTTTGTTTGACGACATCGTCAGATGTGGCCAGTTCAATCTGAGCCAGCAGTGCTTCTGCGCGTTCGCGATTTGGTGCCTGCCATGACGCGACATACTGTTTGAAGAGTTTGCGGGCTGCGGAAACGTTTTCAGCGTTGAGCAGGTCGTTTGCCTGGTCCCAGATGTCCTCTGAGCTTTTCAGGGCTCGTTGAGATTCATTCTGGACAACCAGGAATACGGCTGCTGCGATGGCCAGTCCGATACAGGTGGCTGCCGCGACAACGACATGATTTCCACCGCGCGACACCGATTTTTTCTGCTGGGTTTTGAATTGTTCGATGGCGACTACGGGGCTGCCGGGAGCAGTCGCATCGGCAGGCTGTGGCGTTTTGACCAGCGTCGCAGCTCGGGTACTGCGTTTGTCAGAGCCTGCCGGCCTGACAACAGTCGTTGATCTTCCGGCGTCGGCAGAAGACGACTGTGGCTTCCGTTGCAGGTCTCTCGCGACAGATGTTTGTGTGAAATCCTGTTGTGCAGAATCTGGCGCCGTTGCACCGGGGTGCGAATTCGATGAACCGATGCTGACCGCTTTGCCGCATTTTCTGCACGAGAAAGTGCGACCAGTCATGGAAGACTTGAAGCTCCACTTCTGGCCACACGGGCAGGAAACGCTGATGAGCATCTGTCTGAGCACCCTTGTTTGGCGGTCGCCATCAATCGGATTGTGTTCCGGTGCGGTTGGTACAGGTGAAGTCATTGTCCGAAGCTGGCGCAGCGACAGTGTCGTCCGTAAGTAAATGAATGCGGTACGACTCGCCCTGGTAACGACGTCTCTCCGCCAGTGTGCCGAAATTGGTGTTGAAATCCAGTTGTCCGGGTTGCGGTTTGGCGGTTTTTTTTCAAAAAGGCACCAACTGGGTGTGTGAGTATTCTGCGGGCCTCGGAATGCTGCCGAAAACGAGATATTTTTCAGGAAAAACCATGGGGTCCGTGATTGACAACCGGCTGGTATGACACGCCTTTGTCCTACCATTAAGAAAAAAGAGGAGAAAGCAATTAGGTAAGTGTCGTTTTTTGAAATGGCTTAAGGATGCGGTGCACTGCGGGAACTTTTTCGGTGGCGGGTGTTCGAGCGGGTGTTCCCTTGTGTCGGTGGGTGCGGGGTTGTCAGACTGTGCATTCGGGGTTCGCTGGTTGTGGAATGGAGCAGGGCAGGGCGGTTGGCGGGGGAGATGGCAGATGACGGACGGGGAAAAGAACACGATTCGACAGTTGACTCGGCTGCAGCGGCGGGTGCTGGGGACGCTGGTGGAAAAGGCCTTCACGACTCCGGATCAGTACCCGATGACGGTGAAGGGGCTGATGACGGGTTGCAATCAGAAGTCGAATCGTGATCCGGTGACGGAGTATTCTGAGAACGAGGTTTCGGATGCTTTGGAGCAGTTGCGGGAGCTGGGTCTGGTGGCGGAGGTATTTACGGACGGCGGCCGGACGACTCGCTTCCGCCACTACATGCGGCTGAAGTTTGATTTTTCGGATGCGCAGCTGGGGATTGTGTGTGAGCTGCTGCTGCGGGGCCGGCAGCAGCCTGGCGAGCTGAGGACTCGTGCCAGCCGTATGGTGCGGATTGAAAGTCAGGAGACGCTGCGGGCGGAGCTGCAGGGATTGCTGTCGAAGGGGTTTTTGCAGGCAAGCGGGGCGCTGGAGCGGCGCGGTGTGGAGGTGGATCACACCTTTTATCTGCCGAAGGAGAACATGCAGCTGGGGCAGCTGGCGGCCGGGGCTGACGAGGATGAGGATGCAGAGGAGGCGCAGCGGGCACCGGTGCGGTCGGGTGCGGGCACAGCGGCTGGTGCGCCGGGAGGTGCAGGTGCGGGAGTGGTGCAGGAGCTGCAGCAGCAGTTGCAGCGGATGCAGCAGCAGTCGGAGCAGCTGCACGAGGCATTGGATGCGGTGCGGCGTCGGCTGGACCGGCTGGAGCGTGAGCTGGGGATTGGCTGAGCCCCCGGGAGAACTCCTCTTTACACGCTTTCCAGGATTCACTAAACCTCCGGCAGAAATTGCTGCAGCGGGTGTGGAGGGCGGCAGAAATTGCCGGTGAAGGAGGGGGGCTCGGGCTGGAAAGCCCGAGCTGCGGAGAAGAGGTGTGGAGTGGGTGTGCTCGGGAAGGAATGCCCGGGTTGTGTTTTGGGTCCTTGCAGGAAACCGACAGGATGTCCAGGTACTGCCTGAAAGCCGCTGCTGCGGTGTTGTTGGGAATTTGCGGTTGTCATCCGGGGATGTATGGCCCGTATGGTCAGGGCATGTACGGGCCTCCGTCCGGGACTCTGGTGGTGCCGCCCGCGACGAATGCGCCGCCCTATCCCGTGGATGCGCCCAAGGGAACATTTGACGAGAAGGATTCGACGGATGATTTCCGCCGCGATCCTCGGTTCTACAATGCGGACCCGGCCGCCGATAAGGTGCCTGATCCAAAGGATGCCGGCGGTGCGGGCGGTGGTGCAGGGATGTTCCCGGCCGAGGGTCAGTGAGCAGTGCGGTTGGCAGGCAGGGTGAAGGGGCAGCGGTGAACGGGTGGTGCTCGGGCTGGAAAGCCCGAGCTGCGTGTCTGTGTGTGTTTTTCGTAGCTCGGGCATTCTTGCCCGAGTTCTGCCCTCACGCGACCGGTGCGTTTGAGGGGCTGTGCTCGGGCTGGAAAGCCCGAGCT
>SXXK01000062.1 GCA_005791255.1 Planctomyces sp.
AATTGCCTGCCAGGTTTCGCGAAAAATCAAACCATTCAAAGGCTGAGAACTGCGAATCCACAGCACTCGCTCATCAATATACTCACGAAAACTTGTCGCAGTCGAATCCAGACTGCGTTCCGAAATGTCCAGTTCCCCAAGCGTTTGCAGGCACGCGTCGTAGTCAGCCAGCAGGTTGTCCAGATACTGGCGCTGGTCCAGCAGCAGTTCCTGAGTCATCTCGCGCAGCGGTGTCTGCAGCGAGGCACCAGCACCGATCTGTGCCAGTTTCAGATCGACCTGGTTTTCCATATCCCCCAGCATCGCACGCTGATCTTCCAGTTGCATCTGCTCCGCCTGCAGACGCACAATGTCAGCCTCCACATCACCAAATCGACGGCGATACGCAGCCGCATCCGGTATCTGATTTTTCTCACTGCGCAGCAGCAGTCCCATAGCTGTCGTCAGTCCCGCACGCAGCTCTTTGGCCTGCACCCGACGAAATCGCTCCTCCAGAGACTTCAGTGCTGCCGACGTCAGCTGCAGCGCCGCTGTCTTCGTTTCCAGAAACTCCTGAATCTCCTTCCGCCGCAATGTGAGCTTCGAATTGTCCTCTGCCAGAGTTTTGAGTGTGGGATGAGCATTCCGCAGCTTCTCGCGGGCTTCCTGAGTCTGTCGTGCACTTTCCAGCCGACGAGCCTCAGCCAGCACTGTCTGCCACGCCTCCATCCGCTTCTCTGCCGTGTTCCGCACCCTGATCAGCAAATCACGCTGCAGCGGATAAAGCTCACTCAGAGCGTCATAGCCGGCCTGCTCCGCACGCAGCAGCTCCAGTTGACTCTGCAGCAGTTCCACTAGAGTCTGCTGCTCCAGGCGACGCGCCTGAGTCAGCAGGGGCAGCTCGCCTTCCGGAGCACCGGCGACCAGTGCCGCCTTCGCTTCTTCAAGCTGCTGACGCGTCATCTCAATCAGCGCCGGCATTTGCGGCTTCCGCTCCGTACGCACCCGGGCTCGGGTCTCCCAGGCCTCGAGGTTCCGCCTCGCTTCTGCCGCACGCTCGTCATCCGCCTGCCGCAGCTTGTCCAGTTCAGCCACCGCCACCATCGGATCAACGCCCGGATCTGCTGTGACAGGATTCTGAGCCAGTTGCTCCCTGATCAGTGTCAACTGGGCAGGGACTCCCTCGCGCTCAGCTCGCAGCTCCGCCAGCCGACGATCAGCATCAGCCTTCTGCTGGACCTGCTCCGTCGCTCGCTGAAAATGTTTCGCCAGACGGTTGCGCACGTCCTCCGCCAGATCCGCCACCTTCTCCGCCGCCGCTTTCTGCGCCGCAATCGACTCCACCGTGACCGTGGGCGACGCTGCCACCGCAGGCTCATCCGGTTTGCCGCCGGGCCCCACAGAACTGCCAGCACCCGCCGCCGGATCCGTCTTCCCCTTACCCTCCTGAGCACTGCGAGCTGCCAGCAGTGTCATGTTGCCGGCAGTCACGACACTACTCTGCTGCGAAGCTCGAGCCCCCCCGCCGGATCCCGAAAACTGCAGATACTCGTCCCACGAAACCTGCTGAATCGCACCGGCGGACACGACACTTGCAGTACGCACAACAGCGCCCGGCAACGGATCGGACACGGACACCCGACTGTGCAGGAACGGCGCTGGTTCAGGTGCAAATGGACTGCTGAACAGAATTCGAGGCCCGGCCGAGCCGTCGTCCGGAACACTCTGTCCCGCTGCACGCGACTGTACCGCCAAGCCCACCACGACCAAAAGCAACGCGGCCAGACAACGGGCAAACGATCCACGTTCGCCCGGTGTCCTGTCACTGCAGATCATTTTTCCTGACGGCTGGCTCATGGGCTGTATGCTACGACGCGCAAGCGTTTTCACTCAACGCCAGTTTTCCGGGCGTAAATCGCCTAAACTTCCGACACTCGCCCCGTTATCCCGGCAAATGTCTCGGTTTCCACGCCCAATCGCTGCAACATTGACACGAACAGCTGGGACAATGGACGGTCCTCGTGCGTGACCTCTTTCTGCCACGGCTCGCGACCACCCTCCCAGGCTCCGCCCTCGGGCTTCGCAGGTCCAAAATTCAGGTACCGCCCGTGCTCAAATCCCATCCCGCGACCACCCGCCAGCACCAGCGGATAATTCCGCGACAGGTGGAACGCACTGGATGCCGATCCGAACAGACACACCGTGTTGTCCAGCATGCTGCCCTGACCACCTGGCTCCTCGGTCGTTCGCAGTCGCTCGAGAAATCTCCCGTACTCCTCCATCAAAAATGCACAGTAAATCCCGAAGTTCTGCCAGCCACCGGGCTCCTTCGTGTTGTGAGTCAGCTGGTGCGTCAGGTTGAACCCCACAGCACGCGCCAGATAATCACTGATCCCGACACCATTCTCGCGGCCAATCTGCCAGGTGGCGACTCGAGTCGTATCGGTGCGAAATGCCAGCCAGATCAATTCATACATTGTCTGCAGAAACTGTCGAGGCTCCTCCGGAGTCGTCTCCAGTTTCAGATGATCAGCCTCCACCTTCGGCAGCGGTGTCTGCACCCACTTCGCGGCCTTCTCGACTCGCTGCTCCGTCTCACGCACCGCCTGCAGATAATCCTCCAGACGCTGCTGATCTCCCTGTGAAAGCGTTCGCTGCAGTGAACGCGCGTCTTCCAGCAGACTGTCCAGAGCACTGCGACTGACAGCCAGACGCCGGCCCGCGTCCGCGTCTGCCTGAACAAACAGCATGTCGAAAATTCGTTTTGGACGGTTGTCCCCCGGAATCGCTCGGCCCTGGCGAGTAAATGACATCGTATGCGTGCCCCGCGGCGTCCCCGTGCCGCCGTCCGTCGACAACACCAGTGATGACACGCGAGTCTGGTCGCCGACGTGCGATGCAAACTCCTGATCCAGTGAAATCGAATTCAAGTAATCGCCCGAGGGCCCGGTGGAAGCACCAGTCAGGAATTGATCTGCATTGGAATGACCGTGAATACTGCGGGCTGCCGGATGAGAAAAACCGGACAGCACAGTAATCTCAGACCGCAGCGGCTCCAGCGGCTGCAGACATTTGGTCAGCTGAAACTCACGCCCGCTGCCGTGCGGAAACCACGCCCAGTCCTGGTACGCCGGATCCTCGGACAATGGCATTGGTACGCCATCCGGCTGATAGAAGCAGGCCAGACGCTTCACTCCGGTTCCCCCGCCGCCGTTGTCGGCCGCACGCACAACCGAAGTCAACAGCGGCAACGACAGAGCAATCCCGCTGCCGCGCAGAAAACGACGCCGATCCAGTTCCGAAATTGACCGCTGCATGTTTTCGTCCTTCAGCCCGCTAACGACTCTGAAACAACTCGCTGGCACACAACAACTGAATCAAATCACCCAGGCCATCACCCTGCCGCCGCAACTGCCGGGAAATCGCATCCACCTGTCCTCGATCGGCAAACGTCAGGGGTCTGCCCAGAGCAAATGCTGACACTTTTGAAACAATCGCCGTCACAAACTGATCCTGACGCTCCTCCAGCAGGTAACGCTTCAGGCCCTCGGCGCCAGCCAGCACCCGCCGATTGTACAGTTCAGCCACCGCGTCCACAGGCTGGCCCTGCACCTGACTGCGTTTCGCTCCCACCGCGTCAAACTCTTCAAACGCAATCCCCCACGGGTCAATCCGGGCATGACACGAATAACAGGCGGGCTGACTGCGATGATTTTCCAGTCGCTGCTTCAGCGTCAGCTTCAGAATTTCCGGATCCGCCAGATCAATCACCGGTACCGCCGGCGGTGGTGGCGGCGGCGGATCATTCAGAATCCGCTCCAGCAGCCAGATTCCCCGCTTCAGCGGATGCGAATCCCGACCATCAGAATTCATGGCCAGCAGGCCGGCCTGAGTCAGTAAACCGCCTCGCCCCAGCTCCAACGGCAGACTGACACGACGAAATCCTGTGCCGGACTGCTGCGGCAATCCATAGTGCCGCGCCAGGCGCGGATCCACTACCGCATAGTCACTGTGCACAAAATCCAGCACGCTGCTGTTCGATACCAGCACCTCGCGGAAATAATGTCCCGGCTCCTGCTGCATCGACTGCTTCAGTGCCGGATCAAATCGCGGATAACGCTCATTATCCACCCGCAGGTAATCCAGCAGCTGCAGCCCCAGCCACTGCCGCACAAACTGCTGCGACATCCGCTCCGAACGCGGATCAGCCAGCATCCGCTGCACCTGCTGACGCAGCTCCGCCGGCTGCAGCAATGCACCGCTGTCTGCAGACTGCAGCAAAGCCTCATCGGGAATACTGCACCACAGGAATGTCGACAGACGAGACGCCAGTCCATGACCGTCCAGCCGCATTCCCCGCTCACCGCCGGTTTCCACCAGATACAGAAACCTGGGTGACGCCAGAATCGACGCCAGCACCTCCAGAATCGCCTCCTGAAAGTCCGCACATTCCGGTCGCACCGCATGAAACAAAGCCACTCGCGCCTGCACGTCAGCCGGCTGCACCCGCCCACGCCACGCAAGTTTCATAAAACGTTCCAGAACCACCGTCGCGGCTGCCGCCTCGTCCAGATTCTCCGGCACCTCCAGCAATCGACGATGCGACTCAGGCGGCCACACCGGCCACGCCGATGATGTCACCTCCACATAATCAATCTGCACCGGCACATTGTCCAATGAGCCATTGATGATCCGCAGCAATTCGGAAGGACTGGGAGTCTCACCCATCTTCGCCGTGCCACGCACAAGATTGCGA
>SXXK01000063.1 GCA_005791255.1 Planctomyces sp.
CATGCGCGTGCTGCAGACCGGCAGCCACGTCCCGAACGATGCCGACAATTTCAGCGACCGACAGCGTTCGTTTTACCAGCAGATCTTTCAGCGAAGGGCCATCGATCAGTTCCATGACCAGCACTGTGCAACTGCCGTGCTCCAGCACCTCATACACATGCACGATTCCAGGATGAGACAAGCAGGATGTCCGACGAGCCTCCTCAATGACGCTTTGCGACAGTGTCCGTTTGTCCTGTTTCGGCACCTTGATGGCCACAAAGCGATCAAGCAGAGGATCCCGGCATTTCCAGACTGCGCCAAAACTAACCTCACCACGCTGTTCGCAGATCTCAAAACGAAGGAAACGCCCCCCCGGCACAAACTCACTGGTCCCTGTAGAGTCAGTCCTCGCCAATACAGCCTCGACAACCTCGGCAGATGCCGATGGTACATGATTACCTGAATCGTTGCTCTCTGGCTCATTCCCGCCGCTGCTCATGTCACCGTCCTGCCCAAAATCCGGCACCGATATCAGCCTCTTCAGGCAAAGACGCAGGTCCGAGCCTGGCGGGGACAACCAATCCGGAACAATCTGGCAGAATTCCGAGAGGCAAATTTGGTGGCAGCCTTGGCGGAAAAGTGCCCTGCGCATGCTTTTCCTGTTGTCCTGATATCTCGAGATCACGGGCCGAAGCTGCGGCTGAGCCGTCACCCCCGGCCCAAACACCCGTCCAGTGTCACCACAGGTGACGAGTTGGGACAACGAAAATCCAAAACGCACGTTTCACGGAGCGAAACGCGACAATCGGCCGGATAAATACTGCGACGCACTCACCTGACTGCTCACTGCATCTCAATGTCTTGTCAAAACTGCTGCCGGGGTAACCGCACCGGCAGTGGCCTGAACAATTTTCGCTGCCACATGCCTGTCAGTCTCACTCAATCCCAGTGACCAGGACTATTTCTCAGGCACCACCCACATGATCTTCGGGCCTGCCCACGGGTAAAGCTCACCCGCCGCAAACACCGCGTGTGGCAGACCAGCACATCATCAAAAGTCACCAGCCTGCCGCAAATCTTCAGTCGCCGTCTGGCCTTCCGGTGTGACTGCGTTTGTCAGCGGAATCCCCAGTGTGGGATGGTCAAATGGTGCTTCGCCGCGCACGACTCGCGGATCCGTCAGCGATTCCAGAAAACGCACCACGTCCGCCTGCTGACTGGCCGGGATCGCCGTCTCACGCACACCCGTCTCCGGATCCGTTCGCAACGCCGGATGCAGGTCCACATTTTCCCGCCCCAGCTCGTTGTACGGTGCCTCATAATGGTCCAGAACATCCTGCAGCGTCGCAAACTTCTGCTCCGGACCGTCTGCCTTAAACGCCGCATGAAAATATGGAGCAGTCAGAGCGATGTTGCGCAGTCCCGGTGTCCGAAACGCTCCCTGCACAACAGACCAGCGTTCGGCTCGACGCCTCGCCAGCGAAAATGGCAGCGGGGATGTGCGAAGCAGCAATGGCATCGGCATCCCCTGTCCAAATGTCCCCGCAATACTCTGCAATGCGTCCGACTCACTCCTGAAATCCAGCTCCACCACTCCACCCACACCCGGATCAAATCGCACACACGACTGCTGCTCAGCCGTTAATCCGGACTGTAAACTGACAGGACGGTCACTGGTGACGCCGATGTTGTAATAACCGGAATCGTAAAATCGGGGAGCCCGATCAGGCCAGAACAGCATCCGCTCGATCCGCTCGTCACGCCCCGCACCGCCACCACCCAAAAACACCAGAAACTGATTCTCCAGCGCGGCGTCATTCAACGGATCCAGCGGATCCTCGAATTCCAGCACCGGGCCAAACACCGTGGCCCGCGTTCCACCCGCAAACTCGGGCCCCCGATGACAGTCCGCACACGCATGGTCCTGAAACGCGCGGAAGCCGGCCAGTATCGCCTTCGCTTGCGCCGCCTGCTCAGGTGACTTGCCCGCCGTCACCGACTCGCCCGCCCGCCGTAACCGCATCAACTCGTCAAACTCACTCTGATCCGAAACCAGACGCTGCTGATAAGCCATTACTGCCACACCCCAGAACAATGAAAAATTGGCCTCCACCTGCTGCAGCCGCAGGACCTGCCCCGTCAATGCATCACGCTCCGCCACAGCCGGTACCTCGCCCCCACACCACCACTCGTCACAAAACGCCCGCTGAATCAGCTGCCTGTAGGTCAGCATGACCTTCCCGTCCCGTACAAGAGTACCGAGGTGCGAGTCGGACCCGGCCACCTCTTGCTGCGACAATGGCACCCGATCCAGCAGCTTTCGTGCCACATGATGATACTGCCGCCCAAACCACGACATCTCAGACGCCGACAGCAATGGCGCAGTCGCCTGCGATGCCAGCGCTGCATCCGGCAAACGCACCAGCACCCGACACCAGCGACCATTTCGCACCACCCACTTGCCGTAGCCATCCACCCCCGCCTCATCGCCCAGATGGTCATAACCATTAAACACACTGTCAGCTCGCCCGTCATGAAACAGCCGATCACTGAAGACGGCATTGATCACCGACGGAGCATTCCGGGGCAGCTCACGTCGCCGCTGAAATGTCGCAGGCAGCAGCTGCTCACATGCCAGCTGCGTATCGTCCGCCACAGCACGCCCGAACTGAGCTTCCTGCGGCGCCAGGGCCCGCCCCAGTCCGGTTACACCCAGCAGCTGATCAGAACTTAACCCCGGCCACCGGCCCTGCAGCTCAGCCACATCAGTCCCCGCCGGGAGATTCACCGCGGCATACGCCGATGCCGCTGCTGCATCCGCGGCCCGCACAGCACCGCTGCAAAGCAGGGCGTCCAGCACCAGCTGCAGACGCGTCAGGATCTCGACCGCAAATGCTTCAGCACCACCCGGAACCCCACCACTGCCGCCCACAGCAGCAGCCTGCCCGGACACCGCTGTCACCAGCCCCTGCCAGCTCACACGCACGTCCTCGGGCACGCCATCCGCCAACTGCAGTAACACCAGACGTTCACGAACCTGCTGAACCGGAAAAAAACCACCAGCCTGAGCTGCCAGTGTCAGTTTTCGCAGCCCCTGCACAGCCAGTAAATTCAACTGGCCGGGAAAATTCACCATCCCACCCCAGCGGTTTTCGTAAACCCGCAGTACCTGGTCAGCACGCAACTCACACGACGGCTCCAGACCTGACGCCGCTGCAGCTGCATCGAGCGGCACCGACACCGCCAGCCGCAGCGGCATCCCGAAGGAAATCGGACGAGCATCCGCCCCGGCCCGGAAATGACACGACGCACAGGCCGTCTGACCATCACTGCCCACCTGCTGATCCCAGAAAAACGCCTTACCCAGAGCTGCCAGAAGCTGCGAATCCCGCACCATCCCACGCAGATCCGACACAATCACCTGGGCCCGCTCATCCCGCATCCGCTGGCGACGCTGTGCTGTCAACACCGGCTGCCGCGCCAGCATCCCCGCACGCAACTCCGCAGACAGCTTCCGCACATCTTCAAAACTGGTCTCGATATTCTGCAGCGTCTGACGCTCACAACCCTCCGACTTCATCCCGCCATGCGGAATCACCAGCCACGGCTTCCGCTGCGGTGACGGCGGAGTCTGCTGGCGACGAAGCTCCTCGGATTTCAGCACAGCCGGCTCGTCCGCCGCCACAGCTGCCGCCATCGGCAGACACAGCAGCAACACCCAGACCATCACACAGCAGCGTTTCATGGCAGTCACGTCTTCCAGCATCATCACTCGAAAAAACAATCCGGACACGCCCGACCGATCTCAGGCTGAGCTTCGCACAGAAAGAACACTGAGCACTGGAAGCCCCTCGGAGCACTCTGATGAGGTTTCGGTTTCAGGAAAATCCCGTCGGTATCAATCACCTCGCAGAACTCAGTCGCACCATCAGGCTTCCGGAACAGGCAGCCGCCCGTAACGCTGACGACTGCTGCTGCCACACACGCGAATCACACCTGCCAGCAGCTGTGGAAACGGCAGCCCTGCGGGATACGTACTCCAGCGATTCGTGCTGTCGTTGCCAAAGGTGAACAAGGCTGCGTGCTGCGAACGATCCTGATCCCGCACCGGATCCGGATCCACATACCCGAACCCCCGCCGAATCGACTCCACACCCTCCACTGCACCCGTCAGAAATGTCCACGATGCCAGTCCCGGCGGCGATGACTGCACAGACTGAGCCCGAAAGGTTGCGGCATACTGCCGCAGTCGCTCGGGAGTATCCGTGAGGGGGTCGAGCGTCACAGACACCAGAGACACACGATCGCCAAATTCGGCCGCCAGCGGAGCTCGGAGCTTCTGAAACAATCCACTGGCAGCCGGACAGGTACCGTTGCACTGAGTATACATGAAACTGACCAGGACGATCCGATCCCGAATCAGATCCGATACCAGCCGCACCACACGACCACTCTGCGTCACACACTCCACATCCGGCAACTGATCAGAATACCTTGCCCCCGCCGTCAACACCCGCGTCGCTGCCAGGGTGCCTGTCACCGCCGGCGCTGCCATCCGCGGACGCACTGCGCTGGCAGCTACCACCGTACCCGCTGCTGCTGCCGATGCCCGCAACAGAAATCGCCGCGACGTTCCCGCAGCACCTGATTCATCCGCCGAAATGCTCATCGACTGCGCCCTGCTTTACAAATGGCCATCAGGTTCGAGGTCCGTTCACACCGCGACACCAGCCGAGCAGAACATCCGGCTCAAATCGCCGGATGCACTGCACAAAAACGCCCCCTAACCCAATCACAGCAATTAACAACTGCACACTGCACCCGGGAATTGCTAACTTTCTCTGCAACAATGCTCATCATCGCACGGTGACTTAAAGTACCAGTACTGCCTCCGCACTTTTAAATGCTCATCAGGCAGGGCCAGCCCGGATCGCGGATCCATCTGAAACATCATCCGCATGTCTTCGTGGTCCAGGTTGTGGCAGTGAAAGACAAACGGACCTTCAAATGTGCGGAATCGCATCAGCACGTGCACTTCCGTATTCGGCCCCAGAATCGTGGTGTCATGCTTAATCCCCAGGTTCCAGACACTGCAGTCAAAATCTGATATCGCTGCGTCGTGCCGGAAGTCCGAGCTTTCCGGAGGCTGGAATGCTTCGCGCCAGCGAGCCTGCTCAGATTCTGACTGCCACGCTTCGAGCCCCTCGGCCAGAGTGGGATCAAAACGCCGGGGGTCATATCCTTCGCGACACAAAGTGATCCGCTCGCCCCGATGATTCTTTGCCCGAACAAACAGATGCTGATGCGATTCCAGGTGCAGGTGAATCGGATGCCACCACCCACCACTGCGATTTCGCAGTATCCACAGCTCTGTGCTCCACAACTGTGGTACAGCATTGGCTATGCAGGAATCATAAAATCGCTTGTTGATCTGCCATGCCCCGCGGCCCCGCTCGAAATTGAACTCGCGAACGTAGATCCGTTCGGGATCCGGGACCGGCAGCTGCACATGCCGCCGCAAACGAGTTCCCTGCTGCATCGGCAACGATGGCTGCAGCTGCTCGGGATCCTGCCCCGACTGCTGATTCTGTAAAGGCCACGTCCGACGATCATCAGCCTGCTCGGATACCACAAACTTCAGCAGAAACAGCGGTGCAGCACGGTCTTCACGAATGTCCTCAGCACCACCACGAGGAGTATCGGCCAGAGTCTGCTGGTTGTCACCATGACCAGGACCACGACCGTCCTTCTGATTCAAAGTGCTGACCACCAGCACTTCATAACTGCCATCACTGTGTCCCCAGCCTTTGAACACGTCGGACTTCAACTGGGCAAAGTCGAGGCAGACGTCAGCGCGAGTTGCCATGCCAAGAAACACGGAACTCTGCTGCTGCGCCTGGTCAAACAGCCAGCTATCCTTTCCAAATCGATGAAACACGAGTCGTTTGCGCTGCCGCGTCTGCGGATGCACCACCCAAAACTCGATGTTGTAAAAGCGAGCCAGTGACGCATCCAGCATCCGCAGCCAGTAGCGTTCGAATCGGACGGCCTGGCGAGGATACGCGGCACCGTTCACCAGATGTATCGTTCCCAGCGTCCCGTTGTGATCGAAGGGATCAAAGTGAATGCGGGCCTCGCCGAAGAGGCCTCGCTGCGGATCCGCAGACTGCAGCTCCGCACTGACCGCCGGCTGAATCTGGTCCGGCTGAGTGATGGGAACCAGGCACAGGTCCCTGAACACCAGCGGGATCTGCTTCTGCGGCAAATGCCGCCGCCAGCCGTCCGGCCCCGTCACATCATGACCGTTTTCTTCAATCGGATCGTCCTGCAGGAAGAAGTAGCCGGCCAGTCCCATGAGCGCATTATGCGCAGTGATGTCTTCAGCATGATCGTGATACCACATGGTATTCTGAATCTCGCCATAGTCCCACGACGACAGCGGTCGCCACGCCAATGGGCTGGCTGCAGTCCCCGGCTCCTGCAATGCCTCATGCGGTACCGGGTTTGGATAGTAATAGTCCCTGATGCCAATCCCGTGTACGCATTTGTCACCCGGCAAACTGCCAGGCTCCACCAAAAAATTGGGATGACCATCGGAATGCGCCGGAGTGTGGCCGCCATGCTGATGCAGCGACGTGTCCAGCATCAGCGTCGGATCGATTTCATTGCGGAGCCGCACCACCAGAGGCTGACCGGACCGGGCCAGTATGGTTGGTCCCGGAGTACTGAAATGCTGCTGCAGCACCCGACCACCAGCATCACACTCAGTGAATCCATAGCACAGCAGTCGAGTCAACCAGCCGGGTACTATCTCACGCACCACCGCCCGGACTATCAGTTCGGCAAACTGCAGTGGAGCCGGATGATTGTCGATGGTGCCACGATAGATGTCGCCAGGACGAAAGTTTGAGGCCTGAGTCAGAGCCCATTCGGTGCCCGCAGCAGGCTGCACTGCAAGACCGGGATACTGCCAATGGAATTCCGGAGCGATTCCCTGAGACCCGCCGCCGAGCGGAGGATCCTGGACGTCAGACTGCTGCCGCACCACACGAGTTGGCAGGATCGGCGGAAACGGCAGCGGCTGCACCCATTTGTCAATGTCCGATTCCGACAGTTTCAAGTGCACCAGATCGCAGCGGCGGTATCCGTCTGCCTGTACTGACACGGCGTTGCTGAATGTGGCCGCAGAGACAGCTGTGGCCTTGCCTGCGGCTGTGAAGAATCGACGCCGATCCATACATATTTCCGTGTTCCTTGGGGGGTGATCACTATGTCGTCCCTCCCCAGAATACCGCTGCAGCCAGCCTGGGCAATTGCGAATTCAGGCAAAACAGGAAATTCAGGAAGAACGGGTTCGAGAAGGAAACTTCGCCAGTTTACGCTGCGTGCGGACCTGGCAGCCCGGAGCTTTAAACTCGTCAGGATTCCGCGATAGTACTCAGTTACTGCACAACAACTGCACACTGATCAGTTTCCACTGCGACGAGAAACAGATATGGACCTCGATCCCGGCCAACTGCACCCCAACAAACTCTACCTGCACCTCGTGCGGACGATCATGCCGCGTCCGATTGCCTGGGTATCCACAGTCTCGCCGACGGGTGTCCTGAACCTGGCGCCGTACAGTTTTTTCTGCGGCGTGGGGTCACGCCCGCCCACCCTGCTGTTCTGCCCGGCCAACCGCCGCGACGGCAGTCCCAAGGACAGCCTCGCAAACACTTTGGCACGCGAAGAATTTGTGGTCAACATGGTGCCATACTCGCTGGCCCGCGAAATGCAGCTGACCTCCAGCGAACTGTCACCGGAAGAATCGGAGTTTGAACTGGCAGGACTGGACACTGCGGACTCGGTGGTGGTGAGCGTGCCGCGAGTCCGATTGTCGCCGGTCAGTTTCGAATGTCGCCTGCTGCAGCATCTGGCACTGGGCGCAGGACCGGGCGGAGCCAACATCGTGATCGGGCGGATCGTGCACATGCACATTGACGACGCCGCGCTGAACGACACCGGTTTTGCCGATCCCGAATTGCTGGATCTGGTTGGAAGGCTGGGAGGAACGGAATACTGCCGGATCCGCGATCGTTTCGATCTGGGTGAGAGACCTTAGAGAGTTTTCAGTGGGCAGTTGGCAGTTTTGTGCAGACGGATGCAGGCGGTGGTTTAAGTTCCTCACCCCCTCACCACCGGCCCTTCTCCACCTAAAGGGGGCGAGGGTTGACTGAATGTTGGCCCGGCACGATGACAAGCACAAGCATGAATACGATGACAATTACGGGCCCGAGAGCAATAATCTCGAGGAGCGACCGTGAGGAAGCGGGCGGGCGCCGCGGCGGGACACACGACTAACCGCCGCCGGGGAAAACGCAGCAATTGGAGCGATTGAAAGCAGCGATCGGGGACACTGCCGCCGGTTTGTCTCACGCGAAGACGCGAAGACGCGAAGGAAACCACAGGCTGCTGCCGTGTGGGGTCGTCGAGCACTGGCACTGACACGGCTCGCCAGTAACCCGGGAATGCATTACCATTTACGGCCACGCTTGTCCTCAGCACCACGGCAGGAGTCCACTCATGAAAATCCCCGCCTCATTGGCACTCATCATCACTCTGCTGCACGCCTCGCTCCTTGCCGCATCCGAACGACCCAACATCGTTGTCTTCCTCGTCGATGACCTCGGCTTCGCTGACTGCGGCTTCAATGGCGGGACCGACATCCGGACACCGCAGATCGATGCACTCGCCGCTGCCGGCACAATCCTCGGTGCTCACTACGTTCAGCCGGTCTGCTCGCCCACTCGAGCAGCACTGATGACGGGCCGCTATGCTGTGCGCACCGGAGTCTACACAATCGTTCGACCGGGAGCGCGCTGGGGACTGCCGCTTGCCGAACGCACGCTGGCCACTGCCCTCAAAGACGCCGGATACGAAACCGCCATCACCGGAAAATGGCACCTGGGCGAATTCGAACGCACCTTCCTGCCCACCTCACGCGGCTTCGATCATCAGTACGGACACTACTTCGGAGCACTCGACTACTTCACTCACATCCGCGATGGCAAACCGGACTGGTACCGCAACGATCAGCCGCTGCAGGAAGCGGGCTACACAACCGAGCTGCTGGCGAATGAGGCGGTGCGACTGATCCGCAGCCGCAGCGGCCAGCCACCCAAACCATTGTTCCTGTACGTGCCGTTCAACGGAGTCCATGCGCCGCTGCAGGTGCCGGAAAAGTACCTGACACCGTATCAGCACCTGAAAGGCAATCGCCGCACTTACGCCGGCATGCTGGCGGCCGTAGACGCGGCCATCGGACAGATCGTGTCGGCACTCCGCGTTGCCGGACAACTGGACAATACCCTGATCGTCTTCTCCGCTGATAATGGTGGCCCCAACCCCGACACCCTGACCCGCAACACTCCCTTCCGCGCCGGCAAGGGCACTTTGTACGAAGGCGGCATCCGCTCCGCCGCCTTTGCCTGCTGGCCCGGTAAAATTCCAGCCGGCCGCAGGACTGAAGAACCTGTGCATATCATCGACTGGTTCCCGACATTCGTGGAAGTGGCGGGGGGGGCACCGAACCAGCCGCTGCCGCTCGACGGGCGCAGCCTGCTGCCCATGCTGACAGCCGGCAAACCAACGCCGCACGAATCCCTGCTGCTGGTGCAGTCACCGGTCCGAGCTGCAGTGCGAGCCGGTGACTGGAAATTGCTCAGACTGACCGGAACAACAACGGACGACGGGGCCGGTGATGCGGGTGAAACCACAACCGCTCCGGCCAGGAACGCAGGGCAGGGTAAGGGCAAAGCCACAAACCAGGCCAAAGCCGGCAACGCGGAAAATGCCCTGCAGTTGTACAACCTGCGACAGGATCCGGGTGAAACAAAAAACCTGGCGGCCGAGGAGCCGGGAAAAGTCGCCGAACTGCAGACTCTGCTCGACAGCTGGCTGAAAGATGCAGTGCCCTCCGGCGTCCCGCGGGAATAACGTCACGAAACTTCGGCCGGCCACCAGGGCCGCGTGGTTGAATGAGCAAAAGGATGCGAAACGATACGGCTCGGGGCAGATTCGCTGGCCCACAGAATTCGCAGATGCACACCTCCGGTCAGTGACAACGCCCATGGCGCGTCGGAACCCCCACAATGCAGGCAGTCCGAGTGTCGCCCTTCGCGGCTTCGCGGCCCCGCATGAGCCAGACAGTGCCGACAAAATCGGCGGCACAAACGACGCAAGTTATTTCACAGAAGGCCCTTACAGCAGACACCGCCAGCAACCAACGGGGCTGACGGGAGTTTTCAACGGCAGGTTGCGCAGGAAATCGCCAGCAGATCTTGCAGAAATCACGGGAATTCAGGATTGTTACGCTCATACGAGTCGTCGCTGCGAACAAGATGCAGCGGCCCTTACTTACGGAGATCTGCAGTCATGGCCGCCAAGTCCAACATTCCGCGTTTCAAAATCGGCGAAAGCGTTTACCGCGTGGAATGGAAAAAAGATGTTCCGTTCATCGCAGAATACAAGGTGCGGGAAGTCACAACCGGGGCTTTCACGGCGGATAACAAAGCGGGCAAGCCTGAAGAGTTTGCCGGCAAGACCGTACTGCCGCTGTTCGCCACCACCACCGCTGAAGCCGTTGACCTTGCATTTGAAGCCATTGCCAAACAGGTGGTGAAGGACAAGTCCAACATCGCGTCACAATTGAAGATGGCTGTACGACTGGGGCAGTTGACCTAGTGGTTTCCCGGGAGGGCGAAGTTCCTGCTGAGCCACACGACTCCGCTTCAATCCACAGACACAAAGCCCGGCGACCCGCACAACCTCAGCGCTCTCTGTGCCTCTGTGGATAAGAAACGCCTCCGCCTCCCATCCATCGGGAGGGCGAAGCTCCCGCTGAGCCGCAGCACAGCAACACAATCCGGATACGGGTGACTGCTTTCAAGGATGCACCTGAGCAGCTTCCCGCCAGTTCCAAACACGCAGGCGCCCTGCCAACACACAAAAACATCGGTCAGCACCCGAGAGTGCTGACCGGTGAGGAACATGCAGGCAGTGCAGCCGGCGTTCCCAATAAACGGCAACGGCAGGACCGGAGCCCAAACAGGCTGCTGTACAACCATGCTGCCCCGCCACAGTCATCCGCCAGCCGGATGTACCTCCGCAGCGGCAGACACGCAGCGTCAGACATATCCAACGCAGTCCTGCAAGTTCACGGCACCCTGCCTTGCATCAGCCGGTCCGTCAGGTCGCTGCCAAAACCTGTTCGCGTTTCATGTTCCGTTTGCGGTACACGACGACGCTTAAGCCAAGCCCGATAAACCCGAAAACCATCGAGCAAGGTTCAGGGACACTTGTACTGACACAACAAAGCTCCACCTCAACGCTGTAGGCATTCGTAGTAAATGGCAGCGCCGTATTAAGAATCGCATTTCCACCGGAGTCCACAAACGAATAACTCGCCAATAAAGAATTGAGAGGATTGTATACAATCATCATTCCGGAAATGTTATTGCTTGTGTGGGTGGAAAAATTATACTCCGTCAACGGAGTACCAGCGGCAAATGGATCATAGTCTCCGAGAAACCACGACGTGGTGCCCGTTTTCTGTGTGAACAGCGCAATTGTCACTGGAAGTACGCCGCTGTTGGCTACTTCAAGTGCCACACCTGAAGCCGCGATGCCTCCGGTGATCCCAAACTGATACTCGAGTGCAAGCTGGCCGTTGCCCTCGTTGGCAAGAGTATCATGCGACTGGAAGAACAGGTGCTGCTCCGGCCCCGCGGACTGCGTAAATCCTTCCGAATACGGACGGCCACTGAACGCAGGTGAAGCATATGGCTGAGAAACCGTAGCGGTCCGACTGACGATCCCGTAGACCGCAGGGTCGGGGCTGTTGCCTGGGGCGTCATAAATATTCGCGTCAAACTGCGAAGTTGGCTGGAATGCCGGTGTATTGCTGGTTTTTACATTCACCGGCGAAGTCCACATGTCAAGGACACCCGCACTGGCATGCGCCGGCCATATCAGGTTCGCAACGCCCATCGCCGTAATAATGGCTGTCGTCACGAATCAAATACGCATCATTGTCGATACTTTCCCAAAGGGTGAAAAGGGGCGATGCGTTGGGCATCCCTTGCCACGCCAGACTACCGACCGAGCAGTCAATAGCGAGGTCCATTCTGGTTTTATGGGGATTTAGCGGTTTTTAAATTAAGAATTAAATGTGGCTCAGCGCAAAAATCGACCGCTTACACGGCTGTCTCACAAATTGAACTTACCATAAATCCTGAACTTTGGCAGATTTCTCGCGGCTGACCCACACAGACACACAGAGCCCCACGCAAACCGCACCACCTCCCCGCCCTCTGAGCCTCTGTGGTGACACAAACGTAACCGTACACCACAACCACGAGTTCAGGTGACGGCAAATGGCCTGCCGCATCAAAGCCGTCACCCAGTCGGATTCGGCTGCCCAATGGGGTCCGCATTTTCTGCCAGAAGCAGAGTCAGCAACGATCGAAACAGTGGTCAGTGCTGTTGGACGGCTGGCAAATGGCACCGCAGGCCGAAACCAGAAATTCTGCGATCGTGAAGACAAAGTCACATGCTGGCATTTCCGACTCACCGGCCGATTGACTTTGGCACGCAGCCGGCAGATTTTCACAAGAGCCTTGATGCGGTCACACACGTTATCACGTCGTTGCCTCGAAGCTCAGCCATCCTCGGTTCGTGCGAACGTACCGCACGGAAGGGCGTCGGGACACCTTCAACCGCACCTGCCTGCCCCGAGTACAGAATCGCCCCGGCAACGCGAAAAAACAAAACGCCCGGTGAGCGTCGCAAGGTACAGATCGTGTGCCGCAGGCCGCCGGCCGAGGTGTCTCGGACGCCTTCAGCACGGCTGTGGTTGCGGCCCCAACCCATATGACTGCGCTGTGCGGTGACGAGAAAGCACGCTGAACGAATCAAATTCCAACCCCAAAAATTCGTGCTCATTCGTGTCCATTCGTGGTTCAAATACCCCCCGCCTTCCTGCCACTTTCCACTCCGCCGCCTTTGATTTTTGAAACCCGGTTTCGTACACTCTGTTCCCGTCGCCTGCAATCTCGGCGGTTCGTTTGCACCGCACTGTGGTACAGATG
The DNA here is from genome assembly GCA_005791255.1 of Planctomyces sp. Lineage (GTDB taxonomy): Bacteria > Planctomycetota > Planctomycetia > Planctomycetales > Planctomycetaceae > SXXK01. The sequence continues at coordinate 13,113 of SXXK01000063.1, forward strand.
AATCACAAACATCGCGTTTTGCAGGCAGGGGCTTGGTCTGGAATGCTCGCGCTACGGAAAGCAAAAGCACAGGACAGCGTCATTATCCGGCGCAGCAGGCAACCCCTCGCTGCCACCGATCCCACCGTCACTCACCGAAATACCCACGCCACCAACCCAAAGGCCTCCTCCCATGCCCCGCTCACAGCAGTCCCGCCGCAGCTTTCTGACCCGCTCCTCAGCAGTGCTCGCTGCTGCCACCGCTTCCGCCGCGTTCCCCTGGTCTGCCAAAGCCTTCGCCAATACCATGGCCGTGGATCGACCGCGAGTCGGCTGTATCGGACTGGGTGGCATGGGTCGCGGGGATGCTCACGGTCACCGCAGCTTCGGTGACATCATCGCTCTCTGTGACGTCGATGAAAGCCAGGCTGCCAAAGCCAACGAAGACCCAAACATCGGGGCCGGCAAGGCAGATCTCTGTACCGATTACCGCAAAGTCCTGGAACGCCCCGATATCGATGTCGTCAGCATCGTGACTCCCGACCACTGGCACGTCAAAATTGCCATCGAAGCACTCATCGCCGGAAAGCACGTCTTCTGCCAGAAACCACTCACGCTGACGCTCGAAGAAAACCAGCTGATCCGCAACGCCTGCCGCAAGTACAGTGACCGAGTCTTCTTCATTGGTACTCAGCAGCGCAGTGACCAGGAACGATTCCTCCGCGCTGTCAACATGGTGCGCCGCGGACTGATCGGAGACGTCCAAAAGGTTACCGTCGGGATCAACGGTGGCGATGTCGGCGGGCCATTCCAGAAATCCGATCCCCCGGCCAATCTCAACTGGGATATGTGGCTCGGTCAGGCTCCCAAAGTCGATTACATCAAGGAACGCTGCCACAACACCGTCCGCTGGTGGTACGAATACTCGGGCGGCAAGTTCACCGACTGGGGTGCTCACCACGTCGATATCTCGCTGTGGGCCGCCGGACTTGATCAGGAAGGCACCGGCCCCGTCGAAGTTGACGGCACCGACGCCAAACATCCCGTGCCATTCAAGGATGGTTACCCGGAACAGGATGACCGCTTCAACTCGGCCCACGATTTCAACGTCATCGCGAAATTCGCCGGTGGCATGGAAATGCACATCACCAGTCGCGGCGATAACGGCATCCTCTTCGAAGGTTCAAAAGGTCGCTTCTTCGTCAACCGGGGCAAAATCACCGGTCAGCCCATTGAAGAAAACTGGGACAAGGATCAGTTCGGCCCGGAACAACTGCAGGAACTCTACAAAGGCAAACCGTTCGAAGGACACAAAAACAACTTCTATCGCTGCCTGGCTGAAGGTGGCCTGCCCGTGTCCGATGTGTATTCCCACGTCCAGACTATGAACACCTGCCATCTCGCTGTCATCGCTGCTCGGCTGAATCGCGTCATCAAATGGGATGCGAAAGCCGAGAAAATTACCGGTGATGATCAGGCCGCATCGTTCTTCGCCAGAACGCCGCGGGCAGGTTTCGAAATCGCACGAGTGTGAGCAGACCGGTGCCGGCACCAGAACCCGCTCGTCATTTCCGGCCGGATCCGCCAGGAAGCAGCATGCACCCAACAGCCTCGGCCTCCGGTGACAAACTGTCACCGGAGCCTGGTGGAGCACAGCCGGCTGCATTCGTTCCTGCAGCTGAACAAATCCATCCGGCATGGTTGCTTGTCATGTTCACGGCATGGTTCGGAACCATCGTCGGCGGGATGCTGTTCGGACTGCTGATCGGCATCATGCCGTTCCTGATCCTGGGTCCGCTGGCTGCCATCACCGGGATCTATGGTGCCTTCCTCGGGCTGCTTTGCACGACGATTGTCAGTCTGCCACTGTCCCTCATCTGCACGGGAATCGTCCGGCTGCTCGCCCCCACAATGCGGACTCGCGGAAACTACGTCATTGCGGCCGCCATCAGTGGATTTCTGTCCGGATTTCTCTGCTTCACCGGCATCTGGAGACTGCAGCCAATGGCACTGCTCCCGGGTTTCCTCGGAGCCTTCACAGCCGGCATCTCCGTCCTGACCACGGCCCGCAACAACATCGTTTCTGCCCCCGCACCACCTCCGGTTTCCACCTGGGGTGATCTCGAACAGTAGATTCCTCACGAAAATCCGCAAAGCCCGGGGAATCCGCCAACTGGCGTACCCGCGGTATTTTCAGCCGGACGGTCAGCCGATACCCTGTCCCTGTGCGGACTCGTCGCCTGACAACTCGCCACATTGGAAGCATCCCATGCATCCGCAGCAGTTTGTGTGTTTCCTCCTGACTTTGCCGGTCGCCTGCCTGTTCCCGCTGCACTGCTGTGCCGGAAGTGCCGACGATACGGTCGATTTCAACCGCGATGTGCGACCGATACTGGCCAATCACTGCTGGTCCTGCCACGGTCGCGATGAAGCCTCCCGCAAGGCTGGTCTGCGACTGGATACTCGCGAAGCGGCCCTCGCTGCCGGTGACAGCGGCCAGCCGGCCCTGGTGCCCGGGCAGCCCGCTGCCAGTGCACTGCTGCAGCGCATTCACGCGACTGACTCCGACGAAATCATGCCGCCGCCCGAATTCCGCAAGCCTCTCTCCGACCGCCAAAAATCCGTCCTGCAGAACTGGATTCGCCAGGGTGCTCATTACGCAGACCACTGGGCCTTCATCCCGCCGCAGCGACCGCCGCTTCCCGCTGTCCGCCCTTCGAACTGGCCGGTCAGCGACGTGGACCTGTTCGTTCTGCACAGGCTGCAGCAGGAGGGCCTGCAGCCGGCAGCCCCCGCACCGCCGCTGATGTGGCTCCGCCGCGCCTCACTGGACCTCACCGGAATTTCGCCCTCGCCCGCCGAACAGCAGCAGTTTCTGGATGAAGTCAGGCAGCAGGGTCTGCTCACAGCCAAATCGCTGGCGGCCGATCGCATGCTGCAGTCCGACCGCTGCGCCGAACGACTGGCCATGCAGTGGCTGGATGCCGCACGCTACGCCGATACCAATGGTTACAACAACGACGAAATGCGCACGATGTGGCCTTGGCGCGACTGGGTCATCGAAGCCTTCCGCTCCGGCATGCCCTGGGACCAGTTTCTCATCGAACAGCTGGCCGGCGATCTGCTGCCGGAAGCCACCGTCAGTCAAAAGGTCGCCACCGGATTCATTCGCAATCACGTACTGACCACCGAAGGCGGCGTGATTGAAGACGAGTATCACTGGGAGTACGTCGCGGATCGCATTCACACGACCTCGACTGTCTTCCTTGGACTGTCCCTGCAGTGCGCCCGCTGTCATGATCACAAGTACGATCCTTTTTCTCAGCGCGATTACTACCGCCTGGCCGGTTTCTTCAACAATGTCCCGGACCGCATCGTCTCATACAGCCAGGGCCGCATGGCCGAGCCGCTGCTGAAGGTGCCCTCCAAAGCTCAGACAGCGGAACTTGAACAGCTGGCTCAGCGGGAAACCGAACTGCAGAACCTGCTGGCAGCCCGCACAACCGCCGTCGCTGCCGACGCCGATGCCTGGGCTGCCGGTCTGTCCGAACAGCAACTGGCCGAAATGGAACTCGCCGGACTCGCTCACACCTTCTCACTCGATGAAGCCGACGGAGACTTCCCGGACAGCCACGGACGCTCGGCCCCGGCCGTCCTGCACGGCAGTCGCAGCAGTGTGCCCGGACACAGCGGAAACGCCCTCCAGTTCTCCGGCAGCACCTGGCTCGCAGCGCCTGACGTCGGCGACTTTGAAGCCGATCAGCCCTTCACTGCCGCGGCGTGGATTCGCACAGCCGCCGGCTCCGGAGGCACCGTGTTCAGTCGCATGGATGATGCCGCCGCGTATCGCGGCTATGACTTCATCGTCGAAGGCGGGCGACTCAATGCCCACTTCGTCGACCACTGGCCCGACAAAGGCTGCAAAGTTTCCACCGCAGCCGTGCTTAAGCCGCAGCAGTGGCACCACGTAACTCTGGTCTGGCAGGGCCGCCGACGCGCTGCAGGAATTCGCATCTATGTCGACGGCGTACCGCAGACGCTGCAGGTTGACAACGATGGCGAAGTTGCCGGATCGCTCAGAACAGCGAAACCCTTCCATATCGGTCGCCGCCAGAACTCCGTGCCCTTCACCGGCACAATCGATGACGTGCGGATCTTCAGCCGGGCTCTGTCTGACGACGATGTCCGCAGACTGGCCGACGGAAAAACACTTTCCGGCATTCGCGAAATTGTACTGACAGCCGCCGCACGTCGCTCCGCCGAACAGAGTGCCGAACTGCAGCGATTTTGGGTCGAACACATCGATACCGAATCACGCAGCTGGCGCACCGAACTGGCCGCCATCGGACCGCGCCGTGCTGCCATCGAGCAGCAGATTCCGCAAACTATGGTCATGCAGGAACAGACTCCCCGCCGACCCTCATACATCCTGAACCGCGGACAGTATGACCAGCGTGGCGAGCAGGTAGCGGCCGGCATCCCCGCGGTATTCGCAGCCACCCTGAACACCATCGACACAGGTGCCGCTCAGACCGAACCAACGCGACTGGATTTTGCCCGCTGGCTGGTCAGCCCGCAGAATCCGCTGACCGCCCGGGTCACCGTCAATCGCTGGTGGGAAATGCTGTTCGGTAACGGACTGGTAGAAACCACCGAAGACTTCGGAATCCAGGGTGCCCTGCCCTCGCACCCTGAACTGCTGGACTGGCTGGCCTGTGAACTGCAGTCCTCGGGCTGGAACCAGAAGCACATGCTGAAAAGCATGGTGCTTTCCGCCACATACGGACAAACCTCGGATGTCAGCCCGGAACTGCTGGAACGTGATCCGCGAAATCTCCTGCTCGCCCGTTCCAGTCGCATGCGACTGCCCGCCGAAATGCTCCGCGACAATGCCCTGGCCGCATCCGTACTGCTCAACCCCGCCATCGGCGGCCCCAGTGCCAAACCGTGGCAGCCGGAAGGCCTGTGGGAAGATGTGTCGGTCGAACGCCGCGAAAAATATCAGCCGGATCCAGGTGACGGTATCTATCGACGCAGCATGTACACTTTCTGGAAACGCACCTGCCCGCCTCCCGCCATGACCGTCTTCGATGCCCCGGATCGCGAAACCTGCCTCGTACGACGTTCCCGCACGAATACCCCCCTGCAGGCGCTGGTACTGCTCAATGACCCGACTTACGTCGAAGCCGCCAGAAAACTGGCAGAACGCGTTCTGCTGGCGAACACGGACGACAGCGCGCGAATCGACCTCGCGGTCCGCATCGTGCTCGCACGCCCGCCCGGACCCGCCGAACAGCAGGAACTGCGGCAACTGGTTGACGTCGGACGAAAACACTTTGCTGCAGAACCCGCCGCCGCTGCAGAGCTCAGAAAAGTCGGACGCGCTGTCGCGGACCCCCGCATCCCCGACGACGAACTGGCGGCATGGAGCTCCGCAATGAGCGTCCTGCTCAATCTTGATGAAGCCATTACCCGACCCTGACAGCCTTCAATCATCCTCCGATCACAGGGAATCAACCATGCCGGATCCGTCAGGTCTCTGTCGACGAGCCTTACTGCGTCTGCCTGCGGGAACTGCAGCAGTCGCAGCCCTGCTGAACCAGTCCGCACAGGCTGAACAGGCATCGCACTTCGCACCCCGGGCGAAACGCGTTGTGTATCTGTTTCAGTCCGGAGGACCCTCGCATCTGGAACTGCTCGACGAAAAACCAGGACTCCGCAAACTGCACGGAACTGAACTGCCTGATTCCATCCGTCGCGGACAGCGGCTGACCGGAATGACGTCCGGGCAAAGCAGCTTCCCCGTCGTCGCTCCGAAATTCGGCTTCCGCACTCACGGCCAGTGCGGACTGCGAATCAGCGAACTGCTGCCGCACACCGGCGCCATCGCCGATCAGCTGTGTGTGATTCGGTCCATGCATACCGAAGCCATCAACCACGACCCGGCCATCACGCTGATCCAGACCGGGTCGCAGCAACCCGGTCGACCCTCACTTGGCGCGTGGGCCAGCTACGGACTGGGCAGCGAAGCTGAAGACCTGCCTGCCTTCATCGTCATGATTTCTCACGGCAGCGGCCGTGACGCCAATCAGGGACTGCTGGAACGCCTGTGGGGCAGCGGCTTTCTGCCCTCCAGCCATCAGGGTGTCAAACTGCGCGGCAGCGGTGACCCGGTGCTCTACCTGTCCGATCCTCCGGGGATCAGCCGCGATTTTCGTCGCACCATGCTCAACAGTGTCTCGTCCCTCAACCAGCAGCATCTGCAGCAGTCCGGCGATCCGGAAATTGCCGCCCGCATCGCCCAGTACGAAATGGCGTTCCGCATGCAGGCTTCCGTTCCGGACCTCATCGACATGTCACAGGAGTCTGAGTCCACCTTTCAGATGTACGGCGACGAATCACGCAAACCCGGCACGTTTGCCGCCAACTGCCTGCTGGCACGCCGACTGCTGGAACGCGGAGTCCGCTTCGTGCAGTTGTTTCATCGCGGCTGGGATCAGCACGGCGGACTGCCGACAAATCTGCCCAAACAGTGCCACGATATTGACCAGCCTCAGGCAGCTCTCATTCGCGATCTGCAGCAGCGCGGACTGCTCGAAGACACTCTGGTCGTCTGGGGCGGAGAATTCGGGCGCACCGTCTACGGTCAGGGAGGACTGCAGGCTGACTACGGACGCGATCACCACGGTCGCTGCTTTTCCGTCTGGCTGGCCGGCGGTGGCATTCAGGGCGGCATAACGCTCGGGCAGACCGACGACTACGGCTACAATATCGAAGCCGATCCCGTGCATATTCACGATCTGAACGCCACCATCCTGCACTGCCTCGGGATGGATCACCAGCGGCTGACGTTCCGCTTTCAGGGACGCGACTACCGCCTGACAGACGTGCACGGAAACCTTGTGAAACAGATCCTCTCATGACTCCCGGAACCAGTAATCGCCCGACTTTCCAGCCTTTTTCCGCATGACTCAGACAAAACTGTCCGTCATAATTTTCAGCGTGCACTGCACAGGCTCTGCCTGTTGCGGTCCCGCCCGCCCAACACTCCCTGGCCCGCCCGCTCTCCCGGCCCGTGACCGTTCCCCTGCGAAAGCTTCCATGAAACAGCCTCAGCTCAATCTGCCTGCACTGTTCCTGCTGCTGTTCTGCCTGACAGCTTCCACTGCGGGGGCACAGCAGACCGACGTCAGCTTCTCTGCTCAGATTCGGCCGCTGCTGGCCCGCCGCTGCTTTGCCTGCCACGGTCCGGACAAAGCTGAAGCCGGTCTGCGACTGCACACTCCGGAAACCGCCACAGCAAAGCTCGAATCAGGACATGCGGCCCTCGTTCCGGGCAACCCTGCTGACAGCGAACTGCTGAAACGGATCGCCAGCAGCGAAGACGGCGTGCGCATGCCTCCTGAGGGCGCCGCACTTACCGAAAACGAACAGCAGCTGCTGCGTGACTGGATCGCTCAGGGTGCGGTCTGGAAGCAGCACTGGTCCTTCGAACCACTCACACGCCCGCCCGTGCCTGCCGCAGTCGCAGACAACCGGCCCGCTGAAAACATGCACCCCATCGACGCGTTCATCGATGCCTCGCTCGCCCGTAAAAATCTGCGCCGCAGTCCCCGCGCTCCATCACAGGTCCTGCTCCGCAGACTGTACTACGATCTCATCGGACTGCCCCCCACGCCTCAGCAGGTCAGTGACTTCCTGAATCGCGCCGCCACAAACTTCGATAACGCATGGCGGCAGGAAATTGACACGCTGCTGGCGTCACCGCAGTACGGTGAACGCTGGGCCCGACACTGGCTGGATGTTGTCCGCTTCGCCGAAACCAACAGCTTCGAACGTGACGGCATCAAACCCAACGCCTGGCGGTTCCGCGACTACGTCATCCGCTCGTTCAATGACGACAAACCCTACGACCAGTTCCTCCGCGAACAGCTGGCTGGTGACGAACTCCCCGCAGTCACTCGTGACTCACTCGTCGCCACCGGATTCTACCGACTGGGCATCTGGGATGATGAGCCGGCTGACCGCAAACTGGCTATGTACGAAGGCTTTGATGATATCCTTACCACTGTCAGCCAGGGCATGCTGGGTCTGACCCTCAACTGTGCTCGCTGCCACGACCACAAAATCGACCCGCTGCCCACGGCCGACTACTACAGCACGCTGGCATTCTTCCGCAACATTACCCCCAATGGCTACGGTCCCCACGTCGAACGCCCCCTGCTGGCAAATGACTCCGATCGGGCAGCCTTCGCAGCAGCGGAAAAGGACATCCGCGAATCCGGTGATCGACTGCAGGCCCGCCTGACCGAACTGGAAACTCAGCTGCAGAAGCAGATTGCCGAAGTGTCCTCGGCCGCTGCATCCGGCCGTGATCTCGATGATCTCGAATACCGCTTCTATCGCGACTCGTTCCAGCAGCTGCCCGACTTCGACTCCCTCAAACCCGAAACCGTGGCTGCCCTCGACCCGCCGCTCATCTCCATCGCCCCCGCAACACGCCCCGATCACTTCGGCTTCGTCTTCACCGGGACGCTGATTGTTCCGGCCGACGGCCAGTACGAATTTGTCCTCGATTCCGACGACGGTTCACGACTGCTGATCGATGGACAGAAACTGATCGAATATGACGGCATTCATGGTCTCGGCGGAGCCAAACGAGCCTCGCTGAAGCTGACCCAGGGACGCCACCCGCTGCGACTGGAATACTTTCAGGGACTGTTTGGCAAAGGTTTACAGCTGGCATGGAGCGGGCCGGGATTCGCCCGCCGCAGCCTCACAGCAGAAGACGGTTCCAGCGGACGCGATCTGAATGAATTCCTGCGTTCACCAGCCGCTGAACAACTCGATCAGACTCTCGTTCGCGATTACCGACAAACGCGTCGACAGCTGGAAGAAAACAAACGCCGCAAGCCGTGGGAAGAATACGGACTGTGCATCAGCGAATCCGGTACCAGTGCCCCCGACACCTTCATCCTGACTCGCGGCAGCCCGGAAGCCGAAGCTGACAAAGTGCAGCCTGCCTTCCCCGGGATTCTGGGCGGGGGAGCACCGGAAATTGCGTCCAACGCCGCAGCCAATACCACCGGCAGACGTCTGGCCTTCGCCACGTGGATCACAGACCCGCAGCACCGACTGACCAGCCGTGTCTTTGTCAACCGCATCTGGCAGCATCATTTCGGACGCGGCATCGTGCGCTCACCCAACAACTTCGGACAAATGGGTGAACCGCCCACTCACCCGGAACTGCTCGACTGGCTGGCCAGCGAATTTGTCGCCCGCGGCTGGCGCATGAAGGATCTGCACCGCCTGATCCTGACCTCCGCCAGCTGGCAGCAGACAACTGTTGCTGACCCGCAAACCATTGAGATCGACCCCAACAATGATCTCTTCAGTCGGTTTGATCTGCGCCGTCAAAGCGCCGAAGAACTGCGGGATTCCGTCCTGACCGTCAACGGTACGCTCAACCCGAAAATGTACGGCCCTGGAATCTACCCGGCCATCTCACGCGAAGTCCTGGCCGGCCAGTCCGTCCCGGGTTCAGGGTGGGGCCAGTCTTCACCCGAGGATCAGGCGCGTCGCAGCATCTACATCCATGTGAAACGTTCACTGCTGCTGCCGTTCCTGTCCAGCTTTGACTTCCCGGAGCCGGACACCAGCTGCGAAGCCCGTTTCGTCACGACTCAGCCCGGCCAGGCACTCAGCCTCTTAAACGGTGAATTCCTCAACCAGCAGGCTTCCACATTCGCCGAAAGGTTGCGGAAGGAAGCGCCGGACGATGTGACAAAACAGATGCAGCTCGCGTTTCGCCTGGCCCTGTGTCGTGAGATTCGCGGGGAGGAAATCGAACGTGGACAGCAGCTGCTGCAGACACTGCAGCAGAAACACAAACTGACTGCTGATCAGGCTCTGCAGTGGTACTGTCTTTACGTACTGAATCTTAACGAATTTATCTTTGTCGAATAATCACGGGCACAGCGGCTTTGGCTGACTTCAGGAGAACAAACGATGGCAACTAACTTCTGCGGACGTACCCGCCGTGAGATGCTCTGGCAGACCGGGGGCGGTTTCGGTGCTGCCGCGCTGACCGGACTGTTGTCAGACGATGGCTTTTTTTCCGCCGCAGCACAGGCTGCCGATGGCGCCGCTTTGCCGCAGCCCCACTTTACTCCCAAAGCAAAAAGCGTCATCTTTCTCTTCATGTACGGCGGCCCCAGCCACATCGACACCTTCGACTACAAGCCCGACATGAAGGGCCGTGACAATCAGACCATTCAGGTCAAAACGTTCGGACGAGGCGGACGCCGCAACTCCGGGCGCATCGTGGAACCACGCTGGGATTTCCACCAGCTCGGACAGTGCGGCAAATGGATCAGCACGCTGTTTCCGCATCTGGCCACCTGCGTTGACGACATCGCCTTTATTAACTCCATGACCGCCGATTCCCCCATCCACGGCTCAGCCATGCTGATGATGAATTCCGGGCGCGTCCAAAGCGGCCATCCGTGTCTCGGATCGTGGGTGAACTACGGACTGGGCAGTGTGAATCGCAATCTGCCGGGATTCGTAGTGATGCTGGATCCCACCGGCGGACCAATCTCGGGCGCGAAAAACTGGTCCAGCGGATATATGCCGGCCAGCCTGCAGGGAACAACCTTTCGCACGCAGGGAGCACCGGTGCTGGATCTGCAGGCCCGTGATGGCGTCAGCCGCGAACTGCAGCGGGACCTGCTGGACGCTCTGAAACAGCAGAACGAAGCTCACGCCGCACTGCACGGCGGACGCTCAGACCTGACATCCCGCATCGCCAGTTACGAACTGGCCTTCCAGATGCAGCAGTCGGCACCGGAAGCCGTCGATATCGCCACAGAAACCGCCGAAACACAGCAGCTGTACGGGCTCGACAACGACCGCACTCGCGACTTCGGCACCAAGTGCCTGCTCGCCAGACGGCTCGTCGAACGTGGCGTACGCTTTATCCAGGTGTACTCCGGTGGTGCTCACAATGACGACAACTGGGATGCACACTCGGACCTCAAAAAGAACCATGACTACCACGCCTTCAACACCGATCAGCCAATCGCTGCCCTGCTGAAGGACCTGAAACAGCGCAACCTGCTGGACGAGACTCTCGTGGTCTGGGGCGGAGAATTCGGACGACAGCCCACGGCTGAATACGCCGAAGGCACAGGTCGCGATCACAACTCATACGGCTTCACCATGTGGATGGCCGGCGGTGGCATTCGCGGCGGAGTCAGCGTTGGAACAACCGACGAACTCGGCTCAGCCGCCGTCGATGATCCCTTCCATGTCAAACGACTGCACGCCACCGTTCTGCACCAGTTGGGCATCGACCCCAACCGGCTCAGCTACTTCCACTCAGGACTTGACCAGAAACTTGTCGGAGTCGAACACGTGGAGCCAATTCGGCAGATCATTGGCTGAGCAGACCTCAGGTCACTTCGCTCAGTCCTGCCCGATTTCATCGATATCCAAAACCCGGCCACTGGTGCTGAATCACGTCAGTTGATGGTTCAGCCAAGCACCCTCAGGGTTCAACAAACCTGCCCTTCAATGTCTTGTCAGACGGTGAGAAGTGTTTTTTATCGCTGCTCTGGTAATTGCTGTGAGTGCCGTCAGTAAAACGGTTTTTTGTTTCTGGGACAAACCTGATAATTACCTCGCACTGTCTGAGGTCAGCCACTTTATCATCGCACTGCGAAAATACCTCCAGCACTTCAGCGGGCAGCTGATCAATGCCCTGCTGACAGATGATATTACACCATGAGCGGCAATAAATACCGTCCTCACATCTGTGTGCTTCCTGAGCATGATGCTAATCGGCAGATCGCCAACGGATTTCTGACCAACTTCAACGTTGCGATAAAATCCATCAACATACTGCCGATAGCCAATGGCTGGGGAAGGGTGCTGGAGGAATTCCTTCAGAATCATGCAAAACCAGTGCGACGCAATACCGTATCGTATTTTATCCTTTTGTTCGATTTTGATGCCAAACTGGAACAACTGGGTGCAACACTGGCGTCGGAATGCTTTGAAAATCGTCGCGAACTCTGGAACCATGAGCTGCTGAGACACAATCTTCGTGAACTGGATCGAATGCCGGACGAATTACGAAAAATCATCTTCAACTCGTCGGGTCCGTAAGTCGACTCTGCTGCCTCAGCCGCGTACCTGCCCGGTCCCGCGAATCACATATTTGTAAGTCGTCAGCTCGCGCAGACCGCAGGGACCCCGCGCGTGAAACCGATCTGTGCTGATCCCGATCTCGGCACCCAGACCCAGCTCGCCACCATCATTAAACCGAGTACTGGCGTTAATCACTACGGCTGACGAATCCACCGCCGACTCAAAATGGCCGGCCGCTTCCAGACAGCGAGTCACTATGGCATCCGTATGACCCGATCCGTAAGTCCGAATGTGCTCAATCGCCTCTGCCAGACTGTCCACAATCCGCACATTCAGGATCAGGGCTCCGTGTTCAGTCCGATAATCCTGCTCCGTCGCCACCACGGCTCCCGCAATCCCCGCTCGTGATCGTTCGCAGCACCGCAGCTCCACACCACGCTGCTGCAGTGCAGCTGCCAGCGCCGGCCACAGCTCTGCGGCATTCACATGCAGCAGCAGGGTCTCAGCCGCATTGCACACCGCCGGACGCTGACATTTGCTGTTGATCACAATGTCCAGTGCCATCTGCAGCTCGGCACTCTGATCCACAAACACATGGCACACACCATCAAAGTGTTTCAGCACCGGCATCGCAGCTTCCCGAACCACCCGCTCGATCAGCGATCGACCGCCGCGAGGTATGGCCAGGCTGATCAGATCACTCATCTGCAGAAACTCGCCCACCAGTTGTCTGTCCGTCGATCCTACGACCTGCACGGCATGCTCGGGCAGTCCGGCGGCGGCCAGAGTTTCAGTAATCAGCCGTCCCAGTTCCAGATTTGTGCGAATCGCCTCCGAACCTCCTCGCAGGATCACCGGATTGCCACTCTTCACGCACAGCGCTGCTGCATCAACTGTGACGTTCGGACGTGATTCGTAAATGAAAAACACCACCCCCAGCGGCACTCGCACTCGGCTCACCTGCAGTCCGTTGGGACGACGTTCTCCACTGATGACTTCACCCACCGGATCCGGCAGGGCACAGATCTGCTGCACCGCAGTGGCCAGCGACTGAATGCGCGGCTCATCCAACCGCAGTCGATCCAGCATCGCCTCGCTCATGCCGGACTGACGTGCGGCAGCGAGGTCCTGCAGGTTCGCCGACACCACCGCATCCACCGCTGCCCGCAATGCCTCTGCCAGCATCTGCAGCCAGCGATTCTTGTCCGCTGTGGCGAGTGTCGCGAGTGCCGTGACGGTGCTGCGCGCCTGCAGGGCCAGCGTGCGAGGCGGGGTCTGAGCAACGGCGGTGTGAGTCATGAGCGTGGGCCGGTCACAAAAGGGTCGGTCATCCGAAGCACAAATCTACGTCACGGTGATGGACAATCGGCAGAACTTTCCGACCGATCCACAACTGCTGGCTCCGGGAATCAGCGAAATCTGGCAATTACCGCGACAAAACGCGACCGCACACTCCGACAACACGACTGAAAACCGACTGCCCTGACCCCAAATCCAAAAACTGAGAACTCGCGGCTGGGTAATTCATAGTTAAGCAGGCAATTTCCGAAACCGAGACCATCGGCGGAGATCAGGGGGTTGGCCTTGATTCGTCGGTGATTTGGACGTATTTCAACAGGGCAGGATTTCCCGGGAAGATACTGCGCCCGCTTCACGCCAGCCCAGGCGTGCCGTCGGCCTGCGGTGCTGACCGGGCTGCTGGCGTCCCAATCGGCGTCCAAATTACCAGTAAAACAGGGGTGAAGTGTGGCACTTCCCGATCTCTCGTGGCTGCCGGATCTGCCTCCATTGTTCGTCTATGGTGGCATTCTCGTCGGATTCGTGGTGACAAACCTGCTGCTGGCCCACCTGCTGGGCCCGCGCAAACACACTCCTGTCAAGGACATGCCTTACGAATCCGGCATGGACCCCGTCGGGGATGCTCGCCAGCCCTTCGACGTCCGTTTTTACCTCGTCGCCATTCTGTTCCTCGTTTTTGACGTTGAACTGCTGTTTTTGTACCCATGGGCCGTCAGTGCCTATAGTGACAATGGCGTTCCTGCAGAGCTGCGGGATACGGTCTTTGGTGTCATGCTCGTGTTTATGGCCACTTTGGCACTCGCCTGGGTCTACGCGTGGCGGAAGGGAGTTTTTCGATGGCGGTAGGTCTTCCGGAAAACATTTTCATCACAAAGCTGGATGCAGCGGCCAACTGGGCCCGCTCAAACAGTCTCTGGCCAATGCCGTTCGCCACTGCCTGCTGCGGCATCGAACTCATGGCCACTGCAGCCTCCCGTCATGACCTCGCTCGCTTCGGCGCCGAAGTCATGCGTTTCAGCCCGCGTCAGTGCGATCTGCTGATCGTCGCCGGTCGCGTCGTCATGAAAATGCTGCCTGTGCTGCAGCGCATCTGGCTGCAGATGCCCGAACCCAAATGGTGCATCTCCATGGGGGCCTGTGCCTGCTCCGGCGGGGTCTTCGATACCTACGCGGTCGTCCAGGGAATTGACCGGTTCATCCCGGTCGACATGTACGTTCCCGGGTGTCCGCCGCGTCCTGAGCAGCTTTTGCAGGCTGTGATGGACATGCAGGCCAAGGTCCGCCGCACCGGCACGGTGATGGGTCGCGAATTTGCAATCCGCGATATGCCCGCCGGCCCGGCCCCCTTCGACTCGGACGAACGCTACCGGATCGAAGACACCCGACTGGTTCAGCTGGGTGGTTTTTCAGCGGCAGCCACTTCCGCCGGCCGCGGTGCAACGCAGGGATAAGGGGCTTCTCAGATGGTTTGTCTGACAGAACTGCAGCAGAAATTCGGCTCACAGATCGTCGAAAGTCATTTCCGTGACAATCGACGAATCGATGTTCCCGCCAGCACGCTGCTGCCACTGCTCACCAGCCTGAAGACCGATTACGGCTTTAGCATGCTGGTGGACCTGACCGCAGTGGACTGGCTCGAGTATGACGGTGCAACGGATCGCTTCTCTGTGATCTATCTGCTGCTCAACATGGATTCCGGTGAACGGCTGGCCGTCCGCGTCCCGGTCAATCTGCCGGAAGCGGTCCTGCCCTCCGTCTATGGACTGTGGCGCGGTGCCGACTGGATGGAACGTGAAGTCTGGGATATGTTCGGAATTTCGTTTTCCGGACACCCGGACCTCCGACGAATTCTGATGCCCGAAGAGTTTGACGCATTCCCGCTGCGGAAGGATTATCCGCTCAAGGGACGCGGCGAACGGCACAACTTCCCCGTGATCACTCGGTCCGGCAGCTGAGCCCTCCGCTCAGTCTGACGCATCGTCCCTGATTCACGGGCTGGTGTTAACATGACCGACGGGCGGGTGCCCGCCGGGGTTTCCGATGGTCTTCTGGTCTGGCCTCTCTCAATGCCTCTGACTCCTGTTGATACCCTCGAAACGGCATCCGCTGAACGCGAGTATGTGTGGACGCTCAACTTCGGGCCGCAGCACCCCGCGACTCACACCACACTCCGACTCGTGCTCACACTTGACGGCGAGAAAGTCCTGAATGCGGTGCCTTACATCGGCTACCTGCACAGCGGCTTCGAGAAACTGGGCGAGCATCTGGACTTCAACCAGTATGTCACCATCGTCGACCGCATGAATTACCTGTCGCCGCTGGCCAACGAAATCGCCTGGCACCACACCGTCGAAAAACTTCTCGGCATTGAACTTACGCCCCGCTGCAAATATCTCCGCACAATCCTCGCCGAACTGATGCGGATGCACGACCACCTGCTGAACCTCGGCACCACCGCTCTGGACCTCGGCGGCTTCACCGCGTTCCTCTACTTCTTCCAGCAGCGCGAACACATTTACGACATCGTCGAACTGGCCTCGGGACAGCGGTTCCACACCAGTTACACCCGCGTTGGCGGAGTTCTCTTCGACGTCAACACCGACTGGATCAATCGCGTCCGCAAATTCATCCGCGAATTTCCAAAGGTTTACGACGAAGTTGATCGACTGCTTACAAAGAACCGCATCTTTGTCGATCGCACCAAAGGCATCGGATATCTCAGCCGGGAAGAAGTCATCAACTTCAGCGCCGTCGGACCGGTCGCCCGAGCCAGCGGGGTCGAACGCGACCTCCGCCGCGATGAACCCTATCTGGCCTACGCCGACCTGGACTTCGACGTCATCTGCTCGCGCGGTGGCGACTGTTACGCCCGCTATCTCGTTCGCATGCAGGAACTGCTCGAAAGCCTGAAAATCATCGAACAGGCCGTGGAAAACATTCCCGGCGGTCCCGTGAACATCGGTGTTGAATCGGACATGGTGCTGCCGTCCAAGCCTTCGGTCTATCGCAGCATCGAAGGTCTGATTCAGCACTTCGAAGTCATCATGCCCAATCGCGGCTACGACGTGCCCCGCGAACAGATCTACGCCGCGACGGAATCTCCCAACGGCGAACTCGGCTTCTACA
The DNA here is from genome assembly GCA_005791255.1 of Planctomyces sp. GTDB lineage: Bacteria > Planctomycetota > Planctomycetia > Planctomycetales > Planctomycetaceae > SXXK01. Next base: position 29,667 of record SXXK01000063.1, read on the forward strand.
TTGTCGGCAATGCCGAAACTCGCGCTTACCGCGCCCGCACACGGCCGCCATCCCTCATCCACTTCTCCATGTTTCCGCACATGATCCGCAACCACCAGCTCAGCGACGTCGTTGCTGTCCTCGGAAGCATCAATATTATCGCCGCGGAACTCGACCGCTGAACCAGACTGCCTGTTGTCTTCTTGTCCCCTGATTCCTCATTCTGGCTGACTGTTATGAGCGTTCTCAGTGAAGAGCTGCGAGAAAAGATTCGGGCTGAATTCCCCAAGTACCCGAATAAACGCGCAGTGACTCTCCCGGCCCTGCACCTCGTCCACGACACTCTCCGAGCAGTCTCGCGGGAAGCCATCGTGGAAATCGCAGAACTGCTGGAGCTGCACCCGGCGGAAGTTCATGACACCATGACCTTCTACAACTTCTTCAAGGACGAAACCAACCCGCTCGGCAGACACCGGGTTTGGTTCTGCCGCAGCATCTCCTGTATGCTTCGCGGAGGAGAAGAACTGCTGGAAACCGTCTGCCACAAATACAATGTTCACCCCGGTGAAACTTCTCCCGACGGACGCATGACCGTGGAATTCGCGGAATGCCTCGGTGCCTGCGAAGGTGCCCCCTGCATCCTCGTGGATGACGTCTGTCACATGAATGTCAATCCGGCTTCCGCGTCTGCTCTCATCGACAAACTCTGATTCCCTGATCTGCTCCATACAGAGGATTCCAGTGGCCACTTTCGAACCAGCACTGTTCGCCCGCATCAATAAGCCTGACAGCGCTTCGCTGAAGACTTATCAGGCCGACGGCGGATACTCGCGTCTGAAGGAATTCCTCAGCATGGCCCCCGGCGATGTCACAAACATCGTCAAGGATTCGGGTCTGCGAGGACGTGGCGGAGCCGGCTTCCCAACCGGGCTCAAATGGACCTTCCTCCCCAAGGACCATCCAGGCCCCATCTATCTCGCCATCAACGCTGACGAAAGCGAACCCGGAACTTTTAACAATCGATACCTGATGGAACTCGACCCCCATCAGTTGATCGAAGGCATCATCCTTGCCTGTCACGCGATCCGCTCACAGAAGGCCTATCTCTACCTGCGGTACGAATACGGCACCAGTTACCGAGTGCTGGATGCTGCCATTCGCGAGTGCCGCGCCGCCGGAATTCTGGGCAACAACATCCTCGGCACAGGGGTCAGCTGCGATATCGTCCTGCACAGGGGTGCCGGAGCCTACATCTGTGGCGAAGAAACCGGACTGATCGAAAGCCTCGAAGGCAAACGTGCCTGGCCACGCATCAAGCCGCCGGTCCCGGCCATCGAAGGGCTGTTCCGCAAGCCCACCATCGTCAATAACGTCGAAACGCTCTGCTGCGTCACTCAGATCCTTTACCGCGGCACCGAATGGTTCAAATCCATCGGAGTGCCACCGGATCCCAATAATCCCCGCGACCCCGGCAGCTACGGTCCAAAGCTGTACTGCGTCAGCGGACACGTCAATCGACCCTGCTGTGTGGAACTGCCGCTGGGTGTCACTGCCCGCGAATTGATTGAAGAGCATGCCGGAGGCGTCTGGAAGGGACGTCGCGCCAAGGCTGTCGTTCCCGGCGGCATCAGCATGGGCTTCCTTTCAGCCAGCGAACTCGACACCAAACTGGACTTCGCCGGTCCCGGCAAAGTCGGCTGCCTCGGACTCGGCACTGCCGCTGTCGTCGTTGTTGACGATCAGACCAGCATGGTTGATGTGCTCTACAACTGCTGCCGCTTCATGTCACACGAATCCTGTGGTCAGTGCACGCCCTGCCGCGAAGGCACCGCATGGATGACCAAGATTCTCGAACGCATCCGCACCGGACAGGGGCGTACCGAAGACCTCGATCTGCTGATGGAAGTCGCTGGTTCCATGGGAATTATCCCAGGTACCACGATCTGCGGACTTTCCGACGGAGCGGCCTGGCCGGTGAAGAATGCCATCAGCAAGTTCCGCCCGGAGTTTGAAGAGTACGTTCGCAGCCGAAGAGCCACTGTCACGTCTGCCCAGCAGCTCATGGCAGTGCACTGAAATTAACCACCTCGAAACCGGACAGTTCTGAATTCAGTTCTGAATTACAGCGATCAGGGACCAGCATGGCCACGGTGACAATCAACGGTAAAGATGTGGAAATCGGCTCGAACGAACGCCTGAACTGCATTCAGGCGGCCTCCAAAGCCGGTGTCGAAATTCCAGCCTACTGCTGGCACCCTGCGCTGTCAGTTGTCGCCAGCTGCCGCATGTGCCTGGTCGAAGTCGGGGACAAAAAGCCCGACGGGACTGTGGCCATGCAGCCCAAGCTGGTGCCCGGCTGCCAGACGCCGGTCAAGGACGGCACCGTCATCATCGCGGACAGCCAGAAGGTCAAAGATGCTCGCAAGGCAACCCTCGAATACCTGCTGCTGAACCACCCGCTTGACTGCCCCACCTGCGACCAGGCAGGCGAGTGTTACCTGCAGGACTACAGCTTTAACTACGGTCGCGGTTACAGCCGCCTCAACGAACCCAAGAATATCAAACCCGACAAAGACTATATCGGTGACCAGATCACGCTGTTCACCGATCGCTGCATCATGTGCACGCGCTGCGTTCGCTTCACTCGCGAAGTCAGCGGGTCCGCCGAACTGCAGGTCGTCAGTCGCGGCTCGCACGAAGAGATCGACATCTTCCCCGGGCACCCGGTCAATAATCCGCTCGCCGGCAACGTCGTCGACCTGTGCCCCGTGGGAGCACTCTGCAGCAAGGACTTTCTGTACCAGCAGCGCGTCTGGTGGCTCAAAAGCACCAATTCCGTCTGCCAGGGCTGCAGCACAGGATGCAGCGTCACGGTGGATCAGAACGAGGACAAAGTCTATCGTCTGAAGCCGCGAGTCAACGAATTGGCGCAGGGACACTTCATGTGTGACGAAGGCCGTTTCGGCTGGAAATACACGCACTCCGAAGAACGACTCACTGTCCCCCAGATCCGCAGCAATGGCCACTCAACGTCACAGGCATGGGAAGACGTGCTCGCCTCTGTCCGCAGCTCACTGCAGAAAGCCGCTGCTGGCAGGCAGAGACTGGCTGCTGTGCTGTCCCCCTGGATGACCGTCGAGGAAGCCTGGCTGCTGTCCACCTGCATTCGGTCGCTCTCACCGCAGGCCGTGCTGGCAGTCGGCCCGGTTCGAGTTTCAGGTGTTGATGAACACTTCCCCAAAGATCTTCGCGGTAATGTTATCGAGCCCGTGAAGTTCACGATCCGCGCTGAAAAATGTCCGAACCGCACGGGTGTCCAGGCTGTGGTCGCCCACTTTATGGATGAGCTGATGCCCTTCGAAGAATTGCTCCGACTGGCTTCCAGCGGACAGTTCTCTGCGGTCTATCTCACCGGCGGTGATCCGCAGGGCTGGATTTCGGAAATGCAGGCCGAGGCATTCAGTGACGTCGAAACCGTCATCGTGCAGGATTTCCTGCCGTCGCCGGTGCTGCAGCACGCCACTCACATCCTGCCATCAGGCACCTTTGTCGAACGCGAAGGCGTTGTTGTCAATCATCGTGGTCTGGCACAGTTGATTCGCCGAGCTGTACGCGGCCCGGACGGCAGCCGGCCCGATTCGCGAATCCTCTGGGAACTGTCCGGACGTTCCGGACTGTTCCAGTCAGAAGCTTTGCGAGCTGAAATTGCGGCGGCTGTCCCGGCACTCGCCGGTCTTGCCGACCCCGCTCTCAAAACCACCGGAGTGCTGCTGGAAACCGCCCAGCAGGCAACGGTCTGAAAGCCCTCAACAACCAGCGTACCCCGCACACTGACACTCACCAGCCTCCTGTTTTCTCTATCTGACAGACTGCCATGCCGGAACTTCTGATCACGATTATCACAATCGCCATCGTCGTCGGGGCCATCCCGGGCGTCTGCAACTATCTGATTCTGCTGGAACGCAAGCTCTCCGCATGGATGCAGGACCGCGTTGGACCAAACCGCGTTGGTCCGCTGGGACTGCTGCAGCCACTGGCAGACGGTGTCAAACTGCTGCTGAAGGAAGAAGTGATCCCGCCCCACGTTGACAGGGTACTGTTCCTCATCGCTCCCGGGATCTCAGTCTTCACGGCGCTGCTGGCATTCGCTGTCGTTCCATTCGGTCCCGTCGGTGCTGCAGGCGCCCCGGGATTCCTGCGTTTCATCATCGCTCCGGGAATCGACATCGGACTGGTGTTCATCTTCGCTGTCGGCAGCCTGGCGGTATACGGCATCGTGCTCGGAGGCTGGGCTTCCAACAACAAATACAGTGCGCTTGGTGCTCTGCGAGCCAGTGCGCAGGTCGTCAGCTACGAAATCCCGCTGGGTATGTCGGTTCTCGGTATCGCCCTGATGTCCGGCACCGTCAACCTGGAAGAAATCATGCAGCATCAGATTTCCGGCGGTTTTGCCGCCTGGAACATCTGGTTCCAGCCGCTCGCCGCCCTGCTCTTCTTCACAGCCTCACTCGCGGAAGCCAATCGTCTGCCCTTTGACCTTGCCGAATGCGAGCAGGAGCTGGTGGGCGGATGGCATACCGAATACAGCGCGCTCAAGTGGGCCCTGTTCTTCCTCGGTGAATACACCCACATGATCACGATCAGCTTTCTGACCTCCATACTGTTCCTCGGCGGCTGGCATCTGCCCGGCATTGCTGAACCTGACAGCGCCTACCCGCTGGCGTGGCTGGTGAAGATGCTGGTCCTGATGGGCAAAGCCTTCTTCTTCATCTGCATGATGATCATGCTCCGCTGGACTATTCCTCGCTTCCGCTTCGACCAGCTGATGGAGCTGGCCTGGCGTGTTATGATCCCGCTGTCACTGGCCAATCTGCTGATGGTCATGTTTGTCCGCCATTTCGAACTGAGCAACTGGTGGATGCTGCCCGGGTCTGCCGCACTGTTTGCCGCCTGGGGCATGATCAGTGCCAGCCTGCGGGAAGCGGAACGCCGGGCTCGTCCCGGTTACGTGCGTCGAAAAAAGGTGGAAACTCACCATGACAGCCACGCCGCTGGTCATGCTGCTGCCCACTGACTGTGTCCAACTACTGTCCGCGTTTGTGGAAAGTGCTGAGAAGGTTCTGAAACATGTCTGAGACTCAAAGAAAAAAGCATGTCCGCTGGGTGGAAGAGCCTGAACTGGGCTTCTGGGAATCCACCTTTGTGCCGGCCATCATGCAGGGCCTCAAAACCACCCTGAAACACGTTGTGGACCGCAAACCGGTCACGCAGCAGTTTCCCGAGGTAAAGCCTGAGCTGCCGCTGCACTACCGAGGCGTTCATCGGCTGAATCGTGATGAGCAGGACCGAGTCAAGTGTGTGGCCTGCATGATGTGTGCGACTGCCTGCCCGGCCCGTTGCATCACCATCGAAGCCCAGGCTGCTCCGCCTGAATGGCCGGACCGTGACAAGTTCCCCAAATCCTTCGTACTGGACGAGCTCCGCTGCATCTACTGCGGCATGTGCGAAGAAGCCTGCCCGGTGGACGCCATCGAACTGACACACATCTACGACCTGACCGGCGAATCCCGAGCGGACCTGATGTACGACCGCGAGAAGCTGCTCAGTGTGTTTGACCGTACCAAAAACGATCCTCGTGACCCGGTGCGAACCGGTCGCGGCAAACTGGGACCGGCCTCAGAGTTTGTGCAGTTGCCCGCTGTCGGGCCGGCCACAACCGTGCCCAGCAGCGATCGTTCGGCAAGGGCAGAAGCAGCCGGCGTCATTCGAACGACCGGTCGGGAGGGACAGCAATGAATGAGTGGATGCAGCAGCACCCCGCCTCCATCGGCGGACTCGTGCTCTGGGCCATCGGCCTGTTATGGCTGATGCCGTCCGGGAAATCTGGAAAGTCGCGACCGCAACTGCCTGGCGTTCTGCTGGCCGCAGCCGGCGTTCTTGCGTTCTGCCTCGGTGCAGGTCGCGGCATCGAGACACTGCAGACTGAGGTGATGTTCTGGACCTTCGCACTCACCGCCCTGATCTGCGCCGCCCTGATGATCACATCAAAGAACCCCGTCTACGGGGCTCTCTGGTTCGCCCTCGCCACTCTTGGCACATGTGGCCTGTTCATGCTGCAGAGCGCACCCTTCCTGGCAGCAGCGACCATCATCGTTTATGCCGGTGCCGTGATTGTGACTTTTCTGTTCGTCATCATGCTGGCTCAGCAGTCCGGCGCTGCAGGCTATGACCGCCAGGCCCAGCTGGTTGTACCCGCTGTCCTGTCCTCCTTTATTCTGCTCGGTGTTGTGGTCCAGCAACTGCAGTCCAATCCGCTGAAAATCGAGCGCCCGAAAACAGCCGTGGCGGAAACCCGGAGTGCCGGACGAGGATCGGCCACCAGCCCTCCCCCGCTTCCCGCCCCTGATGCCCCCACCCCGCCGCCGCCACCCGTCATTCCCGCAATGCTCAGCAAAGCCACCCCGGAAACTCCGGTCGGCAGCATGAAGGGACTTGGGCGGTCTCTCTTCGGCGACTACCTGTTCGCAGTGGAACTGGCCGGAACCATTCTGCTGGTCGCCAGCATCGGTGCAATTGCCATTGCTCCGCGACGCGAAGAAGGAGCACTCTGATGTCTGAAATGACACCACTGAACTATGAAGAACTGCGGTCGCTCATGGTGGCTGCCGGACTGTTTATTCTCGGAGCCATCGGCTTTCTGACACGCCGCAACCTCATCCTGCTGGTGCTCTCCGCTGAACTGATGCTCCACGGAGTCTCACTCAGCCTCGTCACCTTCGGAAAAATCCACCAGAATCAGGAAGGTCAGGCATTCACAATCTTTGTGCTGACAGTCGCAGCCTGCGAAGCAGGACTCGCCCTGTCCCTCGTACTCGCACTTTATCGCCAGACCCACTCACTCGACATTCGACTCTGGTCTGAACTCCGCGAATTTGATACCCCGATACCAGTGATGGCGGACGCAGACGGGCCACAATCCATGCCGTCGGCCTACGACGGTATCCCGCTGCTGACTCCTGCAGGCCGACAGCCACGGGAATTGCCCAAAACTGTGAATGCTGATCCCAAACGCCCTGACCGGACTCCCGTGTAAAGTGCTCGACTGAGCCCTGAACTGACTGGCTGGAAGATTTTCTCATGTCTCAAGAATTGCTGGCACCACTGCTCTGGCTGATCCCCGCGGCACCTCTGCTGTCCGCGGTGATCACGGCTCTGCTGGGCCCCAAACTTCTGAAGTACCGCAGCCATATCCCCTGCTGGTCGGCACTGGCGGTCTCATTCGCGGCGTCGCTCGCCTTGCTGGTGCTGCTCCCACAGCAAAACTCCGGAGCTGCCTCAGGCCTCATCCCGCCACCTGATCTGGTCGCGTCACCTGAATCAGAGTCTGATGCTGCTGCCACCGATATCCCGGCCTCCGTTTCCGCACTGGCTGCGGCAACGGCTGCTGACAAGCCGGAAGTGGTGGTCTACATCGGAGAGTGGCTGTCTCTCGAGCCCGCTCCGGAAAAAGCCATCGTCGATGCTGCGGACACCATCCCCGAAAAGAATCGTCAGCGTGCCGGCATGCGAGTGCCTTTGGAACTGCGAGTCGACTCGATCGCCTCCATCATGCTGGCAATGGTGACCGGCGTCAGTCTGCTGGTTGCACTGTTCGGGTCAGGCTACATGCATCACGACCCGGGCTATCCCCGGTTCTTCGCTGCAGTCTCCATGTTCGTGTTCTCCATGTGCATGCTGGTCATGTCCAACAGCTTTGTCATGCTGTTCGTCTTCTGGGAAATGGTGGGACTCTGCAGTTACCTGCTGATTGGTTTCTGGTTCCGTAAACCGTCTGCTGCGGCGGCATCGAAGAAAGCCTTCGTGGTTAACCGCATCGGCGACTTCGGTCTGATCATGGCCATCTTCCTGATCTGGACAAACTTCGGGACTGTGGACTTCGCCGGCGTCCTGGGTAATCCGGACCGCATCCAGGCCATCGCAGCCACCAACAGCGGTGTCATAACACTGATCTGCTTCTGCCTGTTCCTCGGAGCGATGGGCAAGTCTGCTCAGTTCCCGCTCCAGGTCTGGCTGCCCGACGCCATGGAAGGACCGACCACGGTCAGCGCCCTGATCCATGCAGCGACCATGGTAACCGCCGGTGTGTACCTCGTCGCTCGCTGCACACCACTGTTTGTACTGGCGCCTCAGGCCCAGCTGCTGGTTACGGGTACCGGAGCCATCACGGCTGCCATCGCCGCACTTATTGCACTCACGCAGACGGACCTCAAACGCGTCCTCGCTTACTCCACCGTCAGCCAGCTGGGTTTCATGTTCATGGCTCTCGGCTGCGGTGCCGCCGATCCAGGCCTCGCAACAATGGCCGTCACAGCCGGCATGTTTCACCTGTTCACACATGCCTTCTTCAAGGCACTGCTGTTTCTTGCAGCCGGCAGTGTGATGCACGCCATGGGTGACGTCATTGATATGCGCCGCTTCAGCGGACTCCGCCGCGCCTTGCCGATCACCCACTGGACGTTTCTTGTGGGTGCCGCTGCACTGGCAGGTGTGCCACTGCTGGCGGGTTTCTGGAGCAAGGACGAAATCCTCGCCGTTCTGATGGCCGCATCTCGCACCGGTGAACATCGCCTGTTCTTTGGCTCCGTGCTGGTTGTCGCATCACTCACCGCACTGCTGACGGCCTTCTACACATTCCGGGCCTACTTTATGACGTTCTGGGGCCCCGAGAAATTCCCCGAGGAAGCCGGGCACCACCCGCACGAAGCCACACCCATCATGGCCTGGCCGCTGCGAATCCTGGCTGTCGCCGCGCTCCTCATCGGTCTCGCTGTCGGACCAACTCACCTGTTCAGCAACACTCTTGCCAGAACCACCGGACTCACTCCCTTCGAAGCTCATTTCCATCTCGATGTCATGGCACTCAGCGTGTTTATCGCTTCCGCTGGTATCGGCATGGCCTGGATGCTGTATGTTGTGATGCCAAAGGTTCCCGGAAAAATGGCCGTCGTACTGAAACCCTTCTACGTGATCTCGCAGGGGAAATTCTACCTCGACGAAATCCTGTATGTACTGGTCGTACTGCCGCTGCGGGGAATTGCCTTCCTCTCAACGCTGTTTGACCGACTTGTCATCGATGGTCTGATTGACTCACTGGGTACTGTCCCCCGCGTCCTCGGTGATCGCATCCGATCCCTGCAGGGCGGAGTGGTGACTGCGTATGCCGGACTGATGTGGGTTGGTCTGGTGGTTCTTGTTGTAATCTGTCTTGGAATTTCCTGAACGGTTCGACCGAACCTCAGCCGGTGTTTTTCGACCCGTTCTCTGCATTCAGCCCTCGGCGCAAGATTCATGCAAGCACTCCTCTTCCTCGTTCTGGCAATCCCCGCTGCGACCGCAGTGCTGCTGATGCTGTTCCGCTCATCGCTGACGGTCGACAACTCCCGCTGGGTTGCCGTCACCGGGTCGGCTGGTACTCTGCTGCTGTCCGTATTCCTGCTTGCCAGCTACTACGCAACAGGACCAGCCGCGCTTGAAACCGGCAAACAGCTCAGAGTCTCCTCAGCACCCGCAGCGGCAGTCGTCAAACCGAAAATCGAATATGTTCAGCCATGGCTCGATACGGGCAGACTGAAACTTGAGCTGTATCTCGGAATCGATGGCATCAGTGTCACCATGATCGCCCTCACGGCTCTGCTGACCGTCTCGGCTGTGCTGATCTCATGGGAAGCCATCCGCGATCGCGCCGCCGAGTTCTACGCAGCACTGCTGCTCCTGCAGACTGGTCTGATAGGAGTCTTCTGTGCGTTCGACCTGGTGCTGTTTTACGTCTTCTTCGAAATGACTCTGATCCCGCTGTTCTTCCTGATCGCCGTCTGGGGCGGCAAGGATCGCAAGTGGGCCGCTGTCAAATTCTTCCTGTATACGCTCGCCGGCAGCCTTGTCACACTCTCCGGACTCCTGTACCTCGTGCTCTATGTCTCCAGCCAGAAGGAGCCACTGACGAATCCCACCAACCTGCCGGCTCTCACTGCCTGGCTGCAGCAACATCCGCTGCCGCTGGAATTGCAGACCACGCTGTTCCTCGCTGTCTCTGCTGGCTTCCTCATCAAGGTCCCGGTCTTCCCCTTTCACACGTGGCTGCCACTGGCACACGTCGAAGCACCTACCGCCGGCAGTATCGTGCTGGCCGGAGTCCTGCTGAAACTCGGAACCTACGGATTTCTCCGGCTCTGCCTGCCACTCTTCCCGCAGGCCGCAGTTACCATCGGCCTGCCGGTCATCGGACTGCTTTCAGTGATTGGCATTATCTACGGTTCACTCTGTGCACTGGCTCAAAGCGATATCAAGAAACTTGTGGCCTACAGCTCAGTAGCACACCTGGGATTCTGCATGCTCGGACTGTTTGCCCTGAATACCGAGGGCATCACTGGCAGTGTCCTGCAGATGATCAACCATGGACTGTCGACCGGAGCCCTGTTCATCATCGTCGGTATGATCTACGAACGCTATCACACCCGCGAAATGTCTGAACTCGGAGGACTTGCCTCGAAACTGCCGCGTATCGGTGTCAGCATGGTCTTCATCTCCATGTCCAGCATCGGCCTGCCAGGGCTCAACGGGTTCGTTGGTGAGTTTCTCTCCCTCGCCGGAATGTTCAAGGCCAATCCGTTGTACTCGGCTCTCGGTACCACCGGAGTGATTCTCGGGGCATGGTATCTGCTCACCGCAGTACAGAAGGTGTTCTTCGGAAAGCTCCGCGAACCGCATCATGGCGATCACGGCGATCACGAGATCGAAGACATGAATGCCCGAGAATTCCTGGCCCTGTTCCCACTCGCAGCGCTCTGCCTGTTCATCGGCATCCGCCCTGCCCCGCTCATTGATATCATTCGACCGGATGTGGAACTGGTCGTTGACAGAATCACTCAAGTGTCGGCCGGACCTGTCCCTGGTGCTCCGACACAGCCCGCCTCTGAAACAGCTGAACCAGCCGAGGCTGCTCTCTGACCGCCGCCGTTTCCACATTGCTTCCGTGACTGTTCTGATTTCTCTGTTGTCGAGACCCAGCCGTGCCCGCATTTAATGAACTGAACCAGGCAGCCGGACTGATCATTCCCGAGATCATCCTGATCGCTACGGTCTGTATCATGTTCCTCACTGGTCCGTTTCTGGTCAGTGAAAATGGCAGCTCACCAGCCGGCCTGAAGCATCGCTGGGGTGCCCTCGCAGTACTTGCACTGCTCTGCTCAGCATTTGCGTGGCTCAAGGCCCCGCTGACTGATGGCTCAGTCGGCCCCTTCGAGGTCGATGCCTTCGCATGGTACGTGCGCGGAATTTCTCTTGGAGCCGGCTTTCTGCTCACGCTGATCCTCTGGGATCAGACCGATGACGCACATGCCGCCGAAAACTTCGCCTGCCTCCTCGCCACACTCGCAGGCACCTCCTTTGTGGCACTCGCCAACGATCTGATCGGTATCTTCCTCGGCCTCGAACTTGTCAGTATCCCCACCTACATCCTGCTGTACCTCGGACGCGCCGACTGGATGTCACGAGAAGCCACCATCAAGTACTTCCTGCTCAGCATCTTCTCATCCGCCATGGTCCTGTTCGGACTCGCATGGATCTACGGAGTCGCCGGGACCACAAATCTGGCATCCATCGCTGAACGAACCCATCGCGCAATCCCCGGCTTCGAACACGGAATGCTGGTCGTTGCCCAGGTCATTATGATCGCCGGAATCAGCTTCCGACTTACCGCTGTACCGTTCCACTTCTACGCCCCGGACGTCTTCCAGGGAGTCGCTCCGTCAGCCTCCGCCATGCTGTCGTTCCTGCCCAAAGTGGTGGGCTTCGCCGCCCTCCTGCAGATCCTGCCACTGTGCGCCGGAGCCGACGGAATTGCTGCCTGGACACCCACGAAAAATCAGGCATGGCTGTTCACCACACTGGCCCTCGTCACTATGACTTTTGGCAACATCATGGCAATCCGCCAGACCAGTGTCCTGAGAATGCTGGCATGGTCCAGCATCTCGCACGCCGGCTACATGCTCGTGGGACTGGCAGTCGCGACGGAATACGGTGGCCAGAATCCCAACGAAGCCAGTGGCCAGGCGGCCCTCATGTTCTATCTGCCAATTTACGGCATTGTGTCCATCGGTGCATTTGCCGTGCTGGCTGCCGCCGGGACTCGCTCGCGTCCCCTGCGCTCCCTCGAAGATCTCCACGGACTCAGCCAGACCCGACCCGCACTCGCACTCACGATGGCCGTCTGCGTTTTCGGACTCAGTGGACTGCCGCCAACCGGCGGTTTCCTTGGCAAGCTGAACCTGTTCGTCGCTGCCTGGGTGGTCAACAGCCAGCTTAGCAGAACACTCGCGATTGCCCTGGCCGCCAATGCCGTCGTTGCAGCAGCTTACTACCTGCGACTGATTGGCCTCATGTACTTTGAAGCTCCCAAAACCATCCTCGAACCCGAACCACGCCCGGCTTCGGCCCTGGCCGGAGGCATCTGTGCCGTTTCCACACTGCTGCTCTTCGCCAGCCCACAGTGGCTCTGGAATGCAGCAGCGGCGGCGGTCGGCCTGGTCACCGCCTGATCGCCTCCACGCTGCCCGGCCATGGATACGCTCACCCAACAGATCCTCAGCCTTCGCGGCCCGAGAAATCTGCTGGATCCGAGCAGACCGTGGCACTTCCTCAGCGAACCGGAATTCTCCAGGCACGGTCGAGTCGAAGCAGTCAGCACTGTCTTCCTCACCAACCGGGAGTGTCCGTTTCACTGTCTCATGTGTGATCTCTGGCAGAACACACTGACCGAATCACTGCCGACGGGCCTGATCCCCGAACAGATTGACTTTGCTCTTCGCCAGCTGCCCCCGGCCCCTCACATCAAGCTTTACAACAGCGGCAATTTCTTCGACCCCGCTGCAATTCCGCCTCGGGACCTGCCGGCAATCGCTCAGCGCGTTCAGCATTTCGATACCATCATCGTCGAAAATCACCCGCGATTGTGTACCGACCGCTGCGACCAGTTTCAGCAACTGTGCGGTACTCAGCTGGAAATTGCCATCGGACTTGAAACCGCGCACGAACCCACGCTGGCACGCCTTAACAAACAAATGACTCTGGCAGACTTCGCAGCCGCCTGCCAGCTGCTGCTGAAACAGCAGATCCTGATTCGCACCTTCATTCTGCTGAAACTGCCCTGGAGCAGTGAACAGGAGGGCATAGAACAGGCACTGCAGTCCGTGCGATTCGCATTTGACTGCGGCGTTTCCTGCTGCTCAGTGATTCCGGTCAGAGCCGGAAATGGGATGCTGGACCATTTGCAGCGCGAAGGCCGATTCACGCCCCCCAAACTGTCCTCACTCGAACTTGTGCTCCGCGAAACGCTCTCGTGGCAGCGCGGACGCGTCTTCGCTGACCTCTGGGATGCCGCCCGATTCGCTGATTCGCCGGACAGCGCCGAACAGCAACTGCAGCGACTGCTCGACATGAATCTTCGACAGCAGCCACTCTGAAAATAACTGAATCGGATTCCTCCGCTCAGGGAACTCCGGCGGCCGCCGTCAGCTTCTTAAGAGTCTCTGAGATGTCACGCCGAAACGGCTGAATCGCTGCCGCCTTCCGCACAGACTCCAGACCCGCCTCCTGATCCCCCGACTGAAATTCCGACAAACCCAGAATCAACCAGTCCTCAGACATCCGTCTCAACACTGTCAACTGGCGCAACGGCATCACCGCCTCTCGGAATCTTCGCTGCTGCAGAAGCAGACGGGAAACGCGGCGCAGGCTCTGCCGCCCGTCGCCATGCTGGAGCTTCCCACTGCAATTTACTTATGATACCCCGAATCACTGCTCTTTACCCGGATCACCGGAGGCTCAGCATGCACTTCTTTCTGCGATCCTGCCTGTTTCTGCCCGTTTTGCTGCTGGCCACACCACTGCAGGCCGGCAATCTCCAGGTCGGTACAGCACTCATCGATGTCACACCGGAAAAACTGCCGGTACTGGTCAATGGTGGCATGACAAGTCGCAGCCTCGATCGCGTCAAAACCAAAGTCAGTGCCCGAGCACTCGTCTTCGCTGATGGACAGGACCGCGCCGCAATCGTCGTCGTGGACAGCTGCATGATCGGACGAGTCCTGCTGGATGACGTGAAAACACTCGCGGCTGCCAAAACCGGTATCCCCGCCACACAGATCCTCATCTCAGCCACACACGCCCACTCTGCACCCGCATCCATGGGCTGCCTCGGCACTGACGCCGATCCGGACTACGTCCCATTTCTCCGCAATTGCCTCGTGGAAGTCATTGAACGAGCACTCAGCAGACTCCAGCCCGCTCAAATCGGCTTCGCCCGCATCATGGCTCCCGAGTACACCGCCCTCCGTCAGTGGATCCGACGACCCGACCGCATCGCTGAAGACCCATTCGGAAACCCAACCGTCCGAGCCAACATGCATGCCGCTGCAAATCCTGACGATGTCACCGGTGAAGCCGGCCCCGAAGACCCGGAACTTGCCCTCATCTGCATCCGCACAACCGCAGGTAAACCACTGGCCGTACTCGGTAACTTCTCCATGCACTACTTCGGCGACAGCGATATCAGCGCCGATTACTTCGGACTGTTCGCCGACGGCCTGAAACAGCAACTGGCACCCGATTCCGATTTTCTGGGTATCATGGCCCACGGTTGCAGCGGCGACATCTGGCGCCGCGATTACCGAAAACCTGACACCTGGGACCCCGCTCTGACCATCGAAGCGTATGCTCAGGGGCTGGTCACACTCGCACTTCAGGCCATCAGCTCAGCACAGTACGACGAAAACGCTGACGTCGAAATGGCTGAAGAACGACTGCCACTGAAATATCGTACGCCGGACACCCAACTGCTCGAATGGTCGCAGAACATCATGAACTCCGTCGGGGATCGCCCGCCGAAGGATCAGCGGGAAGTCTATGCCCGCGAACAACTGCTGCTGCACGCCGCCCGTGAAACCGAAGTTGTCGTGCAGGCTCTGCGGATCGGCTCCATCGCCATCGCCACGACTCCCACAGAAACCTATGCCGTCACCGGACTCAAAATCAAAGCCGCCAGCCCGCTGTCAAACACCATGGTGATCGAACTGGCGAATGGCGGAGACGGATACATCCCGCCACCCGAACAGCACGCGTTCGGAGGATACAATACCTGGCCCGCCCGCTCAGCCGGACTGCAGGTTGATGCGGAACCTCGAATCGCCCAGGCCGCCATCCGACTGCTCGAAAAAGTCAGCGGGAAAAATCGCCGCTCCTGGCAGCAGCCCGAAGGCCCAGCCGGTCGACGGCTGCAGGCCGTGCGACCCGTCGCATGGTGGAGACTGGATGAGTTCAACGGTCCCGTGGCCGCCGATTCCTCAGGAAAACACCGGCACGCAGTGCTTGAACCAGGTATCACCTTCAGTCTCGAGGGACCCCACTCCGATGCCTGGTGCTCACCCGGAATTCTGAACCGCTGCCCGCAGTTCGCTGGTGGTCGACTGACCTCGGACGGCAGCGATCTCGGCTCTCAGTACTCAATCTCGCTCTGGTTCTGGAACGGCATGCCCCGGGAATCCCGGCCGGTCGCCGGCTGGATCTACTCACGCGATTACGACAGCGGTATCAGCTCCACCGGCGAACACCTCGGACTGGGAGGTGCCGGTGAGATCGCTGAACGCATCATCTTCCGCAGCGGTGACAGTCCTGCAGTGGTGGGCACAGACACCATCCCCCGCTGGACCTGGGCGCACATAACGATGGTCCGCGACGGTGAACAGGTCACCGTCTGGCTCAATGGCCGGCGACAGTTTCACACGAGGGCCACGCCCGCGATCGCTGCTCAGCTGTTTCTCGGCGGACGCAGTGACAATGACAGCAACTGGGAGGGCCGGCTGGATGAAGCAGCACTGTTCAACAGAGCACTCACAGAACAGGAAATTGCACTGCTGGCAAATCCCGTACACGCGGTAGAAAAATAAGACCGCACACGATCAAAGCCACGATCGGTTCTGTTTCAGCGCTATCACACTGCTGGCACACAGATAACCCATAAAAATAACTTCAAACCGAGCTGATGGCTGCAGACTCCACAGCATCATCGCATCTGCCGCGGGAAGCCACTGAAATACCCAGTAAGGAATGAAAGACTGCTGATTGTTCTGACACTGAGCCGCCCACAGCGCCAGCAGCCCGGAAGAGCCTGCAGAAATCTGCAGCGCCAGTTCGCTGCTGCTGCGACCTCGCGGACCAAACTGCCGAACACAGGCCGCCATGATCTGACCTCCATCCAGAGGCAGCACCGGAACCAGGTTCAGCAGATTCACAGTAATGCCCCCGAACAACATCATGCTGAAGGCGTAACGCAGCCCGAAATACTCCGCCAGCAGTGACTCGGGAAGCAGCTTCCACAGGCCGAAAATCAGACCTCCCGCCAGCAAACCGGCCGCCGGCCCCGCAGCAGAGACCGCCAGGGCCCGCCGAAACGGAAAATGAGATGACGTGGCATAACCGCAGAACACATACAGCACGATTTCTGACGGATAGCCAAACCGACGGATTACCAGAGCATGACCCAGCTCGTGGATCAGCACGCTGAAAAAAATGCACAGCACACCGATCAAAGTCAGTTGCAGGTCGTCTCCTGCCCAAACCATGAACGCCGTCGACAGCCAAAAAAACGGATGCACACGCACCGGAATCCCAAAGATCTGAAAATTCAGATCAAATTCACTGTAACCGGCTGAGCCGAACATCGTGCAGTCCCCGGGACAGAAGCAGGATTCAGAGGTTTCGGTGTGGAGCCCCCGACCGACGCAGGATACAGTTTCACCCGGACGAATTCAGCCCCGATTCAAAAAAAAGACCCGGCCGCAGTCGCCTTGCCTCCGGTCGCATTACTCCCCAAAGGGTGTCCGCTACCGCATGCATCAGGAGCAACGGCCTTGGATCTCTTTCGCATCCTGATGGGTATCCCGATCTTTCAGTCCATCCTGCGCCCTGTGCTCAGACCAGCCTCGCGACTGCTGCTCGGACTGATTGCCGTGCCGCTGTTCCGCTTCCTGCTCCGCAGAATCTTCCGAATCCAGCAACTGGACCGGGAACTGGAAAAGGACCTGCAGGAATGGTTTCGCGGGTCACTGCTGCTGCTGGCCGCAACTGCCAATATGGAACACATCCTCTTCGGCTGGCTCGTCAAAATCGACTGGCTCGACCGCGCTGACTGGCTCACCATGGGACTGCGACTGCTGATGGTGATCGGAGTCATCCAGACAATGCCCGATCAGGAACTCTTCGCCGTACTGCACCCCGGACCGCCCAAACTTCAGAAAAATCGCCGACTCCTGCCGCAACTGCAGGAAAACTGGTGGCCCATGCTCCGCGGATTTCTCTGCCGCCACATCAACAAATCCTCGCCGGTGCTGGCCATGATGTGTGCGATTGTCGGAGCTCGACTGCCGGAAATGCCCACGGAATCCGTCGCTGCCACATGGCAGCAGCAGGTCGTACTGCACCAGTCGATCATCGCCTGGAACTGGGTGCAGCAGATCGGAAACTGCATGCCGGTCACCACAG
Organism: Planctomyces sp.; assembly: GCA_005791255.1. Classification (GTDB taxonomy): domain Bacteria; phylum Planctomycetota; class Planctomycetia; order Planctomycetales; family Planctomycetaceae; genus SXXK01. Next base: position 47,241 of record SXXK01000063.1, read on the forward strand.
AAGCCAGCCTGCTGCTCGAACGACGCCTGCAGCAGTCAATCAACAGCGAATTTCAAAAGGCCCTCGAACTGGACCCCGACATCACTCAGAAAATGGACCTGTCCGTGCTGACAAACTACGTGCGACTGTTGGGAGATTATCACAGAGATCGGGAACGCTGGGCTGTCGGCTGGATCTGTTACCTCGTCGCCATCATCCAGTATCTCATCATCGGACTGATCACGTCCCGCGACAAAGCACTCGATGTGCTGTCTGAATTTGATCGCGCCGTGGCCGAACGTCGCCGTGCGCTGATCGAGGAATTCCGCATCCGCGAATCTGACGGCGATAACGCCCAAAAAAACAAACGGCCTCCGACGGGATGATCGGAGGCCGTTGTTTTTGAGTTTTGCGAAGGGAAATTCAGAACAGGAAGCAGTTCTTTTCCACCTCTGATCGACTCTGCGATCACTTCATTCCGAACAGGCCAGCCAGCCCGCTCCGGCTCTGCGACTTATTGTGCAGACGGGACGGGAAGAAAGCCTGAGGTTCAGCCGGAGGAGCCGGAGCCGGAGCAGCTTCAGGAGCGGCAGCAGCGGGAGCTTCGACCGGAGCAGCGTGGTGATGACCGCATGAGCCGTCAACACAGCCTTCCGTGCAACCATCGCAGTTGCCGTCGACAATCTCGTAGCCACAGGCTTCCAGAGCTTCTTCAGCCTGACGACGAACTCCACGGTCGCAGTCAGCCAGTGCACAGGTCAGAGCAGACACGACAGCCGGGCTGCAGCAGCAGCTGTTGCTGCGGGCTGCATCACCCAGTTCGTCAGCCGCTTCACGGCGAACGCGTTCGTCAGTGTCATTCAGACCATACACGAAGGCATTGATGATTTCCGGATGGCATGAGCAGTCGTAGTCGCCCAGTTCATCCAGAGCATTGCGACGCTTCGTGGCGTAGCAGTCGGTCATCGAGGTGTAGATCAGCTTGGCGATCTCGCACGCATCTTCAGCCGAGCAGCCTTCGCCGCACTCGGTGCCACAGCCGGCACCAGCCGGAGCCGCACAATTCGGGTCAGCAGCACAGCCAGCCGGAGCGGCACAGCCGGCACCAGCCGGAGCTGCACAGTTCGGGTCAGCAGCACAGCCAGCCGGAGCAGCACAGCCGGCACC
>SXXK01000064.1 GCA_005791255.1 Planctomyces sp.
CGCTTCTTCGTGAAACTGCTGGTCCGTTACCCACGCCCCGAAGACCTCGAAACCATCCTCGACCGCACGACCGGCACGGCCCAGCCCACCGCAGCCCCGGTACTCTGCGGTACGCGTATCCAGGAAATGTCGGCACTCGCCCGCACCGTCCCCATTGCCAAAGAGGTCCAGCGGCACGCCATCGCGCTGGTGACTGCGACACACCCCGAACAGCAGTCTGCCACCGAAACCGCTCGCCGATACATTCGCTACGGCGCCAGCCCCCGCGGACTGCAGGCGCTGATTCTTGGAGCAAAAATTCGCGCCATTCTCGACGGTCGCTGCCACGTGGCCACAACCGACCTGCACCAGATGGCCCTGCCTGTCCTCAGACACCGCATCATCCTGAATTTCGAAGGACAGGCGGAAGGCGTCAGCACCGATGACGTCATCCAGCGCATCCTCGGACAACTCAGTGACTCCAGCTCAGCCAGTATTCGCTGACCCCACTCCTCGCCCGTAAAACCGCCCGCCATGCTCTTTCCTCCCGACTTTCTGACACGCCTCGAATACCTTTCGATCATGTCGAAACGCGTGTTCCGAGGACAATTGCTGGCCCAGCGCAGAACTCGACAGACAGGAGCCGGTATCGAATTCGCCGACCACCGCGAATACAGCCCCGGAGAAGACCTCAGATACCTCGACTGGAATGTCTACGCTCGCCACGGAGACCTGCTCATCCGACGCTTCCAGGAAGAACAGGACCTGCACCTGTGGCTCCTCCTCGACTGCTCCAACAGCATGAATCTCGCCGATGGACGCAAATTCGATCTGGCCCGGCAGCTCGCCGCAGCACTCGCATGGATCGCCCTCGCCGATCTCGATCGCATCTCCGTCCTCGCCTGTGCCGCCGGGGTCGTCGAGCAGTTTCCGCTGACCCGCGGACGCGAACGCATCCTCCCCCTCATGCAGTTCCTCCAGGGACTTACCGCTTCCACTCCGCAAACCAGCCTGCGTGAATCCGTCCGACAGTTCCTCCACCGACGACCACGCCCAGGTATTGCCGTCATCCTCAGTGATCTGTTCGACCCCGCCGGTTTCGAAGCCGGCCTCGACCAGTTGCGATTCAGCGGATTCGATCTGCACGTCATACAACTCCACCACCCGCTCGATGCTGATCCGGCAGTACTGGGTGATGCCGAACTGGTTGATGTGGAAACCGGCACAACCCTGCAGACCACCATCACGGAACATATGCTGAGCGAATACCGTCGGTTATTCCGCCAGCATCAGGATGCCGTTCGAAACTACTGTGCCCGCTACAACCTGGGCTGCACCCAATCCGGCTGTCAGGTGCAGTTCGATTCGCTTGTGATGGCCATGATGAAACAATCCGCCACGTCCTGAAAATGCCCCTCCAGTCCCTGAGCCCTTGCTGATACCATGACATTTCTGGTGCCAACAGCCCTTGCACTCGCCGCCATCGCACTGCCGATCACGGTCCTCTACATCCTGAAACTCAGGATGCGGCGCGTGCCTGTCTCATCAGATCTGTTCTGGCAGCAGATTTTCCAGGCCCGACCGCCACGGTCCTTCTGGAATCGTTTCCGACACCCTCTGTCATGGCTCACGCAAATACTCATCCTGATCACAATCGTTGCCGCAGCAGGCGATCCACGCTGGATGACTGGCAGCCCCCCGCACAGCCTCGTGCTGATCCTTGACGTCTCAGCCAGCATGCAGGCCGCAGAATCCGGCGGGCAGCGACTGGACCTGGCAACAGATCAGGCTCGCCGGATCATCAACGGTCTGCCACCAGGCTCACAGGCCGCGGTGATCGCTGCTGACCACCGCGCGGAAGTTGTTTGCGGCATGACCGACCATATCCCTGATCTGCTGCGAGCGGTCTCAGACATTCAGCCGTCCGCCGCCGCCGGATCCCCGGAACTCGCCATCACGGCCGCTGCGGAACTGCTCGGTCAGAACGATTCCGGAGAAATCATTCTGCTCACAGATCACTGCTTTGAATCCACCAAACTCACCGAGCACCCGCGACTGACGATCCTGTCCGCAGCCACGCCCCTCCCCAACATGGGCATCACCAAATGCCAGTCTCTGCGCAATCCCGATGATCCGCTGACAGCCGAACTGCTGGTCGCTGTCACCAACTCATCACCTCACACCGCCGAAGCAGAACTGGAATTACGCCTGTCCGGGACACTCAGCAGCGTCGTGCGTCTGAAACTCAGCCCCAACGAAAGCACAACTCGCTCGTTTCCCCGCAGCGGACCTGCCGGAGGCATCTGGCGGGCCGAACTCAAAAACATCCGTTTCTCACGTGACGCCGACCCAACAACTCCGGAACCGGACGCTGATTCAGCCCCAACCGATGCCCTCACCATTGATAATTCCGCAGTCGCCGTTCTCGAGGATGCCCCCCGGCAGCAGGTGCTGCTGGTCAGCCCCGGCAGCCTGTTTGTGCAGAAAGTATTTGAGGCCGATCCGCTCACAGAACTCACTGTGCTGCCACAACCACCAGCGAATAATTCATGGCCACCAAATCATATTGTCGTGCTCCACGAAAATGTTCCCCGGCAACTGCCCGGTGGCCCGGTCATCGTTCTCGATCCCCGCAATGACTGTGATGCCTGGAACATCCGCAGCACTCGCGAAAATCCGCTGCCCGCACAAACCGTGGAAATGCACCCCATCACCAGAAACTTTCGCCTCGATGATGTGCTTATCCCCGCTGTCTCCGAACTTGAATTCCAGCTGAAACCCCGCATCCTCGCCGCTGCAGAAGATGGACTGCCACTCTGCTGCCTGCTGCAAAGACCGCAGGGACCAGTCGTCGTCATTCCGCTGCACCTGACGCAAAGTGACCTCGCGTTTCGCACAGTTTTCCCGATTCTCATGTCCAACACACTGCGCTGGCTCGCCGGTCATTCTGACGCACTGCCCTCCGCAACGCAGGCTGGCCAGCAGGTCGCTGTCCCGCTGCAATTGACCGCCCCAGCCACCCCCAACCAATACTCCCTGCTGCGGTCTCCCGCTGGAACACTCACCCGCATTCCAGTCGTGCCCGACACCGCTGCGCCGCTGTCCGCAACGGCCCTCACCGGACCACTGCGGGAATCAGGCCTGTGGCTGATCGAACCGAACGGCGGCACTGCTCCACCCAGCACAAACTCAAACTCCGCCGTTCCGGTCGCCGTCAACGTGGCTGCTTCCTCTGAAACAGATCTGCGTCCCCGGCAAGCCTCCGAAAAATCCCCGAAATCCCCGCCCAGGGCAGCGGCTGTGTCCGGACGCCCGCCCTGGTTCTGGCTGTGTCTGGCCGCTGTGCTGCTGCTGACGTCTGAGTGGTTTCTGTATCAGAGACGCTGGATCACCTGAACACACCATGACCATCGAATTCGCTCAACCTTCGCTGCTGCTGCTGGCGATTCCCGCTGGAATCCTGCTGTGGCTGCTGTATCGCCGCAGCCTCAGCGACTTCCCTGTCCGACAGCGACAGCTCAGTCTGATCACACGCTCTGTGATCATGCTGCTGCTGCTGTGCAGCGCCGCCGGAATGACACTGCTGCTGTCCTCGACGGAACCATGGATCGTTTTCGTGACGGATGTCAGCCGCAGTATTGGCACCGAGGGACACACGGCAGCACAGGAATTCCTCCGCACCGCCGAACTTGCACGCGGACGCCGCTCAGCCGCCTGGATCTCATTCGCGTCAACCATCTCCGCGCCAGCACTCACACCTCCCGCAGCCCCCGGCAGCACAGCCCCCGCCGACACTCAGACCAACCAGTCTCCGCCTGAAACCAATATCGAACGCGCTCTTGATGCCGCTGTAGCCACTGTCCCTCCCGGATTTGTTCCCAGAGTCGTGCTGCTGACCGACGGCCACCAGACAACAGGAGATGCCCTCGCGGCCGCAACACGCAACACTGCGGAAATCTGGACCGTTCCGCTGCCCGCACCTTCGGCACCCGAAGTGCAGGTCTCCTCTCTGAAAGCTCCCCACGAAGTTCGCGAAGGAGAACCGTTTCTGATCGAGGCTGAAATCTCGGCAAATCACCCGGACGAAGGTACCGTCGAACTGTTCCGTGGCGAATTTCGAGTGGCAGCCAGACAGACCACACTGCAGCCTGGCAACAATGTGATCCGCTTTGAACAGTCTGTTGAACGGGATCGAGTGGCCGAATTCCGCGTTCGAATTTCCGGACTTCGCCAGGACACACTTCTCGACAACAACTCTGACCTCGCCCTCGTCAGCACCTCCGGAAAGCCCCGCGTACTGCTCGTGGAATCCGAACCCGACCAGATTCAGGAGCTGGCCTTTGCCCTGGAAGAGCAGGGCATTCCTGTCGATGTACGCCCGATTGAAGGCCTGCCCGAATCACTGGAAGCCCTGCAGAACTTCGAACTGCTGGTGCTCTCAAATGTCCCTGCCACCAAAATCAGCCGCCAGCAGATGACCGTCATTCAGACGTGGGTCCGCGATTTCGGCGGCGGATTTCTGATGCTCGGTGGTGATCAGTCCTTCGGACTGGGTGGCTACTACCAGACTCCCATTGATGAATTGCTGCCGGTTCGCAGTGACTTCGAAAAAGAGCAGGAAAAACCATCGCTCGGCATGGTCCTTGTCATCGATCGCTCAGGTTCCATGGAAGGCGAAAAGCTGGAGATGGCGCGAGCTGCCGCGAGTGCGGCCGTCGATCTGCTGGGCCCCCGGGACCAAATCGCAGTCATCGCATTCGATGACCAGACCTGGGTCATCTCCGAATTGCAGCCGGCAGCCAGTCGCAGCCGAATCGCCGACCAGATCAGCCGCATACAGCCCGGCGGAGGCACCAACATGTTCCCGGCGATGGAGTCCGCCTTCGAAACTCTCAATTCCGCCAGCCTGAGACTGAAACACGTCATCATGCTGACCGACGGCATCTCCAACAGCGGCAATTTCGAAGGCCTCGCCCGGCAGATGTCCGCCGCGCGCATGACCGTTTCTGTTGTGGCCCTCGGCCCCGATGACGCCACAGACCTCAGACTGCTCAAATCCATCGCCACTCTCGGTCGCGGCCGATTCTATCACGCCGAAGATGCCGCTCAGGTCCCCAGAATCTTCGCTAAGGAAACACTGACAGCCAGCAAAGCCGCGATCAACGAAGAACCTTTTCTCCCTCAGATCATCCGCGCCACCCGAACACTCGCCGATATCGACCTCGAATCAGCCCCACTGCTGCTCGGCAGCGTTGTGACACGCCCCAAAGCAGCCGCTGAAGTCATCCTTGCAACAGAAAAAGGCGACCCGCTGCTCGCGTGGTGGCGGTACGGCCTCGGAATGACCGGCGCCTTCACTTCAGATGCCAAAAATCGCTGGGCCGCCGAATGGATCTCCTGGCCCGGATTCGGAAAATTCTGGACCCAGACCATGCGGCATCTGATGCGACCCGGTGGCAGCCAAAACCTGAATCTGACAGTTCAGCAGCAGGGACAGCAAGCCGTAATTACCGTCAATGCACTCCTGCCCGACGGCACGTTCCTGAATACAGCCGATGTCAGCATCAATGTCATAAATCCCGCGCTGCAGCAGACAACCATCCCGCTGCCACAGACGGCCCCCGGACAGTATGCAGCAACCATCCCGCTCGGACAAAACGGCATCTGGAATCTGGAAGCCACACTCAAACACTCCGAACTCCCCGCACTGCGCACTTCCCGCTCAATCTATGAGGGTCGTTCAGACGAGTTTCGTCTGCGTCCGACAAATCAAAGTTTCCTGCAGCAGCTCGCTGCCGTCAGCGGAGGTGTCTGGAATCCGGCTCCCGCCGAAGTGTTTCAAGAGGCCTCCCGCAGCACCCGCCGATCAGTACCGCTGCGCACATGGCTGCTCTCCGCAGCGGCGTTCCTGCTGGTGCTTGACGTCGCTCTTCGTCGACTTGAATTCCGCTCGTCCATGACCACGCGATCTTCGCAAAGCTCGCAGTCTGCAGGAATCTCAACGCCATGAAACACAGATCCGATCTGCCCGCCATGCTCCAGCCCTTCCACCGCCGCCGCAAACTGCTGCACGCCTGGCATGCCGCCGCAGACACATTGTGGCAGACTGGCTGCGTTCTCAGTGTTGTCTCCGTTTCCGCGCCACTCCTGGGAATCTCACTGCCGATTATCAGCACTCCACTGCTCGCCTGCGGATCTGCAGCCGTCGCCGCAGTCCGCACTGTCCTGACCTCCGCAAACCTCGATCACACCGCCAGATGGCTGGACCGGGAACTGCAGCTGAAGGATCGCCTGTCCTCCGCCCTGCAATTTCTGCAGATCGAAAATCCCTCACCGATGCAGCAGTTGCAGATCGCTGACGCCCGCAACTGCCTCGCCTCAGTTTCAACCGATCAGCTGCTCCCGCTCCGCACTCCCGCAAACTGGAAACGCGGATTGGCGATCACCGCTTTCGGTACCCTGCTGGCAATCGTCGGTCCCGCAGCCTGGCCACACGCCGGCGACACGGCCTCACCTGCCGCCACCGCCGTCCGCGAAAGCCAAAGAATGCAGGCCGAGCTGCAGTCCCTCGAGGAAGTCGCCCGTCAAACCGCAGATCCCGATCTGCAGCAGGCACTCGAATCCATGAATCGCACACTTCAGGATCTCCAGTCTCAGCCACTGCCTCCGGAAGAAGCCTTCGCAAAACTCGCCGATATGGAAAACTCACTGCAGCAGCTGCAGCAAAAACTGAACAATCCGGCCGCTTTGCAGCAGCTTCAGAGTATCGGTGAAGCAATGTCCGCCACAGACGAACTGGAGGACGTCGGTAACATGCTGAGCAATGGAAAACTCGAGCAGGCCGCGGCCGCTCTGGCCAAAACTCAGAATCCCCGACTCGACCGCAGCGAACGACGAACCGTTTCCGAAAAACTTCAGCAGGTTCAGCAGCAGTTTCAGCAGTCCGCGAAACCCCAGGGATCACAAAAAATCGCTGAAGCCGCCGGAAAAATGGCCGAAGGACTGCAGAATGGGGATTCGCAGAAATTCGAGGAAGCCGCCCTGGGCATGGCCGCTGAAGCCCGTCGACTCGCCGGACAGAAGAAGCTCTCTGACCTGCTGCAACAGCAAATGCAAAGCCTTGCACAGGCACGCTCGGAATTCGAAAGTGAAGCCGGAAATCAGGCGCAGGGTCAGGGCAAAGGCGGAAACAAAGCCGGCAAAGGAACCGCCGGCGATCCACAGGGACAACAGAATGCCCGAAATGCGGCCGGCAGCGAACTGAAGCTCACAGGAGATGACTCCGGGACCGGGGAGTCCGAAACAGAAAAATCCGAGGGACAGCCACAGGACCAACAGGCTGAAAGACAGTACCGACAGAACGCCCAACGATACGAAGCACTCAGTGAGGCTGCCCTGCGATCAGAACCAATTCCACCCGGACAGAAAAGCCTGATTCGTCGCTACTTCCAGCTGATTCGACCGGCTCAACAGCCAACCGAAAATGCCACTGCCCCCCAATAACGACTTACTGGAACTTATCCGCTGAATCTCCTATGGTCTGGCTCCTGCGCCAGTTCCCCTCTCCGATTCAGGCAAACGGCCCGAAATTCAGGAATCCGTCCCCATGAAGTACAACCGACGAGAATCATTGCTGACCCTCGGAACAGTCGCCGGCTCACTGTCAGCGAACCAATCAATCGCCGCCAATCCTCGGCACAGCATCCACGCAAATCCGCTCGAACAAAAATTCCGCTACTGCCTGAATACCAGCACAATCCGAGGCCAGAAGACCGGGATTCTCAAAGAAGTCGAAATCGCAGCAGCCGCCGGCTACGACGGCATCGAGCCATGGATCCCCAATCTGCGGGAATTCCGAGATCAGGGCGGCAGCATTTCAGACCTCTCAAAACGCATCGCAGACTCCGGGCTCACAGTCGACAGTGCTATCGGATTCGCTCAATGGATCCACCCTGACCAGGCCACCCGAACGCAGGCCCTCGAAGAAGCTCGCAAAGATATGGACATGCTGAAACAACTGGGCGGTACAAGAATCGCCGCACCGCCAGTCGGAGCACACTCCGGAGATGCCCCCACCGTCGAGCTGCCCGCCGCAGCCGAACGCTTTGCTGCCCTGCAACAGATCGGCAACGATGCCGGAATCATCCCGCAGCTTGAGGTCTGGGGATTCTCCAAAAATCTCTCCCGACTCGGGGATGTCGCCTGGGTTGCCGCTGAAACCGGTCGCCGAGACTCCTGCCTGCTCCTCGATGTCTACCACATCTTCAAAGGTGGCTCAGACTTCGCAGGACTGTCACTGTTCAGCGATCAGTCACTGCAGGTCTTCCATATGAATGACTTCCCGGCTGACCCGACACGCGATCGCATGAATGACTCACACCGTGTCTACCCCGGAGACGGCATCGCCCCACTCAGCTCCATCCTCCAAATGCTGGCAGGAAAAGCCCGCACCATCACACTGTCTCTTGAACTGTTCAACCCGGGATACTGGCAGCAGGATGCCGCAGTCGTTGCCGCTGAAGGGCTCAAAAAGATGCAGGCGGCCGTGAAGGCCGCCGGCTTCTGAAATTCACGTCCGATGCTCACCCGTCAGTTGCCGCTCACAAAAAAGTCAATCCACATCACAAAGACCAGCAACGACAGCAGAAACACCATGCCCGCCGCATGAGCCCAGTTGATCACGGTGATACTGGGCTTGCGGCGAGTTATGCCTTCCCACAGCAAAAATACCATGTGACCACCGTCCAGAATCGGAATCGGCAGGAAATTCAGAATCGCCAGGTTGATGCTGAGTATCCCCAGAAACACCAGCAGCTCCACAAAGCCGCGTTCCGCTACCTTGTAGGCAATCTTGGCTATCCCCACCGGCCCGCTCAGTGATTCCA
>SXXK01000003.1 GCA_005791255.1 Planctomyces sp.
CTGTGGCATGGTTTCCGTGAAGCCGGCTGTCGCCGGTGATCGGCCTGTGATTGTGGCCAGCATGTTCGGCAACACAACGGGCTGCATCAATGCGGCGGTGCCGCTGCTGGAGCGGGCAGGCTACGAGGTACTGGTGTTTCACGCGAACGGTACGGGGGGGGCGGACGATATGGTGAACTTCGGGGCTCCGGAGACAATTCCGCAGAAGTACGTCGGGCGGCGGTTCTATGTGCATAACCCGCAGGTCACGGTGCTGCTGCCGCTGCGTGGCATCAGTGTGATCAGCGCGGCCGGCGGGCCGTTTCATGATGCTGAAGCGGATGCCATTTTGTTTGCCGCACTGTGTAATGGGCTGCGGCCTGGCGTGCGGGTGCGGGATGTGGACACTGAGATCAATTCGCCTGAGTTTGCCGCTGCCTGTGCTGAGGAGTTGTTGCGGAACATGCAGGCAGCGCGGGGTGTGGTATGATCAGTATCCGACGACAGGCATTGATTGCCAATGGGCTGCTGACGCTGTTTGCCGGTTTGCTGGCGGTGGTGCCGAGATCTCGGGAAGCGGGTCAGTTGCTGACATTGCTGATGGGGTGTTCGCTGGTTTTTTCGGGGCTGGGCGATTACTGCGGCTGGGAGCGAATCCTGCGGCGGTTCCGCCTGGGCGCGGGGGAAAGTTCGGATCAGTTGAGCTCGCGATCTTCGCGGAATGGATGAAACCGCTGGTATTCCCAGTGTCTGTAGATTTCCGAGGACCGCACCAGTTGTTCGTGTGTGCCATCTGCGGCGACCTGTCCGTTATGAATCACCACGATGCGAGTGCAGCGTTTCACGGTGGACAGGCGGGAGGGCAGAAACAGGATTGTGCGATCATCACTGAGTCTTTGCCATGCATCGTCGAGCATGGCTTTGGTGTCGGCATCGAGGGGAGCATCCGGTTCTTCAATGACGAGCAGTGCGGGCTGGCGTGCTGCGGCGCGAGCGAGGCTGAGTCGGAATCGCTGTCCGACATCGAGCTGCAGACCGTGTTCTCCGAGGGCAGTTTCGTAGCTGCGCGGGAGGCTGCGGATGAAGTGATCGGCGTGGACCAGTTTGGCTGCTTCGACAGCCTGCTGTCTGGTGATGTCAGGACGTCCGCAGGTGATATTTTCCAGCACGGTGGCATCGAATACGGGGTCGTCACCACCGACGAAGATGGCTTCTTCGCGCAGTGACTCGAGAGTGCCTTCGCGGATATCTCGTCCATCGATCAGGACGCGACCTGCGGTTGGGTCGATGAGTCTGGGGATCATGCTGGCGAGTGCGCGGGCAGGAAGCTTCTGCAGTGACAGCAGCGCGACACGTTCTCCGAGGGTAATGCGGAGATCGAGTCCATCAAGGATGCGTCGACCATCTTCGGATTCCCAGCAGATCTGATCGAAGGTGAGTGTGCGAGCCAGCGGGTTGAGAAACCCGGCGCCGGCAACCTGGCTGACTCCGGGGACACGGTCGAGGTAGCGGGTGATTTCGTCGGCGAGTTCCCCGCCGGCGGACGAGTGTTCGGGAAGAGCGGCAAGTTCTGATGTGGCCTGAAACAGGATGAGCAGCAGTGGCGCAAGTGCGAGGCAGGCGAGCACGGAGAAGCCGGCGGACAGCTGCAGGGCGAGGATCAGTGTGGGGATACCGAAGGCAGCGGTCAGGAGCAGCCAGGCAGCCAGTCTGCTGCGCCGCTGCTGGAGTCGCAGAGTCTGTCGTTTTTCGCAATATTCGCGAAGTTGAAGTTCGAACTGGGCATGTTCGAGATCTTCCATTCCGAAGCCGCTGACGATGCGGGCTTTTCCAAGAGTCTGCACCATTTGCCGGCGACTGCGGTGGACCTGGTCATCAAGCAGTTGTTCGGCGGCGAGGTGGCGATTGCGTTCGCGGCGGAGCAGGATGGCGGTGAGGATTACGGGGACAGCGGTCTGAATGGCCACCTGGCGGGCCACGATGACTGCTGCTGCGGTGGTCAGCAGCAGCAGAGGTGCAGCGGTGCAGAGGCCTGTGAGCCATGCGGTGATGTGTCGTTCGAGACCTTCGGCGGAGGTATGGAAAACGCGGGGTGCGTCGTCGGCGTGTGTGCCGGTCAGATCAGCCGGTTCGAGCCGCAGGGCTTTGCGATGGATATGCTGCCGGATTCTGGAGATGATATCGGCGGCGATGGATTCACAAACGCTTTTTGCAAAGCCTGTCAGGAGGCTGTGGAGCAACCAGCATGCGGTGGCGGCGGAAGCGGCGGCGAGCGTGATGCTGCGGGGCGACTGAAGTCGCGGGATGAAGCTGCGGATTTCGAGTGCTGCAGGGGACTGGGGCGTCAGCAGTACCACTGCGGCTGCGGTGCAGGTGATGACAGCGGCCGTGAGCAGTATGGCTGCCAGCAGGGCCAGCAGCACGGCGGTGGCGACACGAATCAGCGGCAGTGTGCGGAGAGACACCAGTCGCTGAAAATCGGGTGAAGACGACATGGGTAAGCTCCTGCGGGAATCCGCAGTTGGGCGGAGTTCAGAATCCGGGGCAAGGCAATTTCCATCAGCACTGATACAGACGCTGAATCTGCAGGGATCCCACCAGCCTTAAACGCTGGATGAATCCGCTGTCGGCAGAAAATTTCTGAATGCCCGGAATTTGTACTGTCGTCCGCCAGGTCAGGCCAGGTCGCGATCTTCAAACAGCAGAAAACCCAGCAGCAGCATAGCCCCGATGTAGGCACTGGCGTAGACGAGGCTGAGTCCCAGATAGTCCTGAGGAACAACACGGCCGGTGGCGACGGCAGAGGAGATGTTGAAGGCGGAAAGTGAAGGAACAACCATGGAAATCAGTCGGGCGGTGAAAATCACGGATTCGTTGGCCTGACCTTCGACGCTGGAATTCACGATGATTTCGGTCAGATTGCCGACGACGAAGACGGCAAAACAGATCACCAGATTCATCACCATGGGCAATCGGGTGGCGACTGTGACACTGATTGCTCCGAGCACCGCGACCTGCATGAAGGTCAGGGCGATACCCGGCAGGATGGAGCCGACGACAGACATGCGATCCGGGTGAGGCACCGGCAGTTCGATGTCTGAGATGCGGATCCATTGCCAGAGCGGAGTCTGGTCAAGGGATTGCTCCTTCTGGTCGTAGCCGACTTTGAAGAAGGTGAGAACCGCGAACAGCAGTGTCAGGATCAGAAACATCCAGATGACGGCCTGCAGAATACCGATGTATTTTCCGAACAGAAACTGCCGTCGATCGATGGGCTTGCTGAGCAGTGTCATGGCGGTTTTGCCTTCGATTTCACTGGTGATGCTGGTACCGGCAGTCCAGACTGCCAGCAGGGCACCGGCGATCAGCAGTGTGGCGAGTCCGCATTCGGTCAGCATCTTGCCTTCGTCTTCAAAGGTGAAAAACGGCACGATACTGTTCACGATCAGCACGAGGGCGGACAGGACCAGCAGCAGCAGAAACAGCGGCTGGCGAATTGCTTCCTTGGTGGTGGCTCGGGCGATGACACCGGGACGCGTGCCATAGGAAATGGCGATCAGCCCGATCATCAGGCCGAACACAGTCAGCCATGTCCAGGTCCAGTCAATCCGCGGTGCAAGCAACTGACTGCGAATTTCAGCGAGGTTGAGAAGCTGTTCGAGCACGTCTGTCTTCCAGGCGTTGTTTGGCGAAACCGACTGCGGTCAGAAAACCGGGACGTACCGTCCCCTGTCCGTGTATACGCAGGCGGGTGCATCCTGCGTTTGGCGGAATTCTGAGTCCTGACCGGATTCCGTCGGAAAAACGGGGCTGCAATCTTGCAGGGGAGCGGAAATTTCCCGGTGCAATCTGCGGTAAGTCGTCGGAACGGTGATTTTTTGCATGCAGTCGGAATGTTTGAGCGGCAGCGCGAGCGGAGTCTGTGAACTAATGGTGGTCATGTGTATATTATAAGGCTGTGCAGGTGGGTCGCATTTTCGGGCATGAGCTGGTGAGTGTTGAATTGCCGATTCCCGCTCCTATACTTCAGAATGCGGGCTGTCCGGGGCGAAAAATGTGGTTTTCAGCGGGGCAGCGCAGCGAGATTTTGCTTCTTAAATTCAGGCGGGGTTAGAACATGGGGATTCGTATTGGGCAGGCAGCTCCGGGTTCAGAACTGGCTTTGCAGGCCTATGATCGCACGAAGGACGGTACGGACGCTCAGTTCAAGGACATGAAGCTGTCTGACCTGAAGGGCAAGTGGGTGTGTCTGTATTTCTATCCGCTGGACTTTACGTTTGTGTGTCCGACGGAAATCATCGCCTTTGACAAGGCGTTGGGTGAGTTTGCGGACCGCAACACGGTGGTGCTGACGGCCAGCACGGACAGTGTATTCAGCCACAAGGGCTGGTGTGATTCGCACAAGGAACTGGGCCAGTTGAAGCATCTGATGATTGGTGATACGAATCATCAGTTGTCATCGGCCTATGAGGTTCTGGACTGTGGCAAGGGGATTGCTTACCGCGGCGTGTATCTGATTGATCCGCAGGGTGTGTTGCGGTGGCTGGCGGTCCATGATCTGGGTGTTGGCCGCAACGTGGATGAGGTGTTGCGAGTACTGGATGCTTTGCAGACTGACAAGCTGTGTCCCTGCAACTGGAAGCCTGGCCAGCAGACGCTGAACTGAAGCTGTTGGCTGAAGACTGTATCAAAACAAAACGCCGCGGAAATCGGGATTTCCGCGGCGTTTTCTGATTTTCAGGGCGTTTGGCTGCTGTCAGACTTTGACCAGTTTCGTGATGCGGCCGGTAGCGACCCATTCGGCGACGAAGAGATCTCCGTTTGGAGCGAAGCAGGCATCGTGTGGGTGGACGAACTGCCCATCCTTCCATTGATCCGGCTTTCCTCGCAGGTCTTTGACTTCATCGAGTCGTTCGACGGCGCGTCCCAGGCGGGCGACGACTTCGTTCTTCTCATTCAGCAGCGTGACGCAGGCTTTCAGTTCGGGTACGAGCATCAGGTTTCCCTGAGTTTCGACGTTTGCCGGCAGTCCGAATCCGGTGAGAGTTTCGCGATAGACTCCGTCCATTGAGAAGATCTGCAGTGTGTTGTGAGCGCGGTCTGTGACGACGATGGACGGATCTTTTCCCGGCCGATTATCGACCCACAGCCCGTGGGCAGTATTGAAGGTTCCTTTGCCTTCACCGGCTCCTCCGAACGAGCTTTTCCAGTTGCCACTGCTGTCGAAGCGATGGATGGCGAAGGTTCCGTAGCCGTCAGCGAGCAGGAAGCCACCATCGTCGAGGAAGGCGAAGTTTGTGGGCAGGAAGCCTTTGCGATTCCAGGACGGTTCGGTGGAGGTATTTTCGCCTTCGGCGTAGAGGCCGGATTCCATGGGAGCTTTTTTGTACCAGACGATTTCGCCGTTGAGGGTCATTTTGGCGAAGGCTTTGACCTGCTGGTAGGCTGCGACGTAGAGGAATTCCTGTGAGCCTTCTTTGCGGATTTCGATGCCGTGTCCGCCGCCCTGGAATTGTGCTCCGAATGCGCGGATGAATTTTCCTGCGGGGTCGAAGACGAAGATGGACGGGTGATCCTTGAGATCCCGTCGTCCTTCGTGAATGACATACAGGTTGCCGGCACTGTCGAGAGCGACGTTATGTGTGGTTTGCCAGGAGTATTTATCGGGGAGCTGGGCGAAGTTGTGAACAGCGCGGTATTGATATTCGCCTTCACCGATGATGGTTTCGTTGCCGAAGCGGCGAGAGGCGTGTGAGGTGGCGGGTGCAGCGAGGGCGGCAGAGGCGGCGAGTGCGGTGGTGACGAACCGTCGTCGTGAGGCCGTTGTCTGGGGCATTTGAAGGCTCCGGGAATGCTGATGTGTGGGGTGAGTATCGAACGACTGGTGGATTGATTTAGCAGGGGTTTGTCGGAGAATCCAGCGGTTTGGCCTCAGTCGGGATTCCGGGCAGAGAAAATCGCCATGATTTTCGGGTTCGGACTGTGTTTCTGTGCGTTTCGAAGCCAGCTCGGCGATAATCGGCAGTATTCCGGCGGGGCTGCTGTCTGGTGGACAGGGTGTTTTGCTGGCTGATCCGGTATTGGGCTGCGGGGGTATCACTGGTGAATCAGCACATGTCAGAGCCCGGTGGATTCGGTGATCTGCAGCTGGATTCCGGAGCTGTTCTGACTCGTCGTGGTCTGATTCATGCTCTGGGTGCTGGTGCTGGCAGTATTGGTCTGGCGACGGCGTTGTCGGACGCGGGTGAATCCGGGCTGCAGCATTTTGCACCGCGTGCTCGGCGGGTGATTCATTTGTTTATGAATGGCGGTCCGTATCAGGGGGATTTCTTTGATCCGAAGCCACTGCTGCAGAAGTATGCCGGCCAGCGTCCCCCGGAAGCGGATCTCAGGACCGAGCGCAGGACGGCGGGCCTGCTGCCTTCACCGTTTCGGTTTCGACCGGGCGGCAGCAGTGGTGTCCCGGTCAGCAGTCTGTTGCCTCTGACGGGGCAGCTGATGGATGAGATTTGTGTACTGCGTTCGACGTGGACTGACAATCCGAATCATGGTCCGGCTTTATTGCTGATGAACAACGGCACTATTCTGCCGACTCGCCCCAGCATGGGTTCGTGGCTTTCGTGGGGCCTGGGGTCTGAGAATCGCAATCTGCCATCCTACGTGGTGTTGTGTCCGGGCAAGCCGGTGCGTTTTTCGATTCTGTGGACCAGTGCATTTCTGCCGGGGTCTCATCAGGGGACCTACATCAACCATTCCGTACCGACTCCGGAAAAGCTGATTCCGTTTTTGCGAAACGAGTCTGCGGGTCGTGACCTGCAGGCGGCTCAGGTGGATTTGATCAGCAGGCTGAATCGTCACCAGTTGCAGCGCACGGGTCCGGACGGTCAGCTTGAGGGTCGACTGCAGGCGATGGAGACGGCTTTTCGGATGCAGTTTACGGCGACGGATGCCTTTGATCTGCAGCAGGAAACAAAGGCGACTCGGGAACTTTACGGTGACGGACATTTTGCTGCGGGATGTCTGCTGGCTCGTCGATTGAGTGAGCGGGGTGTGCGGTTCATTCAGGTGTATTATGGTGATGGCCAGCCCTGGGATACTCACAGTGACCACAACCGTCAGGCCGAGAATCTGGCGCATTCGATTGATCGTCCGATTGCTGCGCTGCTGCAGGATCTGCGACAGCGGGGGCTGCTGGATGAGACTTTGATTTTGTGGGGTGGCGAATTCGGCAGGACTCCGACATCCGAAAACGGTTCCGGTCGTGATCACAATCATTATGGTTTCACGACCTGGCTGGCGGGTGGTGGCGTGCGTGGTGGCATGACGTATGGTGAGACGGACGATTTTGGTTTTCGGGCGGTGCAGGATCGGGTGCATGTGCATGATCTGCACGCGACGATGCTGCATCTGCTGGGGCTGGATCACGAGCGTCTGACGTATC
>SXXK01000065.1 GCA_005791255.1 Planctomyces sp.
CGAGGAGAGCAGAGAAAGTTGAGAGTCGAAGAGCCCCGCGAGCTTGTGCGATTATGCTTGAAAATCGGTGGTCATCGGTGTCGGGACGGAGTTTTTAGGGTGTGTTTACCCCTCTCCCCTTCCAGGGGCGAGGGGTGCCAGCGCGGTTTCTGCTGTGTGTGAAGAACACAGAGTCTGCTCCTCGGGTCCGCAGGGAGGGAGACGGGAGCGGTCAGGGGGGGGGAGGACCTACAGTCCGGTGCGGATGAACAGCTGGCCCAGCTGTGCTGTGGGGGCGCCGTAGGCCTGCTGCAAAGCGGCGGGGGCGCTGGGGTTCTTTTTCAGTTCGTCGAGGGCAATCTGGAATCGTTCTCTGCCGCCCTGATTCATCAGGAATCGGACCAGCAGGTAGCCGACATCTGAGGCTTCGTCGGGGGCGAAGGTGCCGTCGACAAACAGTGTGGCGGGATCGGTGATGGTGGCCATGGCTTTGGCGGCACGCGCCGGGAGTGCTTTGAGCCAGGGCGAGTCTTTGGGCAGTCCGGCTTCGAGTGTTCCAAAGCCCTGTTTGAGCCATTCCGGCAGGGCTGCTCCGTCACGTGACACCCAGGCCTGGGCGATGAGGGAGTTGAGCAGTTCGGGTGCGGTGAGGGAGGAGTCCGAGGGTGTGTCACCGAGATCGTGCATGGCCAGCCAGGCGGTTTCGAAGCTGGCATTGATGACGACGTGTCCGGAGATGGCTTTGGGGGTGCGTCGGTTGTTCATCAGCACGGTGTTGAATTCTTCGTAGTCGAAGCGGTCTTTGGTGACGAAGATGATGAGTCGGCCGCGGAAGGGTTTTTGTCCGGCGGGCAGGGGATATTTGGAGGCGAGTGCGGTGACCTGAGCCTGCGCGGCATCGCCCAGCATTTTCAGACGATCTTCAGCGACAGTTCCGAAGAGGTAGAAGTCCGGAGTGGTGACGGAGGCTGCGGTGGTTCGCGGGGCGACTCGTTTCCACAGCGCTTCTGCCTGTTCGATGCGGCGTTTCTCGAAGTCGGCATCGGACATGGCTGCGAGTCTGGCGGCTTCGAGCTCGGCGTCAGAGGGCACGAGTGTGCGGATGGGTGCTTTGGGGTCGGTGCCATCAAATTTGGCGCCTTCGCGGACCCAGGTTTCGAAGGCTTTGGCCTGTGACAGTTTGAGCTGTGCCTGTCCGGCCGGCATTTTCAGGGGATCCTGGCGGAGGACCAGATCGATGAGGTAGCTTTCGTCGGGTTTGCCGGGGACGATGGTGTTGCCGGTGGGTCCGCCCTGC
Organism: Planctomyces sp.; assembly: GCA_005791255.1. Taxonomy (GTDB): domain Bacteria; phylum Planctomycetota; class Planctomycetia; order Planctomycetales; family Planctomycetaceae; genus SXXK01. The sequence continues at coordinate 1,277 of SXXK01000065.1, forward strand.
AGCAGCTGTTCGAAGGTTTCGAAGCGGTAGTCACCGCGGGCATTGTTGCCGGAGTGGCAGCCGATGCAGATGTTGACCATCATGGGTGCGATGTCCTTGCGGAAGGACACGGTTTCTGAGCCATCGGCCATGGCGACCTGCACGGGCGGTTTCTTTTCGACCAGTGAATCGCCGATGGGTGCATCGCGATCTTCGCCGTCAAAGCCGGCTCCCTGTTCGATCCAGCGGACGACGGTGAGGATTTCCGGATCCTTGAGTTTGGCGGCGCCCTGGGGCATCCGCATGGCATCGTCGGGATGGATCAGTTTTACGGCCAGCAGGCTGCGATTGGGGACTCGGGGAAACACCACCGGACCGCTGCGACTGCCTTTGGCGATGGCGGAGTAGGTATCGAGCCGGAGATTGGCGGAGGCCTGAGCTTCACTGTGGCAGCGGATGCAATTGGTTTTGACGATGGGTGCCACTTCTTTTTCGAAGCTGACGGGAAAGGCGTATTTGGCCTTTTCGAGGGCTGTTTTCAGGGTGGTCCAGGAGCGGTCCTTTTCGTCTTCCGGGATGGCGAGTTCGGTGACGCGTTTTTCGACGCTGTCGATGATTTCGCGGACTTTTTCCACTTCGTTTTTCTTCAGCAGCGAGGTGGTTTCCCTAAGCTGCTTCTGCAGTTCGGCCAGTTCCTTACGGGTTTCCGGGGGCAGGGCGGCCGTGGCGGGCGCGGCGAGTGCTGAGACGGTGCAGAATGTGAGGGAAAACAGCAGGAGTGAGGCGACTGTGGACGGCGTCCGGGAAAGTCGCGGGCTGCTGGTTCGAGTCAGAAATACCTGCACAAGTGCACCGCTGGGCCGCATGAAACCGCTCCGTGGGAAACTGCCGCAAAGGAAATCTGAGTGCAAAAAACAGTCCGGATGTGTCGTTGTCAAGGGTTGCAGGCCAAGTTCTGCCGTGATTGTGCGATGCCGACCGCAAATCCCGGTTTCTCTTTGACGGCGGTCCGGCCAGACCTTAAACTGTCTGGTCTTCTGACGCGCCTTCCCAGCCATATATTCTTCCGAAAACCCTCCCCGATGGCTGTTTCCCACCAGAATTTTGCCTGGCTTTTTGTACTGCGCCTTGTGGTTTGCGGTGTGTGTTCCCTTTCCCTGGGGGCTCTGGCCGGGGCTCAGGATCCGGTCATCGATCGTCTGGACGGTTCGGGTTTGCATCCGGGTCAAAAGGCAGAGGTGGTGGTGTCCGGCAAGCAGCTGCAGGGCACGATGGCCCTGTGGACTCCTGTGGGCACGCTCAGACTGAAGCCTGGTGCGGACGTGTCGAAGGACCAGCCGGTGGCACTTGAGGGGGACATTTCGGCCGACGCGATTCCGGGGATCTACCCGGTGCGTCTGGTGACGGACCATGGCTGTTCCGAGGCATCGTGGGTGGTGGTGGATGATTTGCCGACGGTGTCGGTGACGGCGGAAGCGGACAATCGCAGTTCGGGCCAGGCGGTTTCTGTTCCCTGCAGCATCGCCGGTCAGCTCAACGCAGTGGCTCCGCGGTTTTTCCGGTTTACTCTGACGGAAGGTCAGCAGATAACGGCGGAGGTATTTGCGCGGCGGCTCAGTTCCGAGCTGGATCCAGTGCTGCGTCTGCTGGGTCCGGACGGTCGTGAGCTGGTGTACAGCGACGATGTGCCGGGCACGGAGGGTGATGCGCTGCTGCAGTGGCAGGCGAAGGTGGCGGGTGAGTATCGTCTGGAGCTGCGGGATGTGCGTTACACGGGTGGTGCGCGGCATTTCTTTCATCTGCGGCTGGGTCGAATCCCGGCGGCGGTGACGGCGTTGCCGCGGCTGGTGACGGCGGGTGCTGCGGTGTCTCTGCTGGATGCTCAGGGGGCCGTTCTTTCGCAGGCGACCGCGGGTGAGAGTGCAGCGGGAGCGGGTGCGCTGGTGCCTGTGCGCAGCCGTGGTGCGGAAGCGGAAGCGTCTTCGATTGTTTCTGCGGTGGTGGTGTCGGGAGTGATTTCGTCGGAGGCAGAGCCCAATGACCAGCGTGAGCAGTCAACGGCGGTGGCGGCGGAAGCGGTGGGGATTGCGGGAAGTTTTCAGCAGCCTGGTGACTCGGACTGGTACCGGATTTCAGCGGCTGCGGCGGGCAACCTGACGGCTCTGGCAAGGACTCGGGATGCCGCCAGTCCGGCGGATCTGCAGCTGGAGTTGTACAATGCCGAGGGTGGCAGGCTGGCGGAGTCGGACGATGCGGGTCCGAAGGATGCGGAGATCAGTTTTCAGCTGCCGGCGGCGGGCGATTATTTTCTGAAGGTGACGGAGCTGGCGGGTCGTGGTGGTCCGGTGTGGTCGTATGCAGTGCAGCTGCATCTGGGGAAACCGTCGGTGCTGGTGACCTTACCGGCTGATCGGCTCAGTGTGCCTCGGGGCGGCAGTGCGTCGCTGGTGCTGGGTTTGCGTCGTCTGCAGTACGATGGTGCTCTGAAGGTGGAGGCTGTGGGATTGCCTGCGGCGCTGCAGATGGAGCCGATTGTGGCGGGTGGCCGGCAGTCGGCGGTGCCGCTTGTGCTGACGGCGACGGATCCGGCGGCGACGGCGGGTGATGCGGACTGGGGTCCATTGAGTGTGCGTGTGTCAGCGCTGGATGGCAGCGTGCCGGCGACGGTTGTGCAGCTGGTTCCTCCGCCGCCGCGGAAGGCGGATGCGGATTTGTTTCGCAGCATGCGAGCGCGGGCGGACCTGTTTGTGGCGGTCCGTCCGGCGGGAGAATTTTCGCTGAAGGCTGAGCCGTCGGCGGTCACGGTGGAGCAGGGTGCGACGGCGACGGTAACGGTGAAGGCGGTGCGTGGCAAGGACTGGACGGTTCCGATTGAAATTGCGCTGGCGACACCGGCTGATCAGTTATCTCCGGGGCTGGCGGTGGCGGGTGGCAACATGACGGCGGATGAGCTGGCGATTACGATCACGGCGGCTGCTGATGCAGCTGCGGGTCCTTGTACTGTGTTTTTGCAGGGCAAGTCGAAGAAAGACAATAACGAACGAATTTTTCCGTTGCCGCCTGTGCGAGTGGAAGTGACAGCGAAGGCGAAGTGACGGCAGGTTGACGAGCCAGGGCAGTTTGACGAACTAAGGCAGGATGACGAGCGAGAGATCCACGAAACGAGGTTTGCGATGACGCGATCGATCCGGATGTGTGTACTGCTGCTGTGCGGAAGCGTGGCTGCTGCTGAACTGCCTGTGCGAAATCTGCAGGTGTATCCGGCTGAGGTGAAGCTGCAGGGTTCGCGGGGTGTGCAGCAGCTGCTGGTGACTGCGAATGCGGCGGACGCGGACGTGCATGATCTGACGGCAGCGGCTGAGTATTCGTCCGAGAATCCGGCTGTGGCCACAGTGGCCGGGGGCGTGATTCACGCGGTTGGAAACGGTACGACGGTGGTGCATGCGAAGGCCGGCGGTCAGGCCATCAGTGTGCCGGTGACGGTGTCATCCTTTGAGGTGGCTTCACCGGTGGTGTTTCATACGGAGGTGCTGGCGGCCCTGACGAAGTCGGGCTGCAACATGGGAGCCTGCCATGGTTCTCCTTCGGGCAAGGGTGGATTTCGATTGTCATTGCGGGGTTATGATCCGCCGCTGGATCTGGTGACTTTGCGTGGCGAGTATTTCAATCGTCGTTCGAATGTGCTGAATCCTGACGACAGTCTGCTGCTCCGCAAGCCGCTGATGGAGGTTGCTCACGGTGGTGGTCGTCGTTTGGGTTACAACGATCCCAGTCATGTGGTGTTGCGGCAGTGGATAGCTGAGGGCATGAAGGTGGCGGCCGAGGGGACTGCGACGCTGGTCAGCATTGAGCTGTTTCCGAAGCCGCGGGTGCTGCGTGACGGTGCGGATCGTCAGCAGCTGCTGGTGAACGGTCATTTCAGTGACGGGTCGGTGCGTGACATCACGGCACTGACGGCGTTTGACACATCGGATGAAAGCATCGCGGCGATCACGGCCACCGGCGTGGTGACTCGTGAAGGCCGTGGCGAGGCGACGATTCTGGCGCGGTATCTGGACAGGATGTCGACGACGCAGATTTCGTATCTGACGGAGCGCAAGGAGTTTCAGTGGCCCAATCCCCCGGAAGAGACTCGGGTGGACCAGCTGGTGTTCGGCAAACTGCGTCAGCTGCAGATTGAGCCTTCGGAGTTGTGCAGTGACTCGGATTTCCTGCGTCGCGCGACATTGGATCTGACGGGTCGTCTGCCATCGCTCGAGGAGACTCAGCAGTTTCATGCGGACGCCAGTCCGCAGAAGCGGGCGGCGCTGGTTGATCGACTGCTGGCGACCGACGATCATGCTCGGTTTTGGTCACTGAAGTGGTCGGATCTGCTGCGAGTGAACAGCAAGCGGCTGACGAAGTCGGGTGTGCACAAGTTTCGACGGTGGCTGTTTGATGTGGTGAAGAATGATGTGCCGCTGAACCAGTTTGCTCATGAGCTGCTGACGGCCACCGGGAGTACTCAGCAGAATGCAGCGGCTGCGTACTGGAAGGCCAGCCGTGATGAGATTGATGCGACGGAGACGACGGCGCAGTTGTTTCTGGGTGTGCGGATTCAGTGTGCGAAGTGTCACAATCATCCGTTCGAGAAGTGGACTCAGGACGATTACTACGGCACTGCGGCGGCATTCAATCGTGTAGGTCGCAAGGAGACGGGTCTGCCGGACGATGAGATGATTTTTGTGAAGGCTGGCGGCGAGGTGACTCAGCCGCGAACCGGCAAAACGATGAAGGTGCGTCTGCTGCTGCAGGGTGATGTGGATGTGGCAGCGGGAGTGGACCGTCGGGTGGTGTTTGCGGACTGGCTGACCAGTGGCAGCAATCCGTTCTTTGCGCGATCGCTGGCGAATCGCATCTGGGGTCATGTGGTGGGCAAGGGGATTGTGGATCCGGTGGACGACTTCCGGGATTCGAATCCGCCCAGCAATCCGGAGCTGCTGAATTATCTGGCGGATCAGCTGGTGCAGAGCAATTTTTCGGCTCGGCATCTGATTCGGACGATCATGACCAGTCGGGTGTATCAGCTGAGTTCGCGGCGGAACAGGTTCAATGCGGACGACGAGACCTATTTCAGTCACGCGACGACTCGCATGCTGACCGCCGAGCAGCTGCTGGATGCGATCTGTGCGGTGACGGGTCAGCCGGAGGAGTATCCGGGGATGCCGGCCGGGACATTGGCGATTGATCTGGTGGATCCGCCGGAGGGTCACAAGTTTCTGCAGGTATTTGGACAGCCGCAGCGTGAGCTGCCGTGTGAGTGTGAGCGTTCGACGGACAGCAATCTGTCGCAGGCTTTGCAGCTGATCAACGGTCCGACGGTGCACAACAAGCTGCGATCGGACGCGGGGAATGTGCATCGCTGGATCACGGAGGGCAAGTCGGACTCGGAAATCATCAATTTGCTGTATCAGGCGGCGCTCAGTCGTCCGGCCCTGCCGCAGGAGCTGGAGACTGCAGCGGCGCATATCAAGGCCAGCGAGGATCGTGTGCGGGCTCTGGAGGACGTGGCGTGGGCGGTGATCAACAGCAAGGAGTTTCTGTTCCAGCACTGAGCTGACAGGGCGGTTGTTGGCTGGTGTCCGGATCTGACTGAAAACAGGGTTTGTCGGGCATGGTGCAGCCGTGGGAACGAGCGGAGGGTGCAGCGGGGGCGGCGAAGCTGTCTGCTGCTGCGCCCGGGCTGCGGTCGGGCGCGGGGTCCGGCGGTGCTGCGGTGTGGGTACTGCTGCCGGCGGCTGTGTGGCTGGTGGGTTTTCAGTGTTTGTTTTATGCGCAGTCGTTTGTTGATCCGGACGTTTATCGCAGTCAGTTGTGGCTGATGCTGCTGGATGACGTGCTGGGTGCGGACGACGGAGTGGTGGCGACGGGAGTGCCGACTGGCTGGCAGTTTGCGGTGCAGCGTCTGCCGCTGGCGGGAGTGGCGGGTTTGCTGCTGCTGCTGTCCGGAGTGCACGGCTGGGCTGTGGACCGCTGGCTGCTGCGGAGTGTGCCGCTGGGGCGGTTTGAGCGGTGGTGTGTGCTGCTGGGTGTTGGGTTATCGGTGCAGTCGCTGGTGATGCTGCTGGCGGGTTTGTGCGGCGGGATCGGTGGCGGCGTGCTGCTGCTGGCGGCGGGTGTCAGTGTGTGTGCGGGTCTGGCGGGGGTCCGGCGAGCGGGCGTTGAGCGGGTGGCTGGTGCGGTGGCGGGTGTGTCGTCGGTACGGCGTGAGGGCGGTCGAATTGAGTGCTGGCTGTTCTGGCTGGTGGCGGTGCCGTGGTCGGTTTATCTGTTGTGGGGTGCGTTGACGCCGCCGACGGATTTTGACGTGCGTGAGTATCATCTGCAGGGTCCGAAGGAGTGGTTTCAGGCTGGTCGGATCAGTTATCTGCGTCACAACGTGTACACCAGTTTTCCGTTTCTGAGTGAGATGCACAGTCTGGCGGGGATGGCAGTATCGGGTGACTGGTGGCGTGGTGCCTTGGCGGGTCAGCTGGTGCTGGCTGTGTATCAGCTGCTGACGTGTGGTTTGGTGGTTGCGGCGGGTGTGCGGTGGTGTGGTCGCGGTGCCGGGTATTTGTCGGGGTTAATCTGGCTGACGACTCCGTGGACGCTGCGAATTTCGCTGATTGCCTATGCCGAGGGGGCGTTGAGTTTTTACACAGCTGCGGCGGTGCTGTTGTCGCTGGTGCTGGGGCGTTTGCGGGCGGACGGTGTGCGTGGTCGGGCGCTGCTGGTGGTGGGTTTTCTGGCGGGCAGTGCGATGGCCAGCAAGTATACGGGTTTGCTGCTGGCGGTGTTGCCGACGGCGGTGGGCTGGTGCTGGTGGTGGTGTCGTGCCGGTGGTGGAGTTTCGGGTTTGCTGGCGGCGGGTGAGTTGCGGCGGGGTTTTGTTCGTGAGGCGGTGTGGTATGTGGCGGGTGTGTTGCTGGCTGTGGGGCCGTGGCTGGTGAAGAATGCGGTGGAGACGGGCAATCCGGTATTTCCGATGGCGTGGTCGGTGTTTGGTGGCGGGGAGTGGAATGAGCCGCTGAATGTGCGCTGGAAGCAGGCGCATGGTGCACCGGAGCATGAGCTGGAGCGAATTCCGCAGCATTTTCTGGATGCGGCGGTGCGGAACAAGTGGACCAGTCCGCTGTTGTTTGGTTTGGCGGTACCGGTGCTGTTGAGTTGTGGTCGGAGTGTGCCATTGCGGCTGGTGTGGCTGGCGGTGGGCTGGGGTTTTCTGACGTGGTGGGGACTGACTCATCGGATAGATCGATTTTGGGTACCGATGGTGCCGTTTTTGAGTGTGCTGTCGGGTGCGTGTGTGCAGTTGGGTGGAGCGGGGTGGTGGCGAGGTTTGGTATTAGGCAGTGTGGTGACGGGGACGGTGTTTAATCTGCGCTTCAGTACTCTGGCTTTGGTGGGATTTCATGCGGGGCTGATGGATCTTGAGGGTGCGCGGGAGCTGGTGATTCGCAGTGACCTGCAGGAATTGAATCGGCAGTTGCCGGCGGGGTCGCGTGTGCTGATGGTGGGTGAGGCGGAGGTTTTTGATGCGCGGTTTGCGGTGTTGTACAACACGGTGTTTGATGAGAGTGTGTTTGAGGAGCTGACGGCGGGGGGGGATGCGGGGACTGGTGCCGGGAGAGCATTGGCTGCGGCTGCGGATGTGCGTGAGCGATTGCGTGCGGCGGGTGTAACGCATGTGCTGGTGAACTGGCGGGAGGTGCTGCGTTATCGTTTGCCGGGTTCGTATGGGTATGCGGAGTATGTGCAGCCGGAGCGATTTGAGCAGCTGCTGTCGGGTGGAGTGCTGGGGGAGCCGCGGGTACTGGGGGAGGGTTCGTGGAGTGGTTTGTCGGAGTCTGAGCGGCGGGTGGTGCAGCAGTGGCCGGGCTGGCAGCAGCTGGTGCGTGGAGATGTATGGGAAACGGTGCGGCTGTACGAGGTGCGGTGAGGCTGTAAGATGGGGTGGAATTGAGGTGTGTGTGTGGTGCCTGGTCTGCGATTTCGGGTGGTGAACTGGTGATGTGGAAAGCGGGCGAGTGAGTATGGCAGAAGAATCGGAACGGGGGCAGGACCGACTGGATCCGCTGGTGCGGTCGGCATTTCGTGAAGCGGTGGTGGTATCGCTGATCTGGCTGAGCGCGATGGTCTGGTCAGTGGGTGTGAGCTGGTGGCTGGGTTATGGCCGCAGCGAGCAGGAGTTGCGACTGGTGCTGGGGTTCCCTGAGTGGGTGTTTTGGGGGATTGTGGTGCCGTGGGTTTCGTGTGCGGGGATTTCGTGGCTGTTTGCCGTGTGGTTTGTGCGTGACGGCGAGCTGGGTGAGGATTTGGAAGACGCTGACGATCTGGGACTGGGGGGCTGAGCGATGTGGCAGGCTTGGAAGACAGGGCTGCTGCTGGGTCAGCAGTCTGGTGATGTTCCGCAGGTGGGTTCGGGTGCCATGCTGATGCTGGTGCTGTTCATTGTGGGTTCGTTGTGGATTGGAGTGCTGGCGAACCGTGCGGCGAGTACGGGCGGGTTTATGAAGGGTTTCTTTTTGGGGAACCGCGGTCTGGGTGTGTGGGCCCTGGCATTGACGGCGACGATTCAGAGTGGCGGCACGTTCATGGGTTTTCCGTCGCTGGTGTATTCGCATGGCTGGATCGTGGCGCTGTGGATTGGCAGTTATATGGTGGTGCCGATCACGGGGTTTGGAATTTTGGGGAAGCGATTGGCGCAGCTGAGTCGTCGGACAGGTGCGATCACGGTGCCGGACATGTTTCGGGTGCGTTTTGGCAGTCCGACACTGGGTTTGATGAGTACGTTGTTTATTTTGTTTTATCTGTCGTTTCTGATGTTTGCGCAGTTCAAGGCGGGAGCGATTGTGCTGCAGCTGGCGTGGCCTGGCGGAGGTGATCTGGCGTTATCGGAGGACGTGGCGGGGATATCGGAGTGGCGTTATCACGTGGGTTTGCTGGTGTTTGCGACGACGGTGGTGGCGTATACATTGGCGGGTGGATTTCTGGCGGCTGTCTGGACGGATTTATTTCAGAGTGTGCTGATGTTTGCGGGTGTGTTGTTGCTGCTGGTGGCGTGTTTGAGTGCGGTGGGTGGACTGGAGCAGGCGACATTGCGTTCGCTGGCGAATACGGGACCTGGGTTTGTGTTTGGACCGGGTTATTCGGCGGACGGCAGTGGTCAGCAGTTTCTGCCGATCTCGCTGGCGATTTCATTTTTTGTGGTGTGGATCTGGGGCGGCGTGGGTGCTCCTGCGGGTCTGGTGCGTTTGATGGCCAGTCAGAACACGAATGTGATTCGCAAGTCGATTTATGTGCTGAGCATTTATAATTTGGGGATTTATCTGCCGCTGATAGTGATTTGTGTGTGTGGTCGGGCGTTGCTGCCGAATTTGGCGAAGTCGGATGAGATTGTGCCGCGTCTGGCGTTGCTGACGACGGCTGACTGGCCGGGTGGATCGCTGGTGGCGGGTTTGATTTTGGCGGCTCCGTTTGGTGCGGTGATGTCGACGGTCAGTTCCTATCTGGTGGTGTTGTCATCGGGGGTGGTGCGTGACATTTATCAGCGTTTGCTGCGTCCGCAGGCTCCTCGTGAGGAGCTGCGTCTGGCGGCGTGGGTGACGATGATTCTGTCGGGTTTGATTTCTGTGGCGGTGATGTGGAGTCCTCCGGAGTATCTGCAGGTGTTTATTGTTTTCAGTACGTCGGGAGCCGCGGCGACATTTCTGGTGCCGGCGGTGATGGCGTGTTACTGGCGGCGTGCGACACCGGCGGGTGTGGGTGCGGGGATGGTGAGTGGAGCGGGTGTGGTGTTGTTTCTGTATTTGTGCGGGATTATGGGGTGGTCTCCGGCGCAGTCGATTGGCGCTGCGGGTGGATTTCGTCCGTGGTTTCTGTTGGGACTGGAGCCGCTGATCTGGGGTTTGCTGGCATCGAGCAGCAGTGCGGTGCTGGTGAGTCTGCTGACGGTGCCGTTGCCGGCCGAGCACATCTCGCGGCTGTTTGATCGTCGGACGAGTGCAGAGGGGGAGGCGGTCTGATGAGTGTGGCGGGCATAGGTCGTCGGGGGCTGCTGAATTATTCCGGATCATCGATCACGGCGACGGCGCTGGCATCGCTGTTGTTGCGAGACGGTGAGGTTCGTGCGGATCGGGTGCCGGGTGAATCACCGACGGCGCCGCATCATCCGCCCCGGGCGACTCGGGTGGTGCATCTGTGTCTGTGCGGCGGTCTGAGTCATCTGGATTCGTTTGACTACAAGCCGCAGCTGGAGCGGCTGCATGGGAAGTCGTTGCAGTCGAGCGAGCGACCGGAGACTTTTTTCAATCAGATTGGGTTGTTGCGGAAGAGTGACTGGGCATTTCGGCAGCGTGGGCAGAGTGGTCTGTGGATTTCGGATTTGTTTCCGCATCTGGCGGAGCTGGCGGATGATTTGACGGTGATTCGTTCGATGGTGGCCGAGTCCGCCAATCATACTCCGGCGACCTTCGAGGAGAATTCCGGATTTCGTCTGAACGGATTTCCGGTGATGGGTTCGTGGATTTCGTGGGGTCTGGGTTGTGAGACGGACGAGTTGCCGTCGTATGTGGTATTGCCGGATGTGCGGGGTTTGCCGGCGGGCGGTACGATCAACTGGTCGAACGGTTTTTTGCCGGCGCAGCATCAGGGAGTGGCATTTCAGTCTGCGGGGGCTCCGATCCGGGATTTATTTCCTGCGCGGGCGGTGTCAGCGCGTCAGGAGGAGGCCAGTCGGCGTCTGCTGTCGGCGATGAATGAGCGGAATCTGGAGCTGGAGGGTGAGGAGGACGTGTTGCGGGCGCGGATGCGTTCGTACGAGCTGGCGGCGAAGATGCAGATGACGGTGCCGGAGGCAGTGGATCTGGCGGGCGAGACGGAATCTGTGCTGCGGATGTACGGGGTGGACCGTGAGGAGACGTCGGATTTTGGTCGTCGCTGTCTGCTGACGCGGCGACTGCTGGAGCGTGGAGTGCGGTTTGTGCAGTTGTTTTCGGGTGGTTCGTTTGGTTCACCGCGGATCAACTGGGACGGTCACGAGGACGTGCGGGAGAATCATACGCGGGAGGCGGCGCGGATGGATCAGCCGGTGGCGGCGCTGCTGCGGGACCTGAAGACGCGGGGGATGCTGCAGGATACCCTGGTATTGTGTACGACCGAGTTTGGGAGGACTCCTTTTACGCAGTCCAGCGAGTTCGTGGTGGGTGCTGGTCGTGATCACAACATGTATGGTTTTTCGGTCTGGATGGCGGGTGGGGGTTTGAAGCCGGGTTTGTCGTGGGGTGCGACGGACGAGGTGGGCTGGAAGACGGTGGAGCAGCCGGTGCACTGGTATGATTTTCATGCGACGGTGCTGCATCTGCTGGGGATTGATCATGAGCGACTGACGTATTATCACAACGGGATTCAGCGTCGTTTGACGAACGTGCACGGGGAAGTTGTGGGGGGGCTGCTGAGCTGAGGTGCCGGATTCGCGTGTTTGGGTGCTCATTTGCTGACTTTCGCGGGCTGTTCTAGAATTCCTGGCTGCTGTGTGATTGAATTCTGAAACTGCAACGAAACAGACGGATCCATGAAAGCGATAGCCGTACGTCCGGGGACTGCGAATAGTGTTCATCTTGCTGAGCTGCCGATGCCGGCGGTCAGTGACATCCCGGATGGTCGCGGGGTGCTGGTGCGTGTTTTGAAGGTGGGAGTGGATGCGACGGATCGTGAGATCAACGAAGCGCAGTACGGAAATGCTCCGGCGGGCTACGACTTCCTGGTGATTGGTCACGAGTGTTTTGGTGTGGTTGAGGCGGTTGGTGCGAACGTGCGTCGGGTGCGTCCGGGTGACTATGTGACGTGCACGGTGCGTCGTCCGGGCGGGTCGATTTTTGACCGCATTGGTCGCAATGACATCACCAGTGAAGAGACCTATTACGAGCGTGGCATCAATCTGCGTCATGGGTTTCTGACCGAGTACTTTGTGGATGACGAGGAGTACATTGTGCGGATGCCGCAGGCTTTGGCGCATCTGCATGTGCTGGCGGAACCGATGAGTTGTGCGGCGAAGGCGGTTGAGCAGGCCTTTTTGGCTCAGCAGCGGCTGCAGGTGTGGGAACCGAAGCGGGCGTGGGTGACGGGAGCCGGCCAGATCGGTCTGCTCAGTACTCTGATTCTGCGTCTGCGGGGGATTCAGGTGCTGACGTTGGCGCGGGGTGCCAAACCCAATCTGAAGGCGGAGATTGCTGAGGGGTTTGGGGCGGAGTATGTCAGTACGGCTGAGCTGTCGCTGCACGACGTGGCTGCTCGTTATGGCAAGCCGGATCTGATCATCGAGGCTACGGGCAGCAGCAGCATAGCGTTCACCTGCATGGACGTACTGGCTCATAACGGCTGCATGGTCTGGACCAGCATTACGGGCGGGAAGACTGAGACCGAGGTTCCATCGGACCGGATCAATCTGAACTGGGTGCTGGGGAACAAGCTGCTGGTGGGATCGGTGAACGCGAATTTTCGGCATTTTGAATCGGGGATTCGGGATTTGGCGCTGGGTGAGGCGACGTGGCCGGGTGTGTTGCAGAAGATCCTGACGAATCCTGTGGCCGGTCTGGACAACTACCGTGAGATGATGCGGTTGTTGGTTGAGGACAAGCAGGCTCTGAAGGTGTTTGTGGAAGTGGCGCAGGGGTGAGTTGTCTGTCTGTGTTCTGAGGCGCACCAGCCGCGGTTGGACAGCGAGTGTGGCCTGCCGGGTTGAGCGGGGTGTTTTGCTGGTGACTTGCCCCCTCACCCCCGACCCCTCTCCCCCTGCGGGGGCGAGGGGGGATTGAGTTTTCAGTTGGGTGGGGAGGTCAGGCGGCGCGGGTGAGGACCTGGACGGGCATGTGCTGATCGAGTTCGCATTGGTGCAGCAGCAACTGGATTGTCACCGAGATGGCTCCCTGCTGTCGCTGGACGGTCTGGCGGGCGATTGCGCCCAGGCGCTGACGTTCGGCGGGTTGCTGCAGCAGCTGTCGCAGTGTGGGCAGCAGTTGGCTGGGATCGCGGAGTTGCAGGCAGGCTTCGGCTTCCAGAAAGACCTGCACAACATCGCGGAAGTTCCAGGTGTGTGGGCCGAAGAGTACGGCAGCGCCCCAGGCGGCTGGTTCGATCATGTTCTGTCCGCCGCGATTGCCAAAACTGCCTCCGACGAAGGCAATGTCTGCCAGTCCCCAGCAGGCGCTGAGTTCGCCGATGGTGTCCAGCAGCCGAACTGCCGGGCGTCCGCGGCTGTCGGTGGTGGCAGTGGTGGTGGAGGGGTCTGAGCGTCGCATGAGTGTGCAGCCGGACTGCAGCACCAGCTGGGCAACGGCTTCGAAGCGTTCCCTGTGTCGCGGTACAAGGATCAGTGTGAGTTCAGGGAATTCCGGCTGGAGCTGCTGCCAGGCGTGCAGCAGCAGTTGTTCTTCGGGTTCCTGAGTACTGCCGGCCATGAGTACGGGGGCGGTGTTGTGGAGCTGAAAGGTGTGGCGGAGTGTGGTGAGTCCGGGGTGATCCGGCCGGCATTCGATGCCATCGAATTTGACGGAGCCGGTGACATGGATGGCTTCTTCGCGTGCTCCGAGTGTTCTTAAACGGGCGGCGATGGCGGGGGATTGTGCGGCGATCAGTCGGATGCCGGCGAACATGGGTTGCAGCAGCGAGCGGACTTTGAGGTAGCGTCGGAAACTGCGTTCACTGAGGCGAGCGTTGACGATGGCGACGGGGATTGCGCGGCTGCGGCAGGCGGCCATGAAGCCGGGCCAGAGTTCCAGTTCGACGAGGACGACGTGGACGGGCCGAATGCGGTCGAGAGCAGTGCTGACAGCCCAGGAAAAATCGAGGGGGAACCAGTCGACGGTGCAGTCGGGGAACCGCTGCTGAGCGAGTTCCCAGGCGGAGTCGGTGGAGGTGGTGACGAGGATGGCGAAGCGGTCCGCGGAGGCTCGTCGGAATTCGAGTACGATTTTCTGGAGCTGGACAATTTCGCCAACGCTGACGGCGTGGAACCAGACAACCGGGCGAGAGCCTTTGGGGTGCTGCAGTTTTCCGAGCAATTTTTGGGCGATGCCGCGTCGGTAGCGACCGTGCCGCAGCATGCGCCAGGCAATCAGCGGCGAAAGTGCGGTCAGCAGCAGAGCGTAAACGGCATTAAGCACCCAGTGCATGACAGAATCCATTCTGCATGGTGACGTTCAGCGGCCGCAGCATTTTTTGTATTTTTTGCCGCTGCCGCAGGGGCAGTCATCGTTGCGTCCGATGCGGGGTCCGGCATTGACGATTGGTTTGACGGCGCGACCTTCTTCGCCGGCTTCCGGAGCGTTGGTCTGGAGATTTTCGATGCGTGAGTCGGTGGGTGGCGGCGCGACGTCATGTTCGGTGGCGGTGATGCGCCACAGGGAACTGACGAAATCAGGACTCTCATGCTCGACTCGGAAGACAGTCTGAGTGACCTGTTCGGCGATGCGTTCCCACATACTGAGGAAGGCGCGGCGGCCTTCGCGTTTGTATTCGGTGCGGGGATCTTTTTGGGCGTAACCAACGAAGCCGATGCCCTGTCGCAGGTGCCCCATGAAGTACAGGTGTTCCTTCCAGGCTGTATCGAGGAATTCCAGCAGGATGGAGCGTTCGGTGTGTCGCAGTTCGGGGCGAAACACCTGGTCGATACCCTGCAGAATTTCCGTGCGGGCCTGTTCGGCATTGAGGCTGCGGAGGGCACTGGCATTCAGGCCCAGTCCCAGTTCGGATTCGATCCAGTTTACGAGTGCGGTGGTCTGGGCTTCGCTGAGCGGTCGGTGTTTGGGGGTATCGCGGAGGACTTCTGCCAGTTTGGTATCGACGACGTCGGCTGAAGGTCGGCGAGCGAGGAAATCGCGGCTGACTTGCAGGAGGACTTCGAAGATTTTATTGGTTTGGTGGTCAGCAAATTCTTCGGGGTTGAGATCGATGCGGAAGCGTGTGGCGGCCCAGCGTGCGAGAGTTTCGCGGCGGGCTCGTTCATTCTGCTGTCCGTCACCGGCGAGAAATTTGTGCATGCCGACGGAGACGGGGAAGGTGGCTTCCTTTTCGTTGTAGCGGATCTGCACGCGTTCCTTGAGCAGCCTGCAGACTCCGGCTTCATCCAGGCCTTTCAGTTCTTCCGGTTTCAGTCCCAGCAGGAAGTTGTAGTTGGCCCAGGCAACGAGTGAGCGTTCGGGGTAGAGTTCATCGAGGAGTCCGGCGAAGTCGCTGAGATCCCAGCGGGCGATGCCGGCGCGTGCCTGTTCCAGCAGGAAGTCGGGAATGGCATCGCGTTCCAGGCCGCGCAGTTCGCGGTCATTGAGTGACAGTCCGAAGGTGCGATTGGCCCAGCGGGTGAGTGAGATCCAGTTCCAGTCCAGTTTGCTTTCGGCATCTTCGGGCAGGTGGATGTCGAGTTGTTCCTGAATCCAGGTGATTCCCTGTCGTTCGCCTTCGTCGCGGATCCATCGTTCCAGTTCGGCCAATTCCAGTCCTTTGACGGCATTGGCGTCCGCTTCCAGTTCGAATTTCTGTGTGATGAGAGCGGCGACGGATTCCCAGCGGTAATTTTTCGCGAGGAAGTGTTTTGTGTAGCGATCGATTTCGTCGTACATCATTTTGAGGATCAGGCCACGACAGTCCTGGCCATCAAGGATCTGCTGGCGGTACGAATAGGTTCGTTTCCGCTGCTCATCCATGATTTCGTCGTATTCCAGCAGGTTTTTGCGCTGGTCGAAGTGCTGTTCTTCGCGTTTTTTCTGAGCGGCTTCGATGCGTCGGGTGACCATCGGGCTGACGATGGGTTCACCTTCGCGCAGTCCGGCCCACTGCATGATGCGTTTGACGGTGTCTCCGGCGAACAGCCGCATGAGTTTGTCATCGAGGGAGATGAAGAAGCGGCTGGATCCGGGGTCTCCCTGTCGTCCTGCCCGACCTCGCAGCTGCAGGTCGATACGGCGTGAATCGTGGCGTTCGGTGCCGACGACGTGCAGTCCACCCAGTGTCGAAACTTCTTTGCCTTCTGTGAGCATGCCTTCGCGTTCAGCGATTTGGTGGGTGAGTTCGTCCCATTCGGACTTGGGCACTTCGAGGCGTGAGGCGTAACGTGATTTGAGTTCTTCCCATGCGGAGTGTTCGGGGTTTCCGCCGAGAATAATATCGGTGCCTCGACCGGCCATATTGGTGGCGATGGTGACGGCTTTCAGTCGTCCTGCCTGGGCGACGATTTCGGCTTCCCGTTCATGGAATTTGGCGTTGAGCACATTGTGCTGGATGCCTCGTCGTCCGAGTTTGTGGCTGAGCATTTCGGACAGTTCGATGGATGTGGTGCCTACCAGGACGGGTCGCCCTGTGGCGTGGACATCGACGATTTCCGTGACTACAGCGTCCCATTTTTCCTTTTCGGTACCGTAGATGCTGTCGGGGTGGTTGATCCGCTGCATGTGGCGGTTGGTGGGGATGGCCACGACGTCGAGGTTGTAGATCTTCAGGAACTCTTCCGCTTCCGTCATGGCGGTGCCGGTCATGCCGGACAGTTTGCTGTAGAGCTTGAAGTAGTTCTGCAGTGTGATGGTGGCCAGCGTCTGAGTTTCGGCCTTGATTTTGACGCCTTCCTTGGCTTCGACGGCCTGGTGCAGCCCGTCGGACCACTGTCGGCCTTCCATTTTGCGGCCGGTATTTTCGTCGACGATGACGACTTCGCCGCGTTCGACAACGTAGCTGACGTCGCGTTTGTAGAGGTGATGAGCCTTGAGCGCGTTATCCAGCAGGTGTGGCCATTCCATATTGCCGGCGGTGTAGAAGCTTTCGACCCCGGCCAGCTGTTCGGCTCGTCGCACACCTTCTTCGGTCAGGTGGCAGGTGTGTTCTTTTTCCTTGACTTCGAAGTCGATGTCTTTGCGCAGTTGTCGGGCGATGGCTTCTGCGCGGGGATATTTTTCGAGGTTATCGTGGGCGGGGCCGGAGATGATGAGTGGTGTGCGGGCTGCATCGATGAGGATGTTGTCGATTTACGCGATGAAACCAGAAGAGTAAGAAAATTTGCAGAACCTGATATTCCAATTGAAGTAACTGGAAAAGAGCTAGAGAAGAGAGATGCATTTGCACTCGGCACACTGGCTACTGAAAACGGAGAAGTTGTCGCAAAAC
>SXXK01000066.1 GCA_005791255.1 Planctomyces sp.
CCTCATGTCTCTGTGCGTTTTCTGCTGCACAGCTGACGCGGGCGTTTTAAATTTCACAGGGCCGTTCGATGTCGCCAACTGGACGCAGGCAATGACCGATGGGGGCGACGGTTCGGTCAACCTCACCAACGCCCCGCTCAGCGTCACACTCTTCGGCAGCGACAACGCGGTTGGCCCAAGCGACACGCGATTCTCAATCACCCCAACCACGGGCTGGTTCATCGGCTTCGACTGGCAGTATTCAACGACGGATTGGGACCCCTCTTTTGACCCGGCAGGTTACAGCATTAATGGGGTCTTCACAGAGTTGACCGATGCCGTCGGTAGTCTGTCTCAGTCGGGGCAAGTCAGGAACCTGCTGATTGTTCCGGGTGATGTATTCGCATTTGAACAGCGATCTTCTGATTCAGAACTCGGAAGAGGAGAGATGACAATTAGCTCTTTTTCGGCCAATGTCCCTGAACCCGCCAGTTTTATCCCCGTTGCCGTCGCCTTCGCGGCGTTCGGCGTCCGAGCCTTCCGACGGCGACGTGCCACGCAGACCCGCTGAAAACGTGTGCCGCCACTGCTTCTGCTGACCCGCTATAATTTTATTGACGCCGCAATGCACCAGTAACTGGTCTGCGGCGTCTTTTGGTTTTTCAACCTCTGCCTCCCTCACCCCACATCCCACAGCAGTAACTGCACCAGCTCCAGATGCTGCGCCAGTCGCAGGGCCCGCTCGGCGGATGATCCCTGGGAACGAATCGCCTGAGTCGACAGCTGAATCAGCCGAAACGGATCCAGCCGGCCTCCGCTCACCAGTCCACGCACCGCTGTCAGCTCCTCGGCACCTGCCCCCAGCTCCCCAGCCCAGCCCTCCAGTACCACTCCCAGCTGCCGCAGCAGCGGATGATCACCCACTCGCCGAAACCAGTACGACGCATTCCTCGCATCAGGCTCGCGGCGATGCATGATCCCGTGCCAGTAATCCGCAGTCCGCGGATTCCCACGCCCCTCCATCGTCTGCGAAATCTCATGCGACTCATCCGCAAAATCCCAGTACAGCAGCAAACCCGCCGCAATACACTGCGCCGCTGCCCCCTTTAATCCCAGCTCAACCACACACCGGTCAATCGCCTGCCGCAGACTTTCGAGCGACACACCACTGACAGCCGGGACCGCTGCCGGTAACACACTCAGCAGCTCGGCCGGCTGCAGCCCGTGGCCCGCCGCACCAGACCACGACTGGCCCGCCAGACGCACACCCGGCAGGCTGCCGGGAAAGTTCCCCGCACCCAGCCGCTCCAGAACATGTGCCGCACACAGCAGCAAATCCTCCGGACTCCAACGCTGCACCAGCGCCCGCAAACACGCAGGAACCCGCTGCCGCAGGGCACTCGGCAGCACGTCCCGCGAAAAGATCACCGCCGCGTCCAGCTCGCCCTGCTCAATCTGCAGCACTCGCGGCACTGCTTCGCTAAGCAACTGCGGCAAATCCCCGATCGCTGCCCCCCGAAACACCGCCACACTCCGCTCTGCACCAGCCCGCTGCCGCAACGCACCGCAGGTGAATTCGCCCGACGGAGGCAATGCAGACACCCGACAGAACTCAACCCCGGTTAATGCAGCAGTCGCTGCCCCCAGCAGTGATGGCGGAACAAACAACTGCATGCGATCGGCCCGGCAACAGCAGGAAATGAAAACGAGAATCAGTAGATGGATGGCGGCGGGGTCACACTGCCGTCAGCATGTAAAAATCGAAAGTCACAGCCTTCGTGCGCCTGCGTCGTCTGCTCATGAAACAGTCGACCATAACCCCGCGAAAACGAGGGATCCGCGGGCACCCATGCCGCCTTCCGCCGAGCCAGTTCGTCAGCCGACACCTCCACAGTCAAAGTGCGGCCGGCCACGTCCAGACTGATCACGTCGCCATCCTGCACCAGCGCCAGTGGTCCACCCACGTAAGACTCCGGAGACACATGCAGCACACACGCCCCGTAGCTGGTCCCGCTCATCCGCGCGTCACTGATCCGCACCATGTCCCGCACACCCTGCTGCAGCAGATATTTGGGAATCGGCAGCATCCCCCATTCGGGGATCCCTGGAGCCCCCAGCGGCCCTGCACTCTGCAGCACAATCACATGCTCAGCTGTCAGCTGCAATGCCGGATCATCAATCCGCGCTTTCAGATCAGGATAATTTGAAAACACGGCCGCCGGACCACGATGCTGCAACAGCCGCGACTCAGCCGCCGCCGGCTTGATCACACAACCGTCCGGCGCCAGATTGCCGCGCAGCACCGCCAGACTGCCCGTCGGACACACCGGATTACTGCGCACCCGAATCACATCCTCGTTCCAGATCTTCGCTCCCTCAAGGTAATCAGCCAGAGTACCAAACTGGACGGTAGGAGCATCCAGATGCAGCAGATCACGAATCTGATCCAGCAGCGCCGGCAATCCACCCGCGTCAAAAAAATCACCCATCACATACTGACCCGTCGGACGCAGATTGGCCAGCACAGGAGTCCGCCGGGAAATGCGATCAAAGTCGTCCAGCGTCAGGCCGGCCTGAGCACGCCCGGCCATCGCCATCAGATGCACAATCGCGTTCGTCGAGCCCCCCAGCGCCATCAGCACCGTCACCGCATTCTCGAACGCCTGACGCCCCAGAATCTGCGTCGGACGACGGTCCCGCCAGGCCAGCTCCACCGCCGCGCGACCCGTCTCAGATGCCATCCGACTGTGACCCGCATGAGTCGCCGGCAGAGAACTGGCACCCGCCAATGTCATTCCCATGGCCTCGGCAATCGCAGTCATCGTCGATGCCGTACCCATCGTCATGCAGTGCCCCGGAGATGCCGCAATATGGTCCTCCAGACTGCACCACGCCTCACACGACATCCGCCCCGCACCACGCTCAGCCCAGAACCGCCACACATCCGTCCCGCTGGCCAGCTGCTCGCCATGCCAACTGGTGCGATTCATCGGGCCACCCGGCATCACAATTGACGGCACGTCAGCACTGAGCGCCCCCATCAGCAAAGCCGGAGTCGTCTTGTCACAGCCACCCATCAGAACCGCTGCATCCAGCGGGTACGTCCGCAGCACCTCTTCCGTTTCCATCGCCAGAAAATTGCGGTAATACATCGATGTCGGCTTCATGAAGGTCTCGCTGAGCCCCATCACCGGGATCTCAACCGGGAACCCACCCGCCTGCCACACCCCCCGCTTGATCTCCTCGGCACGCTGCCGGAAATGCGCATGACACGAAATCAGATCATTCCACGTATTCAAAATCCCAATCACCGGTTTCCCGGCAAAATCCTCAGTCGAAAAACCGGCCTGCTTCTGCCGCGATCGATGCCCAAATGAACGCAGATCGTCCGGACCAAGATACCGATGACTGCGCAACTGCTGTGGCGTGAGACGCTCTGACTGAGACATGACTGGAATGACTTCGCGAAAGGGGGGGGCCTGAGCTGCAGGCGGTGAAAACCGCCGCACCGCTGAACTCTATTTCCACCAGCCCCCGGCGGTCAAATGGACGACACTCACTTCCCCAGCAAACCCAGCATCGCCCGCCCCATACCCTCACCGATCAGATAGTACGTTTCGGCGTTGCCATTCCAGTGATACTCCTGCTTCAGCGGCGAATCCTCAGGAGCCCTGTAGAACTTTTTCGTCCCCACAAAAGCCACATTCCCGCGAAACTCAGGATACTCCGCCACCGCCGCCTGAGCCTTCATCAGAGACAAAGCCCGCGGATGACGCTCCTGCTCGCCACTCATCCCCGTTTCCGCAATCACAAACGGCAAACCCGGGGCCTGCAGGTCACGGCGAATGTCCCGAATGAAATGCGCCATGTTCCGCTCGTACTCGTCATTGAACGCCTGATTCACCCGATCGTTCCAACCCTGATGCCAGCCAATCCCCAGAAGTTGCGAACGAAATCCACGCAACTCCGGAATCTCCGCACCGGGATCCGCCAGCACTCGCTTCGCTCGCTGCAGCACCTCCGTGTAGTAAGCCCCCGGAGCACTGCCGCCAGCCGACGGCGGACGAAAATCACCCCCCAGACTTTTCCCGCCCCATGCCAGCTTCACCAGCAACACGGGCTGCGACAGACTGTCTCCCACCACCATACCAAAACCCAGCTCCGGCCCCATCCGGTCCGGCTGCACACCGAATCCCGCCTTCAGCCGCCCATGACGCTCCAGATAATGCACCCACACATCATCACGCTCAATCCACTGACCGGATGCGTCACGCAGGCGCGAAAATGGCGAATCCGGACGATTGTCGGCCAGCCACTGCAGACTGCCGCGCCCAGCATTCCGCTGCGGCTCAATGCTGACGCGGCCATGCCCCTCCATGTTGGACTGGCCAATCAGCAGAAACACCGAGACCTGCTTCTCGTCGGCAATCCCGCGACCAGCAGTCAGCAGACACAAAACACAGATCAGGATTGGTTTCAGCATAGGAGTTTTCGGTGTTCGGTTTTCAATGTTCGGTCAGGGGAGCCGCGGACGGAAGTCTGCGGGTGGGAATTCTGCTGGCTGCTGCCCTCACGCGAAGACGCGAAGACGCGAAGAAAAATACACAAGGTCGGTCGTCGGTCGTCGGTGGTCAGGCAAGCCGCGGATGGAAGTACACGGGTGCTAACCACAGCAGGCCGTCCCGCGGACGCGTCCGCCGCTGAACGCTGTCCTCGCGTCCCTGCAGCAGCTTCCGTAGCTCGGGCTTTCCAGCCCGAGCACTGCCCCCCAAAACCAACGCTTAGCGCCCTCCGTGCCGTCGCACGGCACAACACCATCACAGCCGTGCATGACCTTCCGCCAGCGGAGCCGAAATCCAGCGGACTCGATCCGGTACCGGCTTTACCGTCAGACTGCCCACGGCAGGCTTCTGAGCCAGACGGGCCGGTCGCAGAACCTCGTGCATCCGACTGGACTGACCTGCCACGACGGAACCTGGCAGTGTGCGTCGAGCTTCCGGAACCGCCGGTTTCGGTGCGGGTGCCGTCGGCTCAACAGGCAGGAATGCATCACCGCTGCCGGTCTCTTCAGCCGCCGGCTTGCCGGCGGCCGGGTCGGCAGCAGGCTGAGCCTCTGCAGGGGCAGCGGGGGCCGGCTCAGGCGCAAACGTCGATTCTGGCTGCACCGGATCGAGGTCTTTGATTTCGGGTACCGGAGGCTTGTTGGAGACCCCCGTCTCGGCACCAAAAGGAGTAATTTCTTCGGTGGCAGCTCCACTGGCGTTGAAGTCATCCGTTGAACCGGCCGGAGTCGATCGGCGCGGAGTTGCCGGAGCATCAAAGGTGGCGTCGGTTGCAGGCTGATCTGCAGGTGTCACAGGGTCCTTTGGAGCCGGTGTGCGACGTCCCCCGGCCGGGGCTGCCGGGTCCGCGTCATAGGTTCCGCTGCCGCCCTGAAAATTGGTGTCAACCTGAGGCTTCAGGCTGCTGCCGGACTGAGCTTCGCCGGTGCCCGCACACGCACTGTTCCCACATGCACCGCCACTGCAGGAATTGCCGCACGGATCACAGCAAATCGGTGCACAGCAATTTGCACCCATTGCACCCATTGATGCATACCCCATCGGGTAACCCGCACCCAACGCGGGACGCCAGGCCGCACC
>SXXK01000067.1 GCA_005791255.1 Planctomyces sp.
CTGAAACTGCTCTGCCCAAAGCTCCAATTCCGCAGTTTTTCTCCATAGCCCCGGCAGTCTGCATGACAACCCGATTCCCCGGGCCTAAAATGAAACGGACATCCCAACCGGAAATCCGCGTTTTCTCGGATCTTTGCTCCATGCCCGACGCTGCCCTTCTGGCAAGTCTGACCCTGCTGGCCGGCCTGTTCCTGCTCAGTCTGGAAATGTTCGTACCCAGCCTTGGCCTGCTGCTGGTCATGTCCCTGATCTCCCTGGCAGTGTCCTTCTGGTCAGCCTGTAAAGCGTGGTGGGGGGTGTCACCCCACTTCTTCTGGTCCTATGTCCTGCTGCTGCTCGGTGGCATTCCCACCACATTTTTCGGATCCATCGCGGTGCTGCAGCGGACCAGCCTCGGCAAACGACTCACACTGACTCCTCCACCGGATGCCGGGAAACCACCCGCCAATCCCTTGCAGGAACTGATCGGTCGCACCGGTATCGCTCAGACACTGATGACGCCAGGAGGCATGGTCGTCATCGACGGTCAGCGACTGCACGCCGAATCTACCGGAATGCCCATTGAACCCGGCACCGCTGTCCTCGTGGTGGCCGTCCGTGCCTCAAGAATCGTGGTCCGCAAGTCCGGCGATGTCCCGCAGGCCCAGGATTCGCCCGCCCGGCAGTCAACCGAACCGCTTTCCGACCGCACGGTTCTGCCCGCAGCGCTTGACTTCGACATTCCGGCGGAGTACACCCAGTGATCACAAACTTCAGCACCGACTCAGGGAATACACCATGAATCTTCCGATCCTGCTGGCACTTACCAGCACTCAGTGGTTCATTCTGACCGTACTGCTGCTGTTTATTCTGGTGTTTTTGGGCATTTTTGCCCAATTCGCCAGTCTCTGGCTGCAGTGCAAGATGACCCGCGCCGGCATTGGCCTGGGTGACCTTGTCTTCATGCGGTTTCGCCGCGTCAACCCGGCCCTGATTGTTCGCAGCAAGATCATGGCCGTACAGGCCGGACTGAATCGCAAGTACCCGCTCTCCGTCCAAAACCTGGAGGCACATGCCCTGTCCGGCGGCAACGTGCCCAATGTGATCCGTGCGCTCATTGCCGCCGACAAAGCCAGCATCCCCCTTGACTGGAATACCGCTCAGGCCATCGACCTTGCCGGTCGCGATATTCTGGAGGCGGTGACCACCAGTGTTTACCCCAAAGTCATCGACTGTCCGGACCCCAAACGCAACCAGGGAACACTGTCGGCCGTAGCAGCGGATGGGATTGAACTCCGGGTCCGCGCCCGAGTCACCGTGCGAACCAACATTCGGCAGCTGATCGGCGGAGCCACTGAGGAAACTGTGATTGCCCGCGTCGGTCAGGGAATTGTGCAGGCTATCGGATCAACCCCCTCCTACAAACTGGTCCTCGAAAACCCCGACTACATCTCCAAAACAGTGCTCGAACAGGGTCTGGAGGCACAGACTGCCTACGAAATCGTCTCCATCGACATCGCCGACATCGACGTCGGTGAAAACATCGGAGCCAGACTGACCGCAGATCGAGCAGAAGCCGACATGCGGGTCGCTCAGGCCAAAGCCGAACAGCGTCGCGCTGCCGCTCGCGCACGCGAACAGGAAATGGTCGCTCGAATCCAGCAGAATCGTGCCGCAGTGGTGCTGGCCGAATCTGAAGTTCCTCGTGCCGTGGCGGAGGCCTTCGGCAACGGAAACCTCGGACTGCTGGACTTCTACGAACTGAAGAATGTGCAGGCAGACACGCGGATGCGTGAATCCATCGCCGGTGATGGCACGACCAGAGCCGGTGGAACCACTGAGGCCTGAGTGATCGACACGCGATTACCAGGGTATTTCTGAACTGGAGCAGCAGATGAACTTAATGCAAATCACTCGATGGCTGGGACTGGCACTGATGCTGCTGGCTCCAGTGGCACAGGCAGATGAATGGCAATCGCTGTTTGACGGCAAAACTCTGGAAGGCTGGGACGGTGATCCGCGAATCTGGAGCGTCCAGGACGGTACCATCACCGGGCGCACCACTGAAGAAATCAAGCTGGATAAAAACACCTTCATCATCTGGCGAGGCGGCCAGCTGGACAACTTCGAACTGGAGCTGGAATACCGGATTGTCAACGGCAATTCAGGTATTCAATACCGCAGCTTCGAACTGCCCGACGGCAAGTGGCGTATCGGGGGCTATCAGGCCGACTTCGAAGCCGGTCAGACCTATTCCGGCATCCTCTACGGTGAAGCCTTCCGCGGCATCCTCGCCCAGCGCGGACAATCCACCGAACTCACTCGCACAGACGGAAAGTTCGAAGTCAAAGTCACCGGCAGTGTTGGTGAATCCGCCGCTATTCAGGCAGCCATCAAAAAGGAAGACTGGAATAAGTACCGGGTGGTTGCCAATGGCTTCAACTTCCAGCATTTCATCAATGGCCTGAAGACTGTCGACGTTACCGATAACGATCAGCAGGACCGCCGCGCTGTCGGACTGCTGGCACTGCAGGCCCACGTCGGTCCGCCAATGACCGTGCAGTTCCGCAACATCCGCCTGAAAACACTGCCTGCCCCCAAAAAAGTTGCGCTGATTGCCGGGCGCCCCAGCCATGGCTACGGTGCTCACGAACACAAAGCCGGCTGCATGCTGCTGGCTGAAGCACTGAACAGTTCCGGACTGGGTATCGAAGCCACCGTGTATACCAATGGCTGGCCCCAGGATGAATCCGTACTGGATTCCGCTGATGCGGTCGTCATCTATGCCGATGGCGGTGGCGGACACCCCTTCAACAGTCACCTCGACAGGATCCGCCAGATTCAGAATCGCGGTGTCGGCATGGTGGCCATTCACTACGGTGTGGAAGTTCCCAAAGGCCCCTCAGGCGACGCCTTTCTGAAGTGGATCGGCGGCTACTTTGAAACCGACTGGTCGGTCAATCCGCACTGGACCGGCAGCTTCGCAGAATTTCCCACTCACCCGATTTCCCACGGCGTTAAGCCTTTCCGCATCAACGACGAATGGTACTACCACATGCGATTTGCAGCTGCTGATGCTGGTGTGGTACCGGTCCTGACTGACCTGCCTCCTAAAGACACCCTGGTGCGTGCAGACGGCAGCCTGTCCCGCCCCGACGGAGCTCACAGCAACAATCCGGCAGTGCGTGCCGCGGTGCTGGAGCGAAAAGAACGCCAGACGGTGGCCTGGGCCGTCACCCGCCCCGATGGCGGACGCGGGTTCGGATTCACCGGAGGACATGATCACTGGAACTGGGGCAACCGCGACTTTCGCACACTCGTGCTCAACGCAATTGCCTGGACCGCCCACGCCAACGTCCCGGATGGTGGAGTCCCCTCGAAGGAACTGACCGTCCAGGACCTGATGGCCAATCAGGACTATGACGTACCGGCAGACTTCAACCCCGCCCGCATCCAGGCCATGCTCGACGAATGGAAAGCCTTCCGCACACGCTGATTGCGGACTCCCGGGGCCACAAAAACAGCTCGGGCCGTTCGGCCCGAGCTGCCCCTCGTTGACACGGCGTTTTCCTCCGCCGTTTGTGCCATCCCACCGCACAAAGTTCAGCAACCGGAACAGAAACGGTTACCGATGACAAACGCAGCATCCGGCTGTGACGCACCGATCCACCGTCGCTGGAAATCTGCTGACTTTCAGCAGATCACCCCGGTGCCCTGCCCCTGCGGACAAGCTCGACGTGCCTTTGCCGGAATCCCGGAGTTTCCCGGAACCCTGCATATCACCGAAATCTCAGAAGACGCCAAACGACACTATCACCGACGACTGACCGAAACCTACGTGATTCTGGAATGTGGTCCGGACGCCGCCATGGAACTGGATGGTGAACGAATACCGGTGCAGCCATTGCAGTCCTTCGTCATCCCGCCCGGGGTCCGGCACAAAGCCGTGGGACGCATGAAAGTACTCATCGTCGTCCTCCCCGAATTTGACCCGGCAGACGAATGGTTTGACTGAATAGTGCACTGCGCGAGTTCGCACACCTGGAATTCGTCACCTGCAGCAATGCCGGATGCGGGCTGCAACAAAATCAACAACCTCGCTCGGCTTTTCGCCCGATGTTCAGGATCCTCGTGTTGAGATCTGGCGGCCACGTCTGCCCGCCTGCCCGCCAGCAGCCGGTACTGCTCCTGTTTTCGGAATTGGCACGTCAACTGCAACGCTGCAGGACTCAGACCTGTTGTACTTCCGAAAATTCAGAGCAGGACATCAGCCATGCGCAAAAATGATCCGGTCTCCCACGTTATGACGAAGGACCCTGTCGTCCTTGAAGCAGGCGACTCACTCTCCAGGGCCAGAAGGCTGTTTGAAGAGACCGGGGTGCATCACCTGCCGGTGGTTCGCGGCGGTGAACTTGCCGGTATCCTGTTGTGTCAGTGGCGCGGTCCGCGATGCGGCCGTAATTCTCAGCCAGGGAGGCTTCCACTCAGTCCCCGTCGTCGATGGCACACGACTGGCCGGCATCGTAACCTCCTCAGACCTCATCCATTATCTTGTCGAACAGTACTGACACTTGTCCGCCGACACTGAAGGGGCCGCAAC